>CALFIT010000323.1 GCA_937877465.1 uncultured Bacteroidales bacterium | reverse complement strand
ATAATTGCGTTGTTTTTAAGGGTTAAACTTCATTTCACGCTGCAAAATTAGAAGCCTGTTGTGCCATATCGCGGTACAGGTTCAAACTTTTTTCATTATTTGTTTTTTTCCAGCCATACATCAGTTCTTCAGGCAGCCAATCGACACCACGGACACGCCGTCTTTCCTGCGGCATGTAACATTTCTTGGCCTTGGCCAATCCCATAATTACTTTGCGCGCATTGCAGCAAACGCCTTCCCCAGATGCTCTGTGATGTCGGAAGCCATCAAAGCCTCCTGCCCTATCTCCTCGGCGGCAAGGTCGCCGGCCAGGCCGTGGAGATACACGCCCAACACCGCCGCCTCTTCGGGCGAATAGCGTTGCGCCAAGAGCGAGAGGATGATGCCCGTCAGCACGTCGCCGCTGCCCGCCGTGGCCATGCCGGGATTGCCCGTCGTGTTGAAGAAACAGGTGCCGTTGGGCATGGTGATGGCCGTGTGTGCGCCTTTCACGACGACGATGATATTGTTTTTCATCGAGAGTTCGCGCTGTTTTTCGAGGCGTTCAAAGGAGTTCGCGCTTTTTCCTGCGAGGCGTTCAAACTCCTTCGGATGCGGTGTCAGGATGGTCTTGGCAGGCAAGAAAGCGAGCCACGTCGGGTTGTCGGAGAGGATGTTCAAGGCATCGGCATCCATGACGAGAGGGACGCGCACTTCCTGAATAAGCAGCTTCAGGGCGCGTTGGGTCTCGTCGGCCTTGCCCAAGCCCGGACCTACACCCACAGCGGAATAGGCATCCAGATGCCCGAAGGTCGAGAAGCAGGTTTCGGATTCGTCGCCGTCAATCATGGCTTCGGGGACGGCGGTCTGCATGGGCAGTTGCGCCATCTTGGGAAGGTGGACGCTCAGCAAGCCGACACCCGTGCGCAGACAAGCCTTCGCGCCGAGCAAGGCCGCGCCCGTCTTGCCTTCGGAGCCGGCAATGAGCAGGGCGTGACCGTATGTGCCTTTGTGGGAATATTTGGTGCGCGTGTGCAAAATCGGCCTCACCATCGCCTTGACGGTCAGCAGGTTGCGTGTCTCGACTTCCTCCAAATACTTGGGATGCAGGCCAATGTCCAAGACCTCGAAACGTCCCACATACGGGTCGTTTTCGGGCAGCAGGAACGCCAACTTGGGGTTTTGGAACGTCAGCGTGTAGTCGGCCTTGAAGATGAAGCCCAACGCGCTGGGCTGGTCGGCGAAGAGTCCCGACGGGATGTCGATGGCCACACGAATGGCGTGGCTTTGGTTGAGGTAGGCTATCAAGTCGGCGGTCATGCCCTGCGGCGGACGGTTGAGTCCCGATCCGAAGATGGCGTCGACCACCACATCGTTGGCGTCGACTTTCGGGAAGTCGTCGTCGCTGAGGATGTCGAACATCGGCACCTTGGTCTCGTTTGCGAGACGGTAGTAGTTCACCTCGCAGTCGTGGCTCATGCGGTCGCTGTGACGCACCATAAACACCTGCGGGACAATGTCTTGCCCGTTCAGCATCCTTGCCACGGCCAAGCCGTCGCCGCCGTTGTTGCCCATGCCGCAGAAGATCTTGATGGTCTTGTCGCGCGGCGCACGACGGTAGAGCCATTCGAAGACTTTCGTAGCCGCCCGTTCCATCAGGTCGATGGACTCGATGGGTTCGTGTTCAATGGTGTAGCGGTCGGCTTCTCTTATTTGTTCAACAGTTAAAACTTTCATTTTTTATCCTCCACTTTCCATTCAAAGCCGCAGTTCTCGCACTCGCAGACGATATCTCGACTGCCGAGAAAACCTGCAAGAAAGCCATTATCACCCAAAAACAGCGATCCCAGTATGCCGTTTCTCCAACTGAAGCCTCGTTGGCCAGTTACAATTCTTTTACTTCCACAATTCGGACAATACATAATCGTTCCTATTATTCCTATTATTTACCAGCAAAATTACATATTTTCTTCAATACTTCCTCGAACTTATCTTTTGACTCAAAAAGAATTCCTATGACACCCAAAGCATTCGCCGCCGCCACATTATTCGGGTTGTCGTCGATGAAAGCCGTCTCCTCGGCCTTGATGCCGAAGCGTTGCAAGGCTAATTGGAAAATTCTTGGGTCGGGCTTCATCACCTTTTCGATGCCCGAAATCACCATGTCCTCCATGAGGTTGAGGACGGGATAGACCGGCCGCACCAAGGCAAAGGTCTCCTCCGACCAGTTGGACAGCCCAAACACACGGAAGCCTTTGGCTTTCAATTCCTTAACGTATTCCTCCATACCAGGAATCTGTCCGCCCATCATCTTCATGAACTCGCCGTAATACAGCTCGATTTCCTTCTTCCACTCGGGATGCTCAGCGATGAGTTCCGCCGTGCCTTCCGCCACGGGACGGCCATTGTCGTGTTGGGCGTTCCACTCGTAAGTGCAGATGTTGGTGAGGAACCATTCGGCCTTCTCCGCGTTGCCGAAATAAGGGTCATAAAGGTAATGCGGGTTCCAGTCGAGGAGCACGCCGCCGTAGTCGAAGATGATGTTTTTGATCATAATTCTATGGTTATTTAGTTTATGCCGCCACTTGCGCCATCCATTGTTTGAATGGCTCTGCCTTGGGCGATGGGATG
>CALFIT010000322.1 GCA_937877465.1 uncultured Bacteroidales bacterium | reverse complement strand
GGTAGTCGCCGTTGGGCGCCAACAGCTCGAAACGGCCCTTGTCGTCGGAAGCCGCGCCGCTGACAAACACGCTGTCCGCCTGACGGAACAGACCCACATTGACGAAAGGAATACCTTGATTATTAGCCTCATCGACGATGGTTCCCGTGATTTTGCTCTGCGCCATGGCCGGCACGATGAAGCACACACAAAGTGCCAAAAGCGTGAAAATGCGTTTATTCATAATTGTAGGTTTTGAATGATTATTGGTTTGTTGCATGGATAACGGCGACACCTTATTATTATTGCCGCCCGCTTGGTTTTTGTTGACGTTCATCATGTTGTTTTTATTTGTTTTAGTGTATTAGTTTATTATAACACTGCAAAAGTACGGATTTTTTTGATACTGTCAAGGAAAAAGTGAGATTTATTTTCGCAAGCCGTTTGTAGAGACGTTGCGCACGCCAGATCTACTCGTGGACCAACCGTTTGCAGAAATCGTCCAACTCTTCTTTCGACGACCATTTCCTCTTGATGAAGAATGAGCGGCCCACTACACCTTGTAAGGAAGTGAAATTCGTCTTCCAATACACCACACCATCCACGACGAAGGCAATATCAATCGACTTGACTTCCTCGTTTGGATTGAAATTCTCGCTCCAAAGTTGTTTCGCTTCGGGAGTCAGGTAGAAAAGCAGAGGGATGGCCTCATCCTCATTGTTGAGATAAGGCTCCTTCAGCACCACTTTTTCCACCACAGGTTTGCCCCCAATACGCGCCGAACTGACCATAGGGCCTTCAGGCGATGCCATTCTCAGCGCATAGAGTTGCACGCTCTTCCCATTGCTGTCCGCGCCTTTCGCCACAACGAGAGAAGGATCTTCTTGCCAAAGTTCCGTCAAGGCGGGAACATCCTCGGTGGAGAGAACCGTGTCGGCAAAGACCTCCCAAATCGACAGCCCGTCATCCACTGGAAGGCTGTCACCAGTTCGAGTGTAGGTGACTTGCCGCCACATCGGGGGCAGTTTCAAATAGGTTCCGACAATCGTGTAAGCCCAAATGTCGAAGCCGATAAACATGACTAACATGGCCGTGCAAAACAATTTTTGTTTCATAGTGAAGCCAGTTTTTTTATTCTTAATTAAGGTGTCATCGGATGCTTCGATTTGGCGGATAATCTCATCGCAAGGCCTTGTCTTATAGCGGATTTCGGCAGTACCAAGAAAAATGAAAAACAACAGAACAAAACCTGCCATAACAATAATCGTGGTCATGTTCGGTAAACGGATTTCCTCACCTAACAGGGCCAAAACACAGCCAAATGTCAGGATAAGTCCTGTGGAATAGTTGAGAATGGTAAAGACCGAGAAGAGTTTCCTGTAACTTTGGGCCCAATGCGCAAGATTTAGCAAATTATTGTTTTCCAACACTTTGTTCTGGATTTTTTTAGTCATCCACAACTCAATAACAAGACATGCCAAGCAGAACGACATCACAAACAATCGTATTGAAAGGCTATTGTCAAACAACTCTTTGGCAAAAAACAGCCCAAAAATTGCAACCAACGGATACATTATAATATTTCTTAACCTATAGTGTCTGTAAAAGTCCGTGCCCTGTTTGACAGACGACTTCATCAGCCTGTCATTAATGATTTCCTGCTGGTCGAATTGCCGTTTCAGCGTCTCGTATTGCGCTTTCAGTTGGTCGAGTTCGTTCAGATTGTTGTTTTCGTTGTTTTCCATGATGTTTCCCTTTCATTCGTTTTTCGACATTTTCACCAATTTGTCCTTGATGCGCGCCAGCCTCACCCCCACGTTGTTGGGCGTGATGCCGATGATGG
>CALFIT010000321.1 GCA_937877465.1 uncultured Bacteroidales bacterium | reverse complement strand
GAACCCAAAGAAAAATTACAGCTTTTATACGGATGAAAGAACTATCAATGCATGTTTACGACCTGATGGAAAACTCGACGGCGGCCAACTCGACCCTCGTCGAACTGACCATCCGCGACAGCCTGAAAGACAACATCTACGCCTTCACCATCAAGGACAACGGCAAGGGCATGACGCCTGAGTTCCTGGCCAAGGTGACCGACCCTTGGACCACCTCACGAACCACGCGAAAGGTCGGATTGGGCCTGCCGCTCATCAAGATGAACACCGAAAACGCCGGCGGCGGCATGAAGATCGAAAGCGAAGTCGGCAAAGGCACCGTGCTCGACTTCTGGTTCCAGCACGACCACTTGGATCGTCCCCCGATGGGCGACTTGGCCGGCTCGTTGGTCATGCTGTTTTCGGCCCACGAGGACATTCGTTTCATCTACAAGCACATCACCGACGAGGGCGAGTTCGTCTTCGACACCGACGAAATCAAGGAGGCCTTGGACGGAATGCCCATGACCGACGTCAGCATCATGAAATACCTCAAGGAGATGATTCAGGAGAATCTGGAGGAGATACATTATAACGATTAACCAACAAGATTTGCGTATTTTTGGATAAATCGGCAAAAAAGATTTGCGTATTTTTGGATAAATCGAACAAAAAGATTTGCGTAACTCAAATTAAAAGCCTAATTTTGCGCTCGAAAACATAACGGTACACACTTAAAAATGGGAAGGATTTTCAAACGCAAACTATATGACCGTCTTCTCGAATGGAAGCGTGTCCAAAACGGCAAGACTGCCATTTTGGTTGAAGGCGCAAGGCGTGTCGGCAAATCGACACTTGTAGAGCAGTTCGCCAAAAACGAATACGAATCCTATATCCTCATCGACTTCAACGAAGCCTCGGAAGAAGTGAAGTCTTTGTTCGACAATCTGATGAACAAGGATTTCATATTCCTGCAACTCCAGTCCATATATAACGTGGTATTGCAGAAGCGCAAGTCGGTCATCATCTTCGACGAGGTGCAGAAATGCCCCAACGCCCGCCAAGCCATCAAGTATCTTGTCAAGGATGGCCGCTATGATTATATCGAGACCGGCTCGCTCATCAGCATCAAGAAGAACACAAAGGACATCACGCTACCGAGCGAAGAGGAGCGCGTCACGCTCCATCCGATGGATTTCGAGGAATTCCGTTGGGCTTTGGGCGACGAGGCCACGGTTCCATTGCTCCGCACATTCTACGAGCAACGGCTTCCCCTCAGCAAGGCACATCGCGAAAAAATGCGTGATTTCAGGCTTTACATGCTTGTTGGCGGTATGCCACAGGCGGTTGAAGCCTATCTTGAAACGAACAATTTCAGTATGGTGGACCTCGCCAAGCGTGGCATCATCAACATTTATCAAGACGATTTCCAAAAACTTGACTCGACAGGACGTTTGGAAACACTCTTTATGAACATTCCGTCGCAATTGAGCCAGACGAGCAACCGCTACAAGCCATATGCCGTTCTTGGTGATGTTGACGAGGCCAAAATGATGGAGTTCCTGAAAGACCTTGAAGACAGCAAGACCACACTTTTCTCCTATCATTCCAATGACCCGAATGTGGGCATGTCGTTGACAAAAGACATCTCGAAATTCAAGGTTTTCTGTGCCGACACGGGCTTGTTTGTCACCCTTGCCTTTTGGGACAAGGACAATACCGAAAATGTCATATACCAAAAGCTGTTGAACGACAAGCTCAGCACCAATCTTGGCTATGTCTATGAAAACATGATCGCACAGATGCTGGCGGCTTCGGG
>CALFIT010000320.1 GCA_937877465.1 uncultured Bacteroidales bacterium | reverse complement strand
ATCAGTTGCAGGGGCGGGATGCCGGCGGCGGCGGCCACGCGCTTGTCGTCGGCGCCGAAGGTGGGTGCGATGTGGACGATGCCCGTACCGTCTTCGGTGGTCACATAGTCGCCTGCGATGATGCGGAACGCGCCTTCGCCCGGGTTGACCCACGGAATCAGCTGCTCGTATTCAATGCCGACAAGCTCGCTGCCCTTGAACTCAGCGACGACTTCGGGCGTTTCCTTGAACATCGTCCCGACCAAGGCCTTGGCCATCAGGATCTGGCAGGGCTCCTCGTTGTAGGGATGCACGGTCTTGAGCAGCACATAGTCGATGTTCGGCCCGACGCAAAGCGCAGTGTTTGAGGGTAATGTCCACGGTGTTGTCGTCCAAGCAATTGCGTAAGTTGGCAGTTGGCAGTTGGCAGTTGGCAGTTGGCAGTTTTTCTCAACTGCAAACTGCAAACTATCAACTCTCAACTTAAATAGTGCCACGCAGGTGAGGTCTTTCACGTCGCGGTAGCAGCCGGGCATGTTCAGTTCGTGCGAGCTGAGTCCGGTGCCGGCAGCGGGCGAATAGGGCTGGATGGTGTAGCCTTTATAGAGCAACCCCTTGTCGTACAGGTCTTTGAGCAAGAACCACAGGGTTTCGATGTAGTCGTTGGTGAAGGTGATGTAGGGGTCGTCTAAGTTGACCCAATAGCCCATCTTGCGGGTGAGGTCGTCCCACATGTCCTTGTATTTCATCACCTCCTCGCGGCAGGCGCGGTTGTAGTCGTCGACGCTGATTTTCTTGCCGATGTCTTCCTTGGTGATGCCGAGTTTCTTCTCCACGCCGAGTTCGACGGGCAGGCCGTGGGTGTCCCAGCCGGCCTTGCGGACGACGTGTTTGCCTTTCAGGGTCTGGTAGCGGCACACCACGTCCTTGATCGAGCGGGCCATCACATGGTGGATGCCTGGGGTGCCGTTGGCGCTCGGCGGACCTTCAAAAAACACGAAGGCGTTGTCCTTGTCGCGGTTGTCGAGGCTCTTTTGGAAGGTGTCGTCGTCTTCCCAAAACTTGCGGATGGCGTCAGCTGTCTCGGTGAGATTCAGCTGCTTATATTCCTTGTAACTGTTTTTCATCGTACCGTCTTTGAATTGAATTTGCAAAGATACGAAATCTTAGTGAATAGGCGACAAAAAAACCGCAAAACGCCAATTATCCCTCCCGCTCGGCGCAAAAAGTGGTCAGTTCGCGCAATGCCTGAAGGGTTTCGGTTGGAGGAAAGCCTTCCAAGGCTTTCAAGGTCTTGTTAAGATAGGTGGGCAACAGGGCTTGTGCCATTTCGGTGTTTTCGCCGTCGAGGAGGTCGTCGCGCAGCTGGAAGAGGATGCCGAAATGGAGGCCGAAGTCCGCAATTTGTTGCACCTGCTCAGGTATGGCACCGACCGACAGGGCGCCCGCCACGCAGCAGGAACGCATCAGCAGGGCGGTCTTGCGGGTGATGATGTCAAGGTATTGCGTTGTTTTTTCCGACTGCGGGACGCAGTCGACGACAATGGATTGCATCAGTTCTCCTTCGCTCATGGCGGCTGTGGTGCGGAGCATTTCTTGCATGATGACGAGGTCGGCAGGCTGGGCGAGGAGCAGCATGGCGCGGGCCAAGAGGTAGTCGCCGGCGAGCACGGCGGAGAGGTTGCCGAAGGCGGCCTTCACCGAGGCTTGGCCGCGGCGACGGTCGTCGCCGTCGACCACGTCGTCGTGGATAATTGTGGCGGAATGAATCATCTCCGCGAAGGTGGCTGCTCTTAAGGTTTGCTCATTAATCTCGCCGAAGAGTTTTGCCGAAAGCAGCACTAAAATCGGACGCAGACGCTTGCCGCGTGAGTCCAAAACATAACGCATGATGCCGTCCATCGGATCGGTGTCGGCTTTCAGCGTCTGCGCAAAGAAAGCTTCAAACTGCCGCATCTCGGCGGCGATGGGAGTGATGATTTGCTGTAATGATTTCACGGCTGCAAAAATAGAAATAATTTGCACGATATTTGCTATTTTTGCGTTCTTGTATAAAACTCCAACAATATGAAACACGCTGGAATCATCATCGCAACCTTGGCGGCGGCCACCATCGGCCTGTTGGCCTTCAAAACCCCTTCAAACGACTATAAGGACATGTGGAAAAAAGTTAAGGAAAACCTCGAAAAGAACCTGCCGGAATCGGCGGAGAAAGAGTTGGATGCCATTGAAAAACAGGCAACTAAGGACAAAAACCAAACCCAACTGCTGAAGACCTACCTCTATCGGCAAAACATCTTCCAGTTCACCGTCGAGGACGACGCGCAACAGCATTTCATCCAATACGCCGAAACCAAATTGGGCACCTTGGATGCCGTGTACGACGCCCTCCTGCACGAGGAAATCGCCAAGGCCTACGCCGATTATTTGGACGACAACGAGTGGCGCATCAACGAGAACCTGCCCATCGACGGCGGCGACCTCTCCAAAATCGAGATGAAATATTGGGACAAGGCGAGTTTCGAGACACGCATCAACCAGCATTACGCCGAGGCACTGAAGCCTGTCGAAGCACTGAAAAAGGCCAAGACCAAGGACTTCATGGTCTTGTATGAGAACAACGACAACAACAAGGAACACTTGGATTACGAGGCTTCGCTCTTCGAGTTCATGTTCCACCGCGTGGCGAAATACTATCAGGAACAAGCCGATGCCGACGATGCCGAAGGCGACACCGAGGCGTGGTGGCTGCCCGCCAACGACTTCGTGAAGGCCGACCTTGGCACCGGCGACAACCCGCTCACCAAGTGCCTGAAGATCTATCAAGAACTGATTGCCTACAACATCCAAAACAGCAACGAAGACGTGCTGATTTACAACGACTTCAAGCGTTTCGGCTTCGTCAACGGCATCCTTGACAAGGATGAACAATACCAAGCCGCGATGGAAAACCTGAAGGCGCAGCACGAAAGCAACCCGCTCTCCGCCGAAGTCGCCTCGCTCATCGCACGAAACATGATGAGCCAATACGAAAGCAACGGCAGCGACAGCACCCTATTCGACAACTACAAGAAAGCCAAGGCGTTGTGCGAACAAACCATCGCCAAGTTCCCGAAGTCGGAGGGCGCAAAGAACTGCCAAAACCTCATCAAACGCATCGAGGAGCCACAAATCGACATCAGCTTGAATTCAGTGCAGCTGCCCAACGAGGCTATTCCCGCCGTGCTCGAATGCCGCAACGTGACCGCACCTTATTATAAAATAGTGAAGGTTACGGAAAAGGAGCTTGCCGAATTGGACCGTCTGAACAAGGAAGACCAGCTGAAAGCCTTGAACAAGAAGTCCGCCGTCGTCGAACAGGAATTGACCTTGCCCGCTGAAACGGACTACCGCGAGCACAGCACCTTGATCGCCTTGCCTGCCCTCGAAAAAGGCTGCTATTTCCTTGTGGGCAATGTCAGAAAAGACAACACGGATAAGGGTAAGATGCTGGTAATCAAATTCCAAGTGTCAAGCCTCGGCTACATCGCCGACCAACAGGACGACAAGATGACCGTGGTCGTTGTGGACCGCAAGACGGGGAAATGCGTGGAAGGGGTCACTGTGGAACTCTACCGCCGCGAATACGACTACAAGGTACGTGAGTACAAGACCATCATCATCGAGACGCCCAAGACCGACCGCAACGGCAGGGTGCAACTGTCGAAAAAGACCGACAATTCCTTCGGCATCAACCTGCGCAAGGGCGATGATAATTTGCTGTCGGCCAACAGTTTCTTCCTCCGTGAGAAGTCGCGCAACACGACCACGAACATTAGCACCAAGCTCTTCACCGACCGTGCTATCTACCGTCCCGGGCAGACCGTCTATTTCCAAGGCATTGTGACGCGCAAGCAGGGCGAGGATTTGAGCCTTGCCAGCAATTTTTCGGAAAGCGTTTCCTTCCGCGATGCCAACTGGCAGGAAATCAGCTCGGCCCAGTTCACCACCGACGAATACGGCGCGTTCAGCGGCTCGTTCGTCATCCCCACCGACCGACTGAACGGTGTGTTCCGCCTCAATGCCAAGCAGGGCAGCACCACCATCCGCGTGGAGGAATACAAACGCCCGACTTTCGAGGTCAAGTTTGAAAGTCCGAAAGAGCAATACAAACTCAACCAAGAAGTTACGGTGCATGGCGACGTGAAAGCCTACGCAGGCTTTGGCTTGGACGATGTGGAATACTCGTATCGCGTCGTCCGCAAGACCTCGTTCCCCTGGCGTTGCTGGTGGTGGTGGTACCCCGTCGTCGACGACGAGCAAATCACCTTCGGCAAGGGCCGCACCGACGAGAGCGGCAAGTTCGCCGTCACCTTCAACTTGAAGCCATCGCTGAGCATCGCGCCCGAAAAACAGCCCATGTTCACCTATGAAATCGAGGTGACCGCCACGAGCAAGCAAGGCGAGACGCACAGCGACACCTACAGCATCCGCGCGGGTTACAACGAAATCGCCATCAGCACCGACTTGCCCTCGGAGGTAGAGAAATCTGAAATCGGGAAGTACAACATCAGCGTGAGCAACCTCAGCTGGCAGCCCGCCAAGAGCCGCATTTCGCGGAAGATTTACCGTTACGACGATGCCGCCAAGATGAACTATTTCGAGGCAATGCGGCATAACGAAAACCTTGACCGACAGCTGCTTAGCGATGAGGAATTGGCACGACTTTTCCCGAACTTCAGTTTCTACGACAAGCAAAACAAGACCTTGGTCGTTGACGACGAACTCACCGTTGACGACAAGGCCAAGTTCTACGACGGCAAGGCTCTGGAACCCGGAAAATATGTCGTCGAGCTGACGAGTTTGGACGACCCCTTGGCGAAGGTTTCGCAACAGTTCACCGTGTTTGAAAACGGCTCCAAAACGTTGCCTTTCACCACGATGGAATGGTGTCACCAAGACAAGACGACCGCCCGTCCCGGCGACGAAATCCAGCTCAGCATCGGCAGTTCGGCCAAGGCGGTGGAAGTCTGGGTGCAACTGCTCCACGGCGACGAAGTCCGCATGGACAAGAAACTCACGCTCAACAACGACGTGCAGACCTTATCTTATAAGGTGACCGAAAAGGACCGTGGCGGCCTTGCGTGGCGTTATGCCTTTGCCAAGGAAAACAGGCTTATTACCAACCGTTTGAGTGTTTCCGTGCCTTTCGACAACTTCGATTTGGACGTGAAATTGGCCACTATGCGTGACAAGCTCAGCCCCGGCACCGAGGAGACTTGGGAGGTGACCGTCCGCGACTACAAGGACAAGCCTTTGGAAGCGGCTTTGCTGGCTGGGATGTACGATGCCTCGTTGGATGAGTTTGCCCGTAATTACTGGTGGTTCAACATGTCGCCTTCGGGCGTCTATAGCAAAAGCTTCGGCACCGACGGCCACAGCTTCACCTCTTCGCAAACGGTTTTGGCCTACTACTCTTTTGCCGCACTCTTCAACTTCAGTCTGCCTTCCGATGCGCCGTTCTTCGATTTCAGATATTTTTACGGCAGCAGAAGAATGTTTAAGGGCTTGGGAGCAGGACGTGTGATATATGACATGGTAGAAGAAATGGCGATGCCAGAAGCGGCAATGGCCAAAAACGCTTCCATTGCAACTGCCGATATGGCTGTTGAAGAGGAAGCCGCCGATGATATGGAAACAGGTGGTAGCGCTGAGCAAAAAACCGAACCTGCCGAACCCACCGAGCCGACCCTTCGCGAGAACTTCAACGAGACGGCCTTCTTCTTCCCGCAGCTGCGCACCAATGCCGACGGCAGCGCGACCTTCAGCTTCACCATGCCCGACGCCCTCACGCGCTGGTGCCTGATGCTGTTGGCCTACACCAAAGACCGCAAGACGGGCACGAACAACTACACCTTCACCTCCTCCAAGCCCGTGATGATCATGGCCGACATGCCGCGCTACATGTACGACAACGAC
>CALFIT010000319.1 GCA_937877465.1 uncultured Bacteroidales bacterium | reverse complement strand
TGGGGCAACGGCTGCACACCCGAATCGACGGGCAAGAAGGGCGACCACCTCATCGGCGACTTCTATGTGCTGTTCGACAAGAAATTCAAGGAAGAGGTAAAGTCCTTGCTGCCTGTGAATTACGACGCTTTGGACGAAAAAGCCAAGGAAGAGGCCAAGGCCAAGGCCGAAGCCGAGTCCACCTTGATGCAGGAAGCCCGCGAGATGCTGCGCAAGTGGGAGGCCAACGACCCCGAGGTGCGCCACCTTTGGGAGACGATGAACCAATGGGTGTATGACGGCTTTGATGTGACTTACAAGCGGTTGGGCGTGGCCTTCGAGAAGATCTACTACGAGTCGCAGACCTATCTGTTGGGTAAGGAATTGGTGCAGGAAGGCCTCGAAAAAGGCGTTCTCTATCGCCGCGACGACAACTCCGTGTGGTGCGACCTCCGCGACGAGGGCTTGGACGAGAAGCTGCTGCTCCGCCGCGACGGCACTTCGGTCTATATGACGCAAGACCTCGGCACGGCACAACTGCGCGTGAAGGAATACGACCCCGAGAAACTGATTTATGTCGTTGGCAATGAGCAGATTTACCACTTCGACGTGCTGAAGCGCGTGTTGGTGCGCTTGGGTCGCGAGTGGGGCAACGACATCGAGCATCTGTCCTACGGCATGGTCGAGTTGCCCAACGGCAAGATGAAGTCGCGCGAGGGCACGGTGGTCGATGCCGACGACCTCATGGACGAGATGGTGGCCACAGCCAAAGGCGTTTCCGAGGAGCTTGGCAAGGCCAAAGACCTGTCGCCCGAGGAGGCCGACAAGCTGTATCACACCATCGGCTTGGGCGCCTTGAAGTATTTCATCCTCAAGGTCGACCCGAAGAAGACCATGCTCTTCAATCCGGAGGAGTCCATCGACTTCAACGGCAACACCGGCCCGTTTGTGCAATACACCCACGCCCGCATCTGCTCCGTGTTGCGCAAGGCGGAGGAACAAGGCATCAAATTGGAGAGTGAGGTGAAAGTCAGTGACTTGCAGCCGAAGGAGAAGGAAATCATCGTGATGATGTACGGCTGGCCGATGGTCTTGAACCAAGCCGCCGAGAACCGCAGTCCCGCGATGGTGGCCAACTTCATCTTCGACCTCGCGCAGAAGTTCAACCAGTTCTATCAGGAGTGCAGCATCCTGAAGGAGCCTGACGTTGACCGCCGCATGTTCCGCCTCCAGATTTGCGACATGGTGGCGGCCCTGCTGCGCAACGCGTCTGAATTGTTAGGCATTGGAATGCCGAACAGGATGTGATATATGGACACCTTTCGCGTCATTGCGAGGAACGAAGCAATCCAGAGAATAAGTTTAATGCCTAGATTGCTTCGTCGTTCCTCCTCGCAATGACGCAAAGCGACAAATAGAATAAACAAATAGATGAATGTCTTCTACATACCCACCGCCACTGAGGGCCTGACGACCTTGCCCGAGGACGAGTCGAAGCACTGCGTCAAGGTGCTGCGCATGACCGAGGGCGAGCGCTTCTGCGTGACCAACGGCGAGGGCTCTCTCTTCGACGCTGAGTTGG
>CALFIT010000318.1 GCA_937877465.1 uncultured Bacteroidales bacterium | reverse complement strand
CTCGACAACATGTTGGTCGTGGCTGCCTTGACGGGTGTCGTCCACGAAGGCTATGCCCCGTTGGAGACCGTCATCGACCAGGCCAAGTACCAGATCCTCAACAAGAAGAAGGGTCAGATGGCCGTCGACAAGATGAAAGCTTGCGGCGACGACGTGAACCGCATGGTGAGCGAGTTGGGTGCCGAGTCGACCAGCGTTTCCGACATCGCCATCGACTCGCGTGTGCTGAGCAACTTCGGCGTTGAGGCCGACATCGTGGGCACGATCCTCGGCATGAAGGAAGGCGAGCAAGTGGGTCCCATCGCAGGCAATGCCAGCGCGTTCATCATCAAGAACGTGAGATTCACCGAGCCTGCCGCCGCCACCGACTACACCGACATCATCAGGGAAAAGACCAGCCAATTCACCAACAAGGTGGTGAGCGGCAACGTCTACAGCGCCCTGAGAGACCAAGTCAAGATCAAGGACAACAGAACCGAGATTTTCTGATGTCGTCAAGTCGTGGCCAATACAGAAGGTGCGTCGGTTGCGGCGCACCTTTTTCTTGTTTCCGATATAATAACATCAGGAATGTCGCGTTATCTTGATAGAGTTGAAAGTAACCAACAAAACATGTTTGATATGAGAAAACTTAAATGCTTAATGTTCGTTGCAGCCGTCGCCTTGGCTTTGGTGGGCTGCCGAAAACAAGTGGAAGTGTCGTTTGCCGACACCACGGTTGAAGTCGAGGCACAAGGCGGCACGGTTGAAGTCAACCTCAAGTCGAATGGCGAATGGGCCATCGATGCCATGCCCGACTGGATTAGCGTTTCGCCTGTTTCTGGCACGGGCGATGCCACGCTGACGCTGACGGCGCAGCCCAACACCGCTGCGGAAAGTCGCAAGGGCGAGGTGAAGGCCTCGACGAAAGACAACACCGCCGTCTTGACGGTGGAACAGGGCATCGGCACCTTCCTCAACATCGCTCCTACCTCCATCGAATGCACCGAAGCGGGTGGCGAGTTCGACATTGCGGTTGCCGCTAACGTCGCTTGGACGGTGACGGGATTGCCGGATTGGATGACCTGCTCGCCGGCGGAAGGCTCAGGCTCGGCTACCGTCGTCGTGACGGTCTTGGCCGTTTCGGGCGATTTCGGCGCTTCGCGCACGGCAGATGTGGTCGTCGGAAACGGCGAGTTGAACGCAACCCTGCATGTGCTGCAAACCGTGGCACAGCCAGCCACGATTTCGGTTACCCCTAATACGCTTGAGATAGCTTGCGAAGGCGAGTCGAAGACGGTGGAAGTGACCTGCGATGACGCTTGGACGGCTTCGGCCAACGAGGATTGGGTGACGCTCGACAAGACCCAAGCCGACGGCGATGCCATCGTGACGGTGACCGTGGGCGAGAACCCGCACTATGTGCCGCGCAACGCTATCGTAGTGTTCACCACCACGGCAGGACTCCAAACGTTGCTGACGGTGAAACAAGAACCTTCGCCCGACCCGCATTTCCTTGATGTTTCGCCGCTGTCGTTCAATTTCGGCAAGCAAGGCGGGTCGCAAGAACTTGTCGTCGGTTGCGACACGGACTGGGAGATGGGCCTTGACTGTGAATGGATGTCGGCTTCGGCGATGTCGGGCAATGGCACCGCCACGGTGACGCTGACAGCCGAGCCTAATCCCATCAACGAGGCACGCAGCATGGCGTTTTGGGTGGTCTCGGGCAACTTGATACAGCGCGTGACAGTGACGCAAGAGGCCGGCGACGAGCCGCTTTGGGTCGTGCTTTCGCCCGACACTTTGTCGGTAAGCTATACGGGTGCCATTAGTGCCGAGCTTGACGTGACCTCCAACACGACATGGATTTTGGAGGCTTCTTCATGGATCATGAATCTGCCAGAGCAAATGACTCAAGGCGATGCCACGGTCTATCTCATCATCGACCAAAACTCGTCGGCAGAGCCGCGATATGGCTTCGTCAGGGCCTTGCACGGCGGCGAGGTGATGGCCGAGATGGTCGTCGCGCAGGAAGGCAAACCCGACCTGCTTGAGACCGACATCACCGAATTGGAGATGAGGGAAGAAGGCGGCGAGGTCGTCATCCATGTGACCTCAAACCAGAGCTGGATTGCGACTTGCGACGTGGAATGGATGAGTTGCACACCCGACAGCGGCTTTGCCAATGCCGACATTACATTGACGGTGCAGCCTATGGCGACCCTCCATCCCCGCACGGGACACCTCAACCTGAAGGCCGCTTCGGGAAGGATTGTCACGGTCACGGTCAATCAGCAGCATTGATGCTTTGCAGATGAGGCAAAAAGAGAGGGAAGCGCACGGCGTGCTTCCCTCTCTTTTTGTGGCTGTGGGTCGGCTTAGAACCCGAAGCTGAACCAATACCAGAACTTGTTTTCCATCTCCTTCCAAGCTTGACGCGTCGAGGCGGCGAAGTCGGAGGTGTATTGGTTGAGGAGTTGGGTGGCTTCCTTGGTGTTGCCTTCGGCGATCAGGGCTTGCGCCTTGGTTTCGAGGGCGGGGATTTCGTCGAAAGCCTTCTGCTCGAAGCGGTTGGCGTTGTCCATTAAGGTCTTCTTGCAGCGGCCCCATTGCACGGTGGCGAGCTTGTTGGCTTTGCGGTAGTGCCAAATCCAAGCCTCGTCGCGATAGCGGAGCTGGCCGCATTTGTCGAAGCCGTCGGGCACGGTGGTCGAGCCGGAGAAGATCGGGATGCGCGGGCTTTGGCCCGGGTTGTCGCAAGCCATCCAGCAAATGGCGCCGATTTCGTCGGGCACCCAGCTGCGGCATTGGATGATGTGGTGGTAGCTGCTCCATGCCACGGCCACGGTGCGCTGGAAGTTGATGGTGCCGGGGGCCAAGTAGTTGATGGTGTTCATCATGGCACCGCCCACCCATGGGTTGGCCACGGGGCTGATGATGGTGTCGTCGACCACCGAGCCGTCGTCGAGGCGTTTCTTGCTGACCATCTTCACGTTGCGTGTCATGTCCATGTCGGTGCCTTCGTAGGTGCTGCGGAAGAGTTCCATCACCTTGCGCACGTCGACGTTCTCGTCGGGTTTCACCGAGAAAGGCAGTTCGGCCATGTCGCGGTTGAGGTTCAAAGAAGGAGCCAACTGGCTGAGGATGAAAAACTCGCGGTCGCTGAAGTTCTTGCCGCCGCCATAGGAAGAGTGGAAGGCCTTCCAGAAGACGAAGTCGCCTTGGCCGTCCCAAAGGCCGTATTTCTTGGCCACCTTCTCGCAGTTGTCGGAGCAGTAGAAGTCCTTGCTCTTGCGTTCTAATTTGCCGATGCGGGGGATGTTGGCGCTGACGCCAACCTCGTCGTCGGGGATGCGCTTGGCCGCCCACACGCCGCCGATTTGGTCGGGGCCCTCGCCGAGGATTTCCATCTGCCACACCTCGTTCTTGTCGGCGATGGTGATGCACTCGCCGCCGTCGCCGTAGCCGTATTCCTTGATGAGCCTGCCGATGAGCTGGATGGCGTCGCGGGCGTTGTCGCAGCGCATCAGGGCCACGCGCTCCAATTCCTCAATCATGAACAAGCCTTTGCTGTTGACTAAGGTGTCGGGGCCTGAGAAGGTCGTCTCGCCGATGGCCAACTGCTTCTCGTTGAGGCAGGGATAGGCCGTGTTGAGGTAGGAATAAGTGTGGGCCACCTGCGGGATTTCGCCCACCAATTCGACGCCACGGTTGTCGAAGGGGTCTTCGGTATGCATGGTGCCTTTGTAGACCTTGTACATCTCGCCTTTCTCGTGGTCGGCGGCAGGCTCCCAGCGCATCCAGGTGCGGTAGCGGCCGTCGCAGGTGTGTGAGGTGATGACGGAGCCGTCGGTGGAGGCTTTCTTGCCCACCATGATGCTCGTGCAGTTGGCGCCAACGAGGCGCTCGTTTTCGTCTTGTGCCATCGCGCCGAGGCCGATGAGCAGAAGACCGGATAATACTAAAGTTTTGAATTTGAACATAATTATACGTTTAAAAAGACTTCTTGTTTGGAGGTTCAAAAATAGGAAAGAAAATGACAAGTATTGAAAAAATGCGCCAAAATAGTTGTGTTTTCAGAAAAATGATTATTTTTGCGATTGAACATTTTTGAAGGAGGAAAAGACATGAATGAAGCCAATAGGTATATCCGTTTTGATTGGGCGGCCAAGCGTATGTTGCGTGATAAAGCGAATTTTGCTGTTCTTGAAGGGCTGATGACGGTTTTGATAGGCGAGCCTATTAAGATTGTTGAGATTTTGGAAAGCGAGAGCAACCAAGACACCGAGCGCGACAAGTTCAACCGCGTCGATGTAAAGGCGCGGAATAGCAAAGATGAGATTGTCATTGTGGAGATACAGCAAACGCACGAGTTGTATTATCTCGAAAGAATACTTTATGGTGCAGCCAAGGCGATTACGGAGCATATTCAATTAGGAGAGAGATACGACAAGGTGAAGAAGGTGTATTCCATCAACATCCTGTATTTCGATTTAGGGGAGGGGAAAGATTATCTATATCATGGCTCCACGGTTTTCAAGGGTGTCCATACCAACGACGTGTTGAAAATTACCACGAAAGATGAAAATGCCATACGGATGCGGACTCCAGAAGAGATTTTCCCAGAGTATTTCCTTATTCGCGTTAACGAATTCAATGATGTAGCCATGACCCCGTTGGAGGAATGGCTCGACTACTTGAAAAACGCCCATATCAAAGAAGACACGACAGCACCTGGATTACAAGAGGCGCGTAAAAAGTTGCAGTACTTGCAGATGGAACCCAAGGAAAGAAAAGCTTACGAGCGTCACATGGAAAACCTGATGTATCAAGATAGTGTGTTTAGTGCAGCGCATCTTGAAGGATGGTCGGAAGGCAAAAAAGAGGGTCGTGCTATTGGTCGTGCTGAAGGTCGTGCTGAAGGTCGTGCTGAAGGCCGTGCTGAAGGCGAGAAAACAAAGCAAATTGAAATTGCTCGGAATCTCAAGAACATGGGTGTTTCAATAGAGAATATCGTCCGAGCCACAGGGCTAAATGAGAATGAAATTTCCCTTTTGTGAGGCCTTTTATTCCCAAAACAATTCCTCTGCCACGCCGTCGGCGAAGAGCATCTGCTGGTCGGTGAGGTAGAGAAACTCGCGGGTTTGCGAGAGGCGGCCTTGGGCAATCAAAGGCTGGGCGTGTTGTTCGCAATAGGTCGCGAAGCGTTCGCCCATCTCGCGTTTCAGCCATTTCAGGTCGATGCCCCAATGCGTGCGCAGGCGCAGCATGACGTATTCGTCGTAGCGTTGCTCAATGGTCAGTTCTTCTTTTTCTGACGCGGGACACGGGACTTCGGGACACGGGACTTCGGGACACGGGCCCCTCTGGTCTCGCAGTCGTGCAGTCTCGCGTCTCGCGTCTATGTATTTCTCCACACTCGAAACATTCCATTGCCGCGAAGTGCCGTCGTAGGAGTGTGCTGAAGGCCCGAAGCCGGCGTAAGGCGTTCCGAACCAATAGCTTGCGTTGTGCTTCGAGTGCATCCCGCGTTGGCAGAAGTTGGAAACCTCATAGTGCAGGTACCCGTTTTCGGCGGCGCGACGGCAAAGGATTTCGTAGTCGCGCAAGGCATCCTCCTCCTCGTTGACGGGCAAGGTCTTTCCCAATTCGATTTGTTTGGTCAGGATGGAGTTAGGCTCGAGGGTGAGGGCGTAGGCTGAAAGGTGCGGCAAGCCGTACTCGAAGAAGATGTGAAGATTGCGGTTCCATTGTTCGGCATTGGAGGTCGGGAGACCGTAGATGAGGTCGATGCTGAGGTTACTGAAACCCGCTTGTCGCGCCCAGTCGAGGCACTGGCGGGCGTGGGTGGAATTGTGTTTGCGGCCCAAATAGTTCAAGTCGTCGTCGAAAAAGCTCTGGATGCCGATGCTCAGTCGGTTGACACCCGTTTCGCGCAAGGCGGCAAGATAGTCGAGCGACAGCGTGTCGGGGTTGGCCTCAAGGGTGATTTCGGGGTTTGCGGCGACGGGATAGTGCATATTAATAAGGTGCAAGATGTCGCGGATCTTGTCAATGGCGAGTAGGGAAGGGGTGCCGCCGCCGAAGTAAACCGTGCTGATGGGAGTCGTGACAGGATTATCCTTCGGCGTGGGAGATTGCGGGTCAAGCCCGCAATGGCTCCTTTGCTTTAAGTAATCCTTCCGTTCCACAATCTCGGCCTTCAGAGCCTCCAGGAATCTGTCTTTCAGTTTCAGCGAAGGCAACGAATAGAAGCCGCAGTAGCCGCATTTCGACTTGCAGAAGGGGATGTGGATGTAGAGACCTGCCATGCTGTATTAATAAGGGATTCCCCTTTCGGGGAATGGCGGCTTGCCATTCCCTGAAAGGGGAACCTCAATCAGATTGATTAGTCTTTCTTGCACTCTTTGCAGCAGGCCAACCACTTGTAGCACAGGCCGGCGAGACCAGCGCCGACGAGCGGAGCCACGATGAAGAGCCACAGATGGCTGAGGGCCGAACCGCCAGCGAAAATGGCTTGTGAGATGGAACGTGCGGGGTTCACAGAGGTGTTGGTCAGCGGGATGCTGATGAGGTGGATGAGCACCAAGGTGAGGCCGATGGCTAAACCGCCGAACTTGCCGTTGGCATGGCTGCTGTCGGTGACACCGAGGATGACCATCAAGAACACGAAGGTCAGCACGCACTCGGTGATGAAGGCACCAAGGGCGTTGATGTTCCAGTAGTTGGGGCCACAATTGGCGAGGTCTTGGCCGTAGTCGTTGGCGGCAAAGTTGCCAGGCTCGATGTTACCGCATTTCACGATGGCAAAAATGATGGCGGCAGCGCAGATGGCACCAATGATTTGGGCGCACCAATAGACGAGCATCTCTTTCAGCGTCATACGACCATTGGCCCACACGCCGAAGCTGACGGCGGGGTTGAGGTGAGCGCCGGAGATGTGACCGATGCCGTAGGCCATGGCCACCACGGTGAGGCCGAAGGCGATGGCTACGCCAAGGAATCCAACAGCTCTGCCAGCGAAAATGGCAGTGCCGCAACCGCCCAAAACGAGGACGAATGTGCCGAGCAATTCGGCGAAGAACTTGTTACATGTTTTCATAACTCTTTGATTTTAAATTAGTTATTGATTAAATAAGTGTTTGCTCTCCTCAAGAATGTCCCTAAAGTTTCCTTATTGAGACACTGCAAATGTACAAAATAATCATTATTGTGCAATTTTTTTCGGAAAAATTTCGTTTTAGAGAAAAGTCGCTCAATGTTAGACTTATGCATGTCTTCTTAATCAGATAGGTAATGTAGTGATTCAACGGCGGTTTTTTCCGTTTCGTTTCAAATATAATACCATCATTCGAAATAAGGAAGTACATTTGCAACCGTTAATGAATTGTTTTTTCCGCACCGGTTGATATGCTTTTATTGGCTGGTGCGTTTTTTCTGAACAAATGAAGCTACGCATCAGGATATTGACTTTGTTGTTTCTTGTGACGGGTTCGCTCATGGCCCAAGAAAGCAGTTCCTATCGGTTCTCCTTGGAGGACTGCCTGCGTTTTGCCTTTGCCAACAGCTACGACCGCAAGTCGATGCAACTGACGGGGCAATCGCTGGAAACCACCTACGAACAGTCGAAACAACAACGCCTGCCGAGCCTCAGCGCGTCGGTGGGACAGAATTTCTCGAACAACGAAAACGGATGGTCGACGTCGGGCAACGTGGGCGTCGGCTCCTCGGTGACCATCTACCAAGGCGGCAACATCAACAACACCATCGAGCAGAGCCGCCTCAACATGGAACGCAACGACGTGCAGCTTGAACGCTACGACAACCAACTGACGATGCAGATCTTGCAGAGTTTCCTTACCATCCTTGGCAACCAAGAGAAGCTGAAATACCAGCTCGAAGTGCTCAATACCAGCCGCGAGCAGCTGAAGCAAGGTCAGGTGCGCTACAACGCAGGCTCGATTCTCGAAAGCGACCTGCTGCTCCTCGAAGCGCAGTATTACAGCGACTCGAACAATGTGGTCGACACGCGCATCAACATCGGCAACAACTTGTTGGACTTGAAGGTGTTGCTTTCGATGGAGCCGACCGACGACTTGGAAATCGTTTCGCCCGATACCGACAATCTCGACAACCTGAAGGAAACGCTGCCCACCGAAGAGGAAGCCATCAGTATGGCTATGGAATACATGCCCGACTTGCGCATGAGCGACTACGACATCCGCCTTGCGGAGAAGAGCGTCGACTTGGCGCGGGGCAACTATTTCCCGTCCATCTCGGCCAACGCCAACGTGGGCATGGGCGTGCTTTCGTTTGACGGTGACGGCAACTCGAAGTGGTACGGCAAGCCTACCGAGTCGGTCGGCGTGTCGATGAGCATCCCGATTTACAGTCGTGGACAAACCAAGGCCAACGTGAAAAAGAGCCGCATCGCCCTCGAACAAGCCCAGTTGGACTATGAACAGTCGCAGTTGGAGGTGCGCCAAACGGTGGTGCAAGCCTATCGCAACGTGGTTTCGGCCTACAATGCCTATAAGGTGTCGCAGGTGAAAGAGAATGCATACGGCAAGAGTTTTAACGCTTATAACATTCAGTATCAATACGGTAGCATAACAACGGTGGAATTGCTGCAACAGCAGAACAACTATCTGAATGCCTTGAACGCCTACATTCAGAACAAATATTCGTTGGTGATGCAACGCAAGATCTTGGATGTGTATATGGGTAAAAAAATTGAGTTATGAGCATGAAAAGAAAAACAAAGGTTTGGCTGATTATCCTTGGTGTCGTCGTGGCGGCAATTGCGGCCATTTTGATCGTAAAAGCCACGAAGTCAGCGAACAAGGAATTGGTTATCCGTACCCATGTGGTGGGTGAGTATACCATCGAAAACACCGTTACGGCGACGGGTACCATCGAGCCTGTGGAGACCGTCGAGGTCGGTACGCAGGTGTCGGGCAAGGTGGAGAAGATCTATGTCGACTTCAACGATGAGGTGAAGAAAGGCCAGCTGATGGCCGAACTCGACAAACAGACGCTCAACCAGAGCCTGAGCCGCGCCAAGGCCAGCCTCACCTCGGCTGAGAGCCAGCTCAACTACGCCAAGCTCACCTACGAGCGCACTAAGCAACTCTACGAGTCGAATGCCGCCACGCTTGCCGCCTTCCAGGAGGCGCAAAACACCTACACGCAGGCGCAGATGAACAAGAAGAACGCGCAGGCCTCCTACGACCAGGCTCGTGTCGACTTGGGCTATGCCGAGATCTATTCGCCCATCGACGGCATCGTACTCGACCGCGCCGTGGAGGTGGGCCAAACGGTGGCCGCCTCGTTCAGCACCCCCACCTTGTTCACCTTGGCCAACGACCTGACCAAAATGCAGGTGGAGGCCGACGTCGACGAGGCCGACATCGGGCAGGTGAAAGTGGGGCAGCGGGTGACCTTCACCGTCGACGCCTACATGGACGACATCTTCGACGGCACTGTGAACCAAATCCGTATGCAACCCACCACGACGAGCAATGTGGTGACCTATACTGTCATCATCGGCGCGCCCAACCCCGACCTGAAACTCTTCCCTGGCATGACCGCCAGCGTGACCATCGTCACCGAAGAGGAGACCGGTTTGGCCGTGCCTGCCGAGGCGTTCAACTTCACGCCCGACGAGCAGGTGCTGAAGGCCATGCGCAAGGCCGACAAGCCTGAGCCTCCGCAAGGCGAGCAGCCCGAAGGCGAGCGTCCGCAGATGGAGGAAGGCGACATGCAGGCCGTCAGCCATACGATGGTGTGGCTGAAGAAGGGCGACAACATGATGCCGCGTCCTGTGAAGGTGGGCATGAGCGACGGCGCTTACAAAATCATCGAGCAAGGCTTGCAGGCTGGCGACTCGGTGGTGCTTTCGGCGCAATATGTCGTCAAGGAAAAGGAGAAGAAGACCGGCGAGAATCCTTTCATGCCTTCTCCTCCCGGAAAGAAAAACGGCAACAACAATAATAAAGGTGGCGGCGGCCCCGGTGGCCCGATGTAATCTGTTTTCGACATGAGTGCGCAAAATTCCATCATCAAGGTCGAGAGCCTCAAACGCACCTTCGTGGTTGGCAGCGAGGAAGTCCACGCGCTGAAGGGCGTGTCGTTCGACATCTGCCAAGGCGAGTTCGTGAGCATCATGGGTTCGTCGGGCAGCGGCAAGTCGACCTTGCTGAACATCCTCGGCTGCCTCGACCAGCCCACGGCGGGCGAGTATCTCATCGATGGCATCTCCGTCAGGGAGCGCACGAAAAACGAGCTGTCGGAGATACGCAACCGCAAGATCGGTTTCGTGTTCCAGTCCTACAACCTTTTGCCGCGTACCTCGGCCTTGGAGAACGTGGAGCTGCCATTGGTGTATAACCCCGAAGTGTCGCATCGCGAGCGTCACGAGAAAGCGCAACACGCCTTGGAACTTGTGGGCCTGAAAGACCGCATGGGCCACATGCCTAACCAGCTTTCGGGCGGTCAGCAGCAGCGTGTGGCCATCGCCCGCGCCTTGGTCAACGACCCCGTGATTGTGCTTGCCGACGAAGCCACGGGCAACCTTGACACGCGCACTTCCTACGAAATCATGAGCCTGTTCCAAAGCCTGCACGAGCAGGGCAAGACCATCGCCTTCGTGACGCATGAGTCTGACATTGCCGTGTTTACGAGCAGGACCATCTTTCTCCGCGACGGCCACATCCTGCGCGACGAGCCGGTGGAAACCAAATCGGCAGCAGAGGCCCTTGCCGCCCTCCCCATCGACAACGACTACTAACTCAAACCTCCTACCTCATACTTCATACCTCATACCTCAAAATGCAGTGGATATACTAAACTTAATACGAATATCGGCAAAAGCCCTGTTGCGCAACAAGACGCGCTCGGCTCTTTCCATGCTCGGCATCGTCATCGGCATTGCTGCCGTCATCGCGGTGGTCAACATGGGCGAAGGCCTGAAGCAGAGCACGGCCAACCAGCTTTCCGACATGGGCACCAACCTCATCATGGTGATGCGTGCCAACCAGCGGCGTGGCGGCGTCAGCATGGGTTCGGGCAACGTGCAGTCGCTCAAGGTGCGCGACTGCGAGCTGATTGCCAAGAACGCCAAGAACATCACCGCCGTCAGCCCTGTGGTCAACAGCGGCGGACAATTGGTGAACGGCTCCAAGAACTGGTCGGGGACGGTGTATGGCGGCTCGCCCGAATATCTCGAAATCAGGAAATACGAAATCGCCACGGGCGTCAACTTCACCGACGAGGACGTGAAGAAATACGCCAAGGTCGGCTTGATTGGCCAGACCATCGTCGAGGAGCTTTTCGACGACGGCGAAGACCCCATCGGCAAGACCATCCGCATCGGCAACATGCCGTTCAAGGTCATCGGCACCCTGAAGGAACGCGGCGAGAACAGCATGGGCATGGACCAGGACGACCTCGTGGTGATGCCCTATTCGACGGTGCAGAAGCGCATGTTGGGCGTCGACTACATCCAGCAAATCGTGTGCTCGGCGGCTTCCGAAGACGTGGCCGAGGCTGCCGTGGCCGAAATAGAATCCATCCTCCGGGCTTCGCACAAGATCCAAGAAGGAGGCGACGACGACTTTGAGGTGCGCACACAGCAGGAGATGCTCGAAATGATGACCTCCATGACCGGCATGATCACCACGGTTCTCATTGCCATCGCCTTGATTTCGTTGTTGGTAGGTGTCATCGGTATCATGAACATCATGTACGTCACCGTCACCGAGCGCACCAAGGAAATCGGCTTGCGCATGTCCATCGGTGCGAAGAACGCGGCCATCCTGATGCAGTTTCTCACCGAGAGCATGATCTTGAGCCTCATCGGAGGCGTGTTGGGCATGATTTTGGGCTTGGTGCTGTCCTACGTTGGCTCGTTGCTCTTATCGTTGCCTTATGTCATCAACGTGCTTTGGATGGTGATATCCTTCGTTTCGTGCGCCATCTTGGGCCTCATCGCCGGTTTCTTCCCGGCCTTGAAAGCCTCGCGCACCGACCCGATCAACGCATTGAGATACGAATAATCGAGCCATGACGAGAAGCAACCATAACAACGTCGACGAGTTTCTTTCGTTGAAGCGCATTGTCGTCCTTTCGTTGGCCATCACCGGTATCTATTATCTCCTTTATTTCCTGAGCCATTATTTCGGTCGGCCTTCGTTTGCCAACACCAACAACACCGAGATGGTGCGCCAAGAGGCACAGGAAAGCCGGCAAGGCGCGACGGTGCAGTTCGACGAAGCGCAAAGGCATGTAGGCCCTCCGGCGGGCCATCCACAGGCGGAGAGGGTTGCGCCTCGGCGACCGAATTTCTTGCTGCTCATCCTGTTCAACGTCCCGTTGACCTTCGTCATGGTCTTCGCGGTGTTCCTCTATAACCGCAAGATCATGGGCCTACCCATCAAGCGGTTTTACGACGAGGTGGCGGCCATCGTGGTGGGCTCGTTGGCAATTGCCATGGCACTGAGCGTGTTGAGTACGCTGTTGCAGCTGTGGGTGTTTCCGCATCCTCCGGGACCGCCTCGGTCGACGATGCAGGCCATCCGAAGAGGCTGTATAGGCGACCTGCCCTTGATGTTCTTTGTCGTCATGGCGTGCTACCTGCTGCGGTCGCTCCACAAGGAAAAGGTCGTGGCCGTCGAAAACGAGACGCTGCGTGCCGAGAACATCCGCACGCGCTATGAAGCCCTGAAAAACCAGCTCGACCCGCATTTCCTCTTCAACTCGTTGAACACCTTGCAGTCGCTCGTTGAACTCGATCCCGACAAGGCCGAGGACTTCATCCAGCAGCTGTCGTCGGTGCTGCGCTACACCTTGCAGGGCAAGGAGGTGACGACGCTTGCCGAGGAACTCGATTGCGTCAAGGCCTATTGCACCATGATGAAGATGCGCTATGGCGACAACCTCAGGTTTGTACACCAAATCGACCACGAGCGATACGACAGTTACCTTGTGCTACCCCTTTCCATCCAAGGCCTGATTGAAAATGCCATCAAGCACAACGTCATCTCAAGCAAGCAACCGCTGACGATACAAGTTGTCACCGACGAAAACGGTCGTTTGGTCATAAGCAACAAGATACAGCCGAAAATCGACCCGGAGGAGGGAAGCGGCATCGGATTGGCCAACCTTGCAGAGCGTTACCGGCTGAAATGGAACGAAAATGTCGATATTTTTGACGACGGAATGAATTTTAGTGTAACTTTGCCCCTCAAAGAAAACGAAAAAGCACTATGAAAGCCCTTATCATTGAAGACGAAATCATGGCCGCCCAGACCCTTCAGAAGCTGTTGGGCGAGGTTAGTCCCGAAACGGAAGTCATCGCCGTGCTGGAGTCGGTCGACGACAGCGTGGCATGGCTTGAAGAGAACCACATGCCCGACCTGATGTTCATGGACATCCATTTGGCCGACGGCTCCTCGTTCTCCATTTTTGAGCGTGTCGACATCACCTGCCCCATCATCTTCACGACGGCTTACGACGAGTATGCCCTCAAGGCCTTTGAGGTGAACAGCATCGACTACCTGCTGAAGCCCATCAGCAAGGATGCCTTGGAACGTGCCATGACCAAGTACCACAACCTGCAAAAGCACGGGAAACGGTCGGTCAGCCCCGAAAACCTCGATGCCTTGATTGCTCAGCTGACCAACATGAAGCATTACAAGAGCTGTTTCCTGCTGCCCGAGCGCGACAAGCTTGTGCCTTTGCCGACGAGCAACATCGCCTATGCCTACATCGACGCGAAGACGGTGAGGATGGTGACGTTTGAGCACAAGTCGTACTACATCAGCCAGACTTTGGACGACCTGCTGGCCCAACTCAACCCGCACGACTTCTTCCGCGCCAACCGCCAGTTCATCGTCGCCCGCAGCGCCATCAAGGACGTGTCCGTTTGGTTTGGCAACAAGTTGGCCATCAATATCACGGTGGAGGCTCCTGAGAAAATCATCGTCAGCAAGGCTCGCGTGGCTGAGTTTAAGCATTGGTTCTCGAATTAATCGAGTGATTTACAGTTGTTTGAGTAGAGAAAGAAAAAAAAGTTGACGAAAATTGTCCAACATAAGGAAAAAGGTTGTACTTTTGCACCCACAAAACGATGCTTCCGTAGCTCAGTTGGTAGAGCACCTGACTCTTAATCAGGGTGTCCAGGGTTCGACCCCCTGCGGGAGTACGATTTAAGAACAAACCCTAATTGATAATCAGTCAGTTAGGGTTTTTCTTTATCCATTTTTGGCGTGATTTTGGCGTGATAATAAAAAAACACCCCAAAACTTGGCGTGTCTTGGGGTGCAGTTGCAATTCAATTTCCTATGGTGGAAATCTGTGGCAAAGATACACATTTTCCCGATACCTGCAACGAAATTGTTATTTAGAAACATTCTAAATAAGCGGTTCTCTCGTCAAAGACGGTGAATTTATCAACCCGAAACGGAAAACGCCTCTACGGGCTTGTTTTGGGCTTCCATTGCCGTAATTCATATAATAGTTGGACAAAGGGCTTGGCCGATGGTGGCAGCACCGCGTCACGATGAGCGTATTTTTCTCCGAATGACACCCTACCCCCCCCTTGATGGGCAGGGCAGGTGCGGAGGCTACCCCTCTCCGAAATTTTTTTTCTTGAAATCCATCGTCCCGTCTCGGTCGTCGATGATGGGCGTTGATGCCGTGAGCCATAACCCTTGCTGGCAGGCGACACCCAAAGGACGGGGTGCGGGGTGTGGAACGATACGCCCATGTAACGGTATATATATACTTTTCTCTGTGCCTGACCACCACGAGACGGGTGCGCCCTATCGAAGTCAGTACCTTAGTTTCCCTCGCGCGTGTTATTATCGCGACTTCATCTGACTTCAAAGGATTATTCAACGGGTTCAACGGATAAAGCATTGACAATCAAAATGATTATAGGTTGAGCAAAGTTCGGGATAGTAGGTGTTTCTCTCTCCGTGACTGACGGAAACGAAAAAGGCGGATTGCTCCGCCCTCTC
>CALFIT010000317.1 GCA_937877465.1 uncultured Bacteroidales bacterium | reverse complement strand
TGTTTCTCTCTCCGTGACTGACGGAAACGAAAAAGGCGGATTGCTCCGCCCTCTCTCAATCATCGGGGACAAGCCCCAAATCGTCTATCAAGTGTTGGATGACGGGATGTTCCTCAATCATCAACTCCAAATCCGTCTTGGGCTTCTCACCGAACAGCCATTGATATTCCTCTGTCGGCTGCGGTGTGGGACGGCCATCGCGAAGCTGCCTTATGAGCCAGTCGGCAATGTCTATCTTGGCGGCTCGCTCCTCTTCGGTGGCGTTGCGTTGCAGCACATCGGAGACCGTGACCTTGCAGAACGTGAATTGTTTGGCTCGATCTTGCCATTCATTGTAGCCGTCAACGTCGGGGAACATTATCACCGTCCTGCCATACAAGACTTTCATCTTGTCGCTGGATAGTTGGGATTTGCCTCCCGTTGCCAACCATACATATTGCGGGAAACAAGCCGCTCCGATGAGCGCGGATTTCTCGCTTTCCACGATGGCGACGACCTTGTTACGGTTCATCGACAAGTTCAGTAAATGTTCACCAAACAAGCATTGCGTCAGTTCCCAGTCGTCGGGCAAAAGACCGTCTTTCTTCATCTTGGCGTGAACCCAGTTCACTCCGTTTCCGTACTTGATGCGGTGGCCGTCTGCTCCATATTTCATTATCTTGCCCGTCCTCACCTTGCCGTTGATGTCGATTTGCCAAAAGATGATGTCCTTGTCTTGGGTCGCTCCAATGGCGTACAACTCGCCCAGCCGTGATATAGTCGGGCTTTCGAGGGTGTATCTGTCGAACAGGCCACAAAGGAACAGAACGAAGTGGCTGTTGTAGCTTGCCGATTGGCGTACATACTTGAATGGGATGGTACATAACGGCTTCGGCGGCATGGCCGGTGCCTGCATCTTCGGAACAAAGTTTTTCATGGGTTTTTCGCCCTGATGGTCGCGGTAGTATTCGCTTGGTGGATAATGGTAGCCGCAACTGCTTTCGTGGTCGCAACGGCCACAAGTCGGATCGATGGGCTGACCGTCCTCGTCAAGATAATACGTGAATGAATGAGGGTCGCCGCATTTCGGGCATTGGTGGCGCGAGGCTCTTGTCCTGTATTTCTGTAATTGATACATAAAACCTCCTTTTTTGTCTCGGTTGCGTTGTTGCGTTGCACGAAAACGCTTAAGGGAATCCGTGCAACTGCAACTCTGCAACTTCATTTATTGTTCAGCGTCGGCATCATCGGTAATCTCGTTTATCCTTTCGTCACTAAACCATCGAGAAACGGTCGATTTGTGTACATCCATGATTTCGGCGATTTGCTGTTGGTTCAGTCCTTGCTTTTTTAGCCTTTTTGCCGTGACCATTTTCTCGTGCATACCATCTTCTTTGGCTGTATTGTCAACTGGCGTCTTCACCAACTTTTCAAATGGTGTGCGGTTTTGCGTGTCGCTAAAGGTCATGTTTTCCGAAAACCACAAATCAAAACTATCGTTCTTGAAAGACGATGGCAAATAATTTCCCTTCACGATGCACAAGTGCTTCAGATTGGGGTTCACGTTGTCGCTTCGGAGTTCGAGTACCAACCTCATCTTGGCTTCAAATGCTTGTGAGCCTAACAGATTGTGCTTTGATGGCGTTTTTTCGTCCTCTGTGCGCTTGCCGCAATGATGGAGAAACATGATCAAACATTGGTGCTTTTGTGCCAACTGGCTATATCCATTCAAGAAGCATCGTACTTGGTTACTCTTGTTGATTTCTCCACCGTACAAATCCGAAAACGCATCAATGCACACCAAATCAGCAGCCGATTCCTCCAACATGGAATCAAGGTCTGGCAGCAGGTTTGTAGTATCGAACAAGAACCTTATTCTTCCAAATACCCCATCGTTGGCGTTCCAGTCCTTGTTTTGTTTTTTGAGCAGGAACCGCATAGCGGTTTCATCATCTTCTGTTGATACATAGATTGCCGAATGATGTTGTGCATTGAGTGTAAAATCAAGGAAACGGTCGGCCTCCGAAGCAACAGAATAGCATAATTGGCGCAAGAATGATGATTTGCCCGTGTCGCTACTGCCTGCGATACAAGCAAGGCCGACTTTCTGCAAAATTGGTTCAACCAAACACGGTAGCGATTCTCCGCCTTGCTTCAACAATTCCTCGCCGGTTATCCATTTGTGAGGCTTTTCGGCTTCTTTCATGGCTTCAGCCCGTGATAGTTCCTCGCCTATCAAGGCTGCGAAATCTCTTGGGTCGCTCATCGCTGACCTCCTTTCTGTACTACGAATGTCTGATGATACCATCTAACAAACTCCGTGAAGT
>CALFIT010000316.1 GCA_937877465.1 uncultured Bacteroidales bacterium | reverse complement strand
TTTCCGCGAGGAGAGCGAAAGGCAAAGGCCCAGCCGCAACGTGCTGAGTTTCCTCCTCGGCTACGCCGCCGCCTACGAGTCGGTGAGCACCAGCCTGATGGGGCAAGTGGCCTACATGAACAACTGAGCTTTCGGACGACACAACGCTGAAGCCGCCGAGTGATTGGCGGCTTTTTTTTGCCTTTGAGAATTCCTTCGAGCGAGAAGGAGACTTGTATTTCGGACAACTTCCTGAAGAAATCATTATCGCCAACACATCCATATCTTATTGTGACGAGGATTGGACTTGTGTGATTTGGGATGGCAACCGAGACTTGTTGACCAACACACATCTCCTGATTCACGAGAGTTGGCATCGCATACAAGATGAAATCGGATTGCCCGCTTGCGGGTCGTCAAACCAACACCTCGACGAAACGGAAGGCGAACTGCTTCTGAAACTCGAATTGAACATTTTGAAAACCTTGCTGCAAGACAATTCCAAAGACCTTGCCGAGGGCTTGCGCGATGCCATGACGGTGCGCAAAATGCGCCAAACGATGTTCCTCAACGAAAACGAAAACCAATTCGAATGCCACGAAGGAATGGCGGAATACACGGCTTTCAAACTGTTGCCTTTGTACAATGATAATGAGGCAATTAGGAAAGGTTTGGCAGCTGCGGCCATCATGAAGGGAATGAACAACGGCGGCTTTGGAAACTCCTTCGCTTACCTTACCGGACCCGCTTACGGACTCCTTCTGGATGAACTGGTTCCCGAATGGAGAATCAGCATCCGCTCAGGCAAAACCATCCCCGATGTGATTTTAGCGGAGGTTCCACTTTTGGATATGGTTGATACCGCTGAAATAGAAAGAATATCAACGACTTATAATGTTGCTGATTATTTAGCCAAAGAAAGAACCCGTCTTGAAGCACGAGACAAGGAAGATGCCGCATTGAGAGCGCGTTTTTCCGAATCCAAGTGGCTGATAATTCACAACAATAACACCCATTTTGGCTTCGATCCGAATGAACGCTTGGTTGCATACGACAGCATTGGAGTCATCTACAAAACCATGCAACTAAAAGGGGTTTTTGGCGCCATCGACGTAAAAAACGGCATCATTAGAGCCAATGATTGGTCGCGCTTCATCATACCCTATTCGGAAGACCATTGCGATGCAAAAATATCATTGAATACAGGCTATGTTATTGAGCCATTGGATGAAAAGAGTTTCACGATTGTGAAAAAGTGATTATCCTTTTCGGTGGGTTCCATAACTCACTTTGAAACACAATACTTGAAAAGTCGCTGATTGTATCGGCGGCTTTTTTTTGCCCTGCCTGCTATGTCATTCCAACGCTGGCAAGTGGGGTAGGATGGAATCTATAGTAGGCAGGGCAAAATATACGTGTTGACGGTTTTAAAAAGCATAGATTCCTTGCCCTCCCACATTCCTTCGTTGGAATGACATGCTTTTTAAAACCTGCGGGATAAAACCTTGAACCTAATAGGGTTACACACCTCTTTATAAAATAAATATTAATTTGTTTGGAAAGTGGCAAAAATCTCAGTAAATTTGCAGACTTTTATAGCAACACAAAATTCAAAATCTAAAACATAACACATTATGAACAAGCAGATTACATTAGAGCAA
>CALFIT010000315.1 GCA_937877465.1 uncultured Bacteroidales bacterium | reverse complement strand
CTTGAACATGTTCAAGAAGATGATGGAAGGTCAAGACCTCGATGCCATTCCGGGCATCAACGAGGAGCAGAAGGAGCAACTGAAGATGTTCCTTGAAGACTTCGACGAACTGAAAGACGACATGAAGGTGGAGATCTACAAGCTCGACCCCTTCACGAAGCAGATGGTGGGCATGGTGATGGGCCATCTGAAGGACTTCACCAGCGGCCAGTCGGCCACCACGCAGGCCGTGCCGCAAGAGCCTGCGCCCAAGAAAGAGAAACAACTGACCGACATCCCCGGCACGACCGAGAACTTGGAGGCCCATTTGGCCGCCATCGACGACCAGTTGCGCCAATCCGGCCTCTCCGACGACGACATCAACCGCCTGCTCGACGAGAGAGCTACCATTATGGAGGAATTAAAAGTTTAATAAAATGAAGAAAGTACTATTTACCTTGATTGCGTTGGTTGTTTCGGCGACTTCGTTTGCCCAACTCATTGCCAACAAGACCGACAACAAGTTCACCGTCGGCTTCGACCTGTTCAGCGACTTCCAGCTCACGCCCAGCGACAATTGGGACGCACGGATGTTCAACCAAGGCGCAAGTTGGTATCTCACCTACAACTTCCCCTTGGGCGAAAGCTCGAAGCACACCGTCAGCATCGGCGCCGGCATGAGCCACCACAACTACTTCTCCTACAGCCGCATCCTGAACCCGCTCACCACGGGCGACCTCGTTTATAAGGAGTACCGCGACAACGACGACTTCAAGCGGTTCAAGGTCAACGCCAACTACGCCGAAGTGCCGTTGGAGCTGCGTTTCCGCATCAAGGACCAAGTGAAGATTGGCGTGGGCTTCAAGGTGGGCATCAACGTGGCCACCAAGACGAAATACGTCGGGCCCGACGACGAGGACGGCACGCTGACCGACGGCAGCGGCGCCACCGTTCACGAGAAGATCTGCTACATCAGCAACATGGAACGCTTGGCCTACACCGCCACGCTGCGTGTGGGTTGGCGTTGGGTGAGTGCCTACGCCGCCTACCAGCTCAATCCCGTGTTTGAAGTGGGCCACAACGCCCCCGTGTTCCATCCGCTCTCGGTCGGCCTCACCTTTGCGCCGTTCTGATGACGTCGGAATGGATTATCGAGGAAGCCGAGCAGATGGGCTTCGACGCCTGCGGCGTTTCGTGCGCGACACGCTTGGAAGAAGAGTCGGCACACGTCGAGCAATGGCTTGAGAGCCAACGCGAAGGCGAGATGAGCTACCTCACCCGCAACAAGGAAAAACGCTACGACCCGCGCCTCCTCGCAGCAGGCACCAAGAGCATCGTCAGCGTGCTTTACAACTACTTTCCCAAACAGACCCTTGGCGACGGCGAGCGTTACAAAATCGCCAAATACGCCTATGGTGCCGACTACCACGACGTGCTGAAACGCAAGCTGCACCAGCTTTTGGGACGCATCGAAACACAAACAGGAAAACTCAGCGGCACGCGCGTCTTCGTCGACTCGGCACCCGTGCTCGACCGTGCATGGGCCGTGCGCTGCGGCTTGGGCTTCATCGGCAAGAACACGGCATTAATCCATCCCAAGAAAGGCTCATTCTTTTTCATCGGGCACCTTTTTTTGCCTTTAGACTTAACCGAAACCGGTCAAGTCTTGACCAACCGTTGCGGACGCTGCACGAGGTGCATAGATGCCTGTCCCACAGGAGCTTTGGAAGCCCCTTTCTGGCTTGACGCCCGAAAGTGTATCTCCTACTTGACCATCGAATACAAAGGCAGCCTTGATGGGCATGACCCCGAGCAATTCAACGGCTGGATGTATGGCTGCGACATCTGCCAAGACGTTTGTCCCTACAACGGTTTCTCGCTGCCCTGCGCCGAACCTGAATTCCAGCCCTCGGAGCGGCTGCTTGCCATGAGGGAAGCCGACTGGAAAAACCTCGACCAAGCCGGATTTGACGCATTGTTCAAAGGCTCGGCGGTAAAACGCGCCGGCTACGAGGGCTTGAAACGCAACATCGACTTCATCGCAAGGGAGAATTGATGTTGTAGGTGAGGGTCATTTGGATTACCTTGTTGTAATACTGGTTGAAGAACCACCCCTGATAGCCCGAAAAGCGGCACGGCACCACGGAATACATGAAACGTGCCCCGATGCCCCAATGCTCGTTGAAGGCGAAATGAACACCTCCGTTGGCCGTGGCCGAGAAGAAATTCCAGCGAGAGGTCGTGACCTGGAAATCGGCGTCAACGTCCTCGGTGGCACGCAAACGGACATCGGCACTAACGCCTGCTTCCACTGAAAAGCGGCCGAAAGTACAACGCAACATCAATGGTATTTCCGCATAATGCAGGCGCAGGTCATACGGGTTATAGTAGTATTCGTTCACCTCCTTGACCGACGAATGCGCCCCGAGGAGCGAGTATTTAAGCTCCATCTGGGC
>CALFIT010000314.1 GCA_937877465.1 uncultured Bacteroidales bacterium | reverse complement strand
GCGTCCCCATCACGTTGGTCTGGGCGAAAGTGAACGGGTCCTTGATGCTCCTGTCGACATGGCTCTCTGCGGCAAGGTGGATGATGCCGTCGACGTGCTCGTCTTGCATGAGTTTTAGTACACCCTCGAAGTCGCAGATGTCCATACGGACGAACTTGTAGTTGGGTTTGTCTTCGATGTCTTTCAGGTTGGCAAGGTTGCCGGCGTAGGTCAGCTTGTCCAGGTTGATGACCTTGTAGTCGGGGTATTTGTTGACGAAGAGGCGCACGACGTGGCTCCCGATGAAGCCCGCGCCGCCAGTAATAATAATTGATCTTTTAATACTCATATTTCTATTATTATTTTGCTGTTACTTATTTTTGCTGTCCAAGGCAGAAGCAAGTAAATTACCATAAATGCGGAGTAAATTGGGAGTAAATTTTTATTCTTTTTCCATATCTACATAGTCTCGATAGTTGGACTCCTTGAGTAATATGAAATCGTCCGTCTCTTCTTGATACCAATAACGCTCAGCAGCAAAACTCTTACCACCAAAGTTCATCAAAATGCCTCTTTTCTGTCTCGTTATTCTCATGTAGTTGAACAATTGGGCACGATGATCTGGAGAAAACACACTGACAGATTTCAATTCAACGATTACACCATTAACCACAAAATCCGCTTTGTAGCGTTTTTTCATTTTCCTCCCTTTATAAAACATGTCAAACCACACTTCGCGTCGGGATTCTATTCCTCTGTCATCCAACTCCATCTGCAAAGCTTCCTGATAGATAGCCTCTTCCATCCCACGCCCAAGGGCGTTATATACTTCCATTGCAGCTCCAACAATGTTGTACATTTCCCTGTACTGTTGTTTGGTCATTTTAGCATAATCCTCCATAAACCAAAAATTTACTCTAAATTTACTGATAATTTACTCTAAAATTTACTCTTCCCCGTCCTTGGACGGAACAAAGACACTATTTTTGTGTAAACGTCTCAGAATTAATGTTTTCTTTCAACTCGTCGATGACGCGGAGCAGGTATTGCCCATATTGGTTCTTGAGCATCGGCTGGGCCAATTCGCGCATCTTTTCTTCCGTAATCCAGCCGCGACGGTAGGCGATGCCCTCCAAGCAGGCCACCTTCAGCCCCGTGCGCTTCTCGATGACTTCCACGAAGGTGGAGGCCTCGCTCAACGAGTCGTGTGTGCCCGTGTCGAGCCAAGCGAAGCCGCGACCGAGGGTCTGCACCTTCAGCTCGCCGTCCTCAAGGAAGCGTTGGTTGACCGTGGTGATTTCCAACTCGCCCCGTGCGCTCGGCTTAATGGTCTTGGCCACGTCGACGACCTTGTTGGGGTAGAAATACAGGCCCACCACGGCGTAGTTCGACTTGGGTTGCTTGGGTTTCTCCTCGATGCTGATGCAGTTGCCATTTTGGTCGAACTCGGCCACGCCGTAACGCTCGGGGTCGGCCACCCAGTAGCCGAAGACGGTGGCTTTTTGGTCCTCTTCAGCCGTGCGCACGGCTTCTCTCAGCATCTTCGTGAAGCCGTTGCCGTAGAAGATGTTGTCGCCAAGCACGAGGCAGGCACAGTCATCGCCGATGAATTGCTCCCCGATGATGAAAGCCTGGGCCAGACCGTCGGGCGAAGGCTGTTCGGCATACTCGAAACGCACGCCATAGTCGGAGCCGTCGCCTAAGAGCCGCCTGAAGCCGGGCAGGTCTTGTGGGGTGCTGATGATGAGGATGTCGCGGATGCCGGCGAGCATCAGGGCGCTGATGGGGTAATACACCATCGGCTTGTCGTAGATGGGGAGCAGCTGCTTGCTCACGCCCTTGGTAATGGGGTACAATCTGGTGCCGGAGCCTCCGGCTAAAACGATGCCTTTCATATTTGTTAATTTTCACAAAACTCTCAAAACCAACAAAACCTTTATTGAGATAAGGAAAGCAGCCAACCGGCATGCTTCCCAAACGCATCCTACGGATGCACGACTGCTTTTACGAATCGTATCGGCGTGCCGATTGGCCGCCGATGTGCTTGGAAAGGTTGGAAAACTATGTTTTGAAAGTTTTGTAGGTTTTGTTACGAAACAATCAATACCCGTCGGGGTTGTTGCGCTGCCAGTTCCACGAGTCGCGGCACATCTCTTCGAGTCCGTATTGCGCCTTCCAGCCGAGTTCCTTCTCCGCCTTGGCGGGGTCGGAATAGCAGGTGGCGATGTCGCCTGCCCGCCGTGGCTTGATGCTGTACGGGATCTTGATGCCGTTCACCTTCTCGAAAGCCTTCACCACGTCGAGCACCGAGTAGCCCTGACCCGTGCCAAGGTTGTAAATCGCACAGCCACAGTCTCTTTCGATGGCTTGCAAAGCCGCCACATGACCACGGGCCAAATCAACGACGTGGATGTAATCGCGGACGCCCGTGCCGTCGGTGGTTGGATAGTCGTTGCCGAACACGCCCAGTTCGGGACGCTTGCCCACGGCCACCTGCGTGACGTAGGGCATCAGGTTGTTGGGGATGCCGTTGGGGTTCTCCCCTATCCTGCCGCTCGGATGGGCACCGATGGGGTTGAAGTAGCGCAGCAGCACCACGTTCCATGCCTTGTCGGCCCGTTGCATGTCCATCATGATTTCCTCAAGCATGCTCTTGGTCTGGCCGTAGGGGTTGGTGCAATGGCCTTTCGGACACTCCTCCGTGATGGGGATGATGGCGGGGTCGCCATAGACGGTGGCCGACGACGAGAAGATGATGTTCTTGCAGCAGTGCTGGCGCATCACATCAAGCAGCACCAAGGTGCCGCCGATGTTGTTTTCATAATATTCCCAAGGCTTCTCCACGCTTTCGCCCACGGCTTTCAGTCCGGCGAAGTGGATGCAGGCATCGAAGTGATGGGCACTCATGACGCGGTTGAGGCCTTCGCGGTCGCGGATGTCGACTTCGTAGAAAGGGATGGGCTTGCCCGTCAGCTCTGCCACACGGTCTAAGGATTTTTTGTTCGAGTTGCTGAGGTTATCGATGACCACGGTCTCGTGGCCCGCCATTGCAAGTTCGACCAAGGTATGGCTGCCGATGAAGCCGGCGCCGCCAGTGACTAGGATATTCATCATTCAAAATTCAAAATTCAAGATTCTATCTATTTCTTCTTTGCCAAGTTGATACAAGCCAAAAATGAAGTCATCTATAACCGATACGGCCTCGGCATCGCCACTCAAAGCTCTGTCAACCAAGGCGGAAAGTTGCTTGTCTTGCTCGGGCGTAATCTTCGGGAACGGCAAGGCCGAAAGGTTGCCTTTCAGGATCTTCAAGTCGTCGAAACGCTTGACATACAAGAAGTTGAACAACGACGAATTGAGAAACGCCAACACCGTCTTGATGCCCATGCCGTCCACTTCAGGAATGAGGATGTTCGCGCTGTTGAGGAACAGCCGTTGCTGGTCGTCGTAGGTGAAACACAGCCGACCCGAAACGAACTTGTACACCAATTTCTCCTTCGCCCGATAGAACTCGTCTTTCGCGCATTGCTGGAAATTGGCGCGGTCGTATCTGACATAGCGCGAGGCAGGCTTCAGGCTGTATTTGCCGATGTCCTTTCCGGTGAAGATGGGTTCCAAGCCTTTTCCCGGCCTGTCGCTCAGCACCTTGGCGTTGTTGCCCGTGATGATGCCCAAGGCCCAACGGCTGTGCGAGAGGTCGTCGTGACGCATTCGCTCGGCCCTACCGAGGATGGCTTCGTCGCGGTCGCTGAGCATCGGGATGGCGCAGAAGTCGTCGTCGATGGGCTTGAACTCCTTGCGCGACACCTCGTTTTTCTCGGTCGTGACGGTGTAGGTCTGCGTCCCGAAAATCGGTTTCCTGCTGACTTTCAGGCTGATGAAGTCCGTAAACACGCCCTTGAACCGCTCGCGGTAACACTTGATGGATTCCATGCGGGTTTCATGGGTCACAAAACGGCGCAAGTCGGCGTGTACCTTGATTTTCATCAGCGACGAGGGCATGAGGAAATGCTGTATCCCGTTCTTGTTGAGGAATTTGAACGACTCGGTGAAGAACAACGAGGCCTTTTCCTTCGAGTGGATGACTTCTGAACGGTGCAAATGGCCTTTCTCGGTGCCCCAAGGCGGGTTGGTGACGATGTAGTCAAACTTGAGGTCGCCCAAAGCCGATGCCGCATGAAGCAAGAAGTCCATCTGGTAAATCTGTGGATAAACCGATGATTCACTGAACTTTACCATCAAGTTGGCCTTGGCAATCATCACGGCCAAAGGGTCGTTGTCGATGCCATAAAGCTGCTCCAATTGGGCGTGTTCCACCTTGAGCAGGAAGATGCCGCTACCGCAGCACGGGTCGAGGAACTTTTCCCCGTTCAGCACCCGAATGTCGGACAGCATCTCGCTGACAATCACGGGTTTGGTGTAGTAAAGCCCTTTCAGGATGCGGCTACCTTCTGCCGTCAGCGACTGATAGACGAAGCCTATCCAGTCGTCTTGTCGGTTTTTGAGGATTTGTCGCGGCACGCTGACGTCGAGTCGCCGATATTGCGTATATTCCTCGAAAAAACGGCGTTTGTTGGCCGCGTTCACCTTGTTGTGCTCCAAAAACATGGCGCAGAGGCTGAAAATCAAGTCGTTGATGGGATAAGTGGTGTCCCTCAATTCGTCCACGAAACGCGGCAGGCTGCCCGCCATCACATAGCCTTCGGGCGTGATGATCTTTTGCGAGCGGCTCTTGTTGGCCCGTCGCGTCAAGCGACCGTGGCCGTCGTGTTGCAGCTTGTCCCAATTGCGTTGGGTGGCTTCAGAGATAAAAATGTTGGGTTTCGTCATTCTACAGCTTCGCCTCCTAAGTCCCATTAGAAAAGTCTAAGGAACTGATTTTTAATAATTTATGCAATTTGCATAATTAGGCAAGATAAAATTTGGGCAAAGGTAAGGATTTTATTGGAACGGATTAATTAAAAATAAAAAATAAATAGGTCTGATGGCTTGGGTTTCCCGTGTGGCATTCAAAATTATTCCTTATTTTTGCCCCACAAAACAGACGCGATATGATACTTTGTTTGGAAACGGCCACGCCGGTTTGTTCGGTGGCACTCAACGACAGTTGTTGCACCATCGCCTTGCGCGAAACGATGGGACAAAACGCTCATTCAGAGAAGATTACCAATTTTATCCGCGAGGTGATGGAAGTGGCCGAAATCGATTACCGACAACTCGATGCCGTGGCGGTGAGCAAAGGTCCTGGCTCCTACACGGGCCTGCGCATCGGCGTGAGCACGGCCAAAGGCATCTGCTATGCCGCCGACCTGCCGCTGATGGCCATCGACACCTTGGAAGCCATGGCCTACGGGCTGAAAGCCAAACTCGGTAGCCAAATCGCCGAAAACGACCTGCTTGTCCCCATGATTGACGCCCGTAGGATGGAGGTCTACGCCGCCGTTTTCGATGCCCAAATGAACAAAATTGACGACACCGCTGCTTTGGTCATCGACGAAAACTCGTTTGAGGATTTGAGGAAAGACCACCGCCTGTGGCTCTTTGGCGACGGTGCCCCGAAGCTGACAGAACTGTTCGAAAACCAATCAGATATTAAGATTGTAGACGGTTTTGCGCCTTCGGCGGCCTATATGCGTCCCTTGGCAGACAAGGCATTGCTGAACCACGATTTCGTCGACGTGGCTTATTTCGAGCCGTTTTATCTGAAAGATTTTGTTGCCGGAAAACCCCATGTGAAAGGCTTGTAAAACCGTATCGGCGTTTCGACAAGCTCAACGACCTTAGCTTTGATAAAACCAAGGTCCCTGAGCCTGTCGAAGGGCCGACCAAAAATAAAAGACCATGAAAAGACTATTATTTGCTTTGTCAATGCTGTTCTGTGGTATTGCCACATTCGCCCAACCGCCGCACATCTACGAGCACACCTATCCTTCGGTGACGACGGAAAACCCGACCATCCGCGCCTTGATGGACTCGGTCTCCACCGACAGCATCGAGGCCACCATCGCGCACCTCTGCTCCTACTACAACCGCCGTTGCGACAGCCGCCACATCTTCGAGGTGCAGGACTGGCTTTACGACCGTTACAGCAGCCTCGGCCTCGACACCGTCATCAAGCACGACTTCAAGGTGAACAAGCCGGGCTTCCCCGAAGAGACGGGCGACAACATCATCGGCATCCAATGGGGCGTGACGCGACCCGAGGAATATGTGGTGTGCGGGGCGCACTACGACTCGTGGAACGGCGACGGTACCGACCCCGACACCATCCGCTCGCCTGGTGTCTTAATTGCGCGAAAGAATGTTTTTCTCACGATAGATGAGCATTATGAGGAGAGATGGGGAGAAAGTCTTTTAGAGAAAGAAGCGGCGGAATTTGCAAACATAATTGTATGGAATATCTGGCAAATGGACGGCTTAAAATGCGTTGTGCCGTTATCGTGCTGCGAAAAAGAAATCGTTGAAGAAGATTTGTTTGAGAGAAAAATAATTTCAAAAGCGTGCGATGGCTGTTTGACTGGCGATAATACAAAGCATAATGGAATTTATTGTGTTATAATGGATTGGGAAAAGAATAAAAAAGTGCGGTTTTTAGATTTAGTTTTAGGCGAGCGGGGGAAAGCACAAAAATGAGTGAAGCGGTATTTAAGAGGGCGTTTGTTCAAAAGCTCATTTATGTATACAGCATTTCTGACGAGGCGCATAAGGGCGTTTTGAAGGTCGGGGACGCGAGTTATGAGGGAGAGAATTGGCAGAAGATAGCGGCGAATGATGAGGTGCTGAACGCGGCGGCGGATAAAAGAATACGTCAACAGACGCAGACGGCGGCGGTAGATTTTACGCTGTTGTATACGGAGGCGGTTCCGTTTCGCGACCACGATGTGCATAGTG
>CALFIT010000313.1 GCA_937877465.1 uncultured Bacteroidales bacterium | reverse complement strand
GGAGAATGAGAACGAAGCCGTGAGGCTCGTCATGTCGCTTTTCACGCATTCGGCCTTGTCGGCGGAACGCAGTTGGATTGTTTGGCCAAAGGCACTGAAGCCGATGACACATGCCATGAGCAAAAATAAAGATCTTTTCATAGTGTTTAATTTTTATGTTGTTGTTAATCAGTGAGTTACTTTTCTGTGCAAAGGCAAACAAAGCATCGTAAGGACATCAATAGTGCCTTTTGACGCTACAAAGTTATAACATCAAAAACCAGAAAGTCAAGTAAAATGGGAAATTTTTTTTCGCCGGTTACGGAATTGTCACTGATTATCGGGCCGATGCTGCCGACCAATAGATGTAGCCTTTGCTGGGCTGTAGGGTGGTGAGCGTGCCTGTCCACGCGTCGTTTTGGTAAACGGCGAAGCCGCCGTCTTGCGATACAATCTTGTCGCCTGTGGCGGGGGTGATGCCGAGGTCGTCGAGGTTGGTCTCTGCCGTCGTGCCGAACCAGTTGGGACCGTTGCCGAAGTCGTAGCTCACGCTTTCGGGCGTCGTGCCCGAGAGGGTGAACGTGCCTCCTTCGGGCGTATGCACCTTATACATCTGGCCTGGGACGAGGCTTTCGGGCGTCGTGCCGTCTTGTGCCTCTATCGTCAGGTCGCCCAACGCCGTCTGCAAGGCTGTCGCGGTCGTGGCCACGGTGGGTGCCCACCAGTTCCAGCCTGCGACAAAGGTGTTCGTCTCCACATAGGGAACGGGGTCTTTGCGGCCAATGCGACGCGTGGCATATTTTGCCGTGGTCGAGAAGTTGTCGATGATGATGCTGTCGTTGGTGACGGTGATGGAGGAGCCGTTCCAACCATGTATTGTTCCCGTCGTGATGTATCCGGCATTCATATAGGTGAATTGGATGGTGACGGGGGTGCCTGCGGTACCGCCGCCGCCGCCAGGTCCGCCGCCATCTGCCGGCTCGCCTTTACTGCTGCTGGCTTCTGGTGTGACGGTGCCTCCCACGGCGACGTAGGCGTGGTTGCTGTCGTTGGTGGTTGAACCGGTATGGTTGTGTCCCCAAAGGAATACGATGTCTTTGTCGCTTGCCGCCGCATTGATGGCCGTGAGCCACGGGACGGCGCCATGGTTGTCGCCGCGCCGGTAGTGCATGGGCACATGGCTCATGATGATGATGGCACGATGGTCGTCGCTTGGAAGGCCGTTGACCCAGTTGGTAAAAGCCTCCGCACCCGATGTGGCAGTGTTATAATTGGTCATCTCATTATAGTCAATGCCCCACAGCCAGGCTTTCCCGTCCAAGTCGACTGCGCCCGACATGTCGCGCGTCACCACGCCCGAGCTGACCAAATAGCCGTTGGTGTTACCCTTTTCCATGTTTGCGTCGTGCGAGCCCCAAGTGTAGTAAATGTCGCTATTCGTCAAGTTTGTTAACTTTCCGAGAAACTCTGCGTTGACGGTATTCAGTGAGCCGCTGGGGTTGTTGCCTCCTCCACTGCCGACCAAGTCGCCGCCATGCACTACGGCCGAAAGACTATCGTTATACGTCTGTACCACATAGTCCCTCGCTTGGGTGACCACATCTTGCAGATTGGAAGTTTTTTCATGCCGGTCGGTGGCAACGAAGACGGAATAATAAGATTGCGGAAACGAGGCAATGCCGAAGGCCGTCAACAACAAGGTCAACGCGGTTTTCTTGAAAGCGTACAATTGCATAATACGATTCGTTTGGTTAATATTTGACAAAAATAGCAATAATAACCAAATAAATATTGTTCATATGCAGTATTATAATGCGAATTTTGAAAAAATCAACACTCAATCGCCCAATGAAGGGCGCGAAACGCATCAACGGAAATACAAAAAAAAGAAAGCAAGAAGACCTGACCGCTTAATGGGTCGAGATGTAGAGATAGCCTTTGCCGGGCTGTAGGGTGGTGAGTGTGCCTGTCCATGCGTTGCCGTTGTAGATGGCGAAGCCGCCGTCTTGCGATACGATCTTGTCGCCTGAGGCGGGGGTGATGCCGAGGTCGTCGAGGTTGGTCGCTGCCGTCGTGCCGAACCAGTTGGGACCGTTGCCGAAGGCGTAGCTCACGCTTGAAGGCATCGTGCCCGAGAGGGTGAACGAGCCTCCTTCGGGTGTATGCACCTTATACATCTGGCCTGGGACGAGGCTTTCGGGCGTTGTGCCGTCTTGTGCCTCTATCGTCAGGTCGCCCAACGCCGTCTGCAAGGCCGACGGGGTGGTGGCCACGATGGGTGCCCACCAGTTCCAGCCCGCACTGAGGCTGACGGCTTGCGTCGTAGTCGTCACGGTTTTCTTATACAGCTGGATGGCCTTCTGGTTGGTGTAGGTGCTCGACTTGTAGTAACGGAAACGTTCCTGGTTGGAAGCGGCATTGAACCTGAGATAAGCACCTCCAGAGCCGACGATGTCGATATCGCCGCCATTATACGCTAAAGTATTGACATAA
>CALFIT010000312.1 GCA_937877465.1 uncultured Bacteroidales bacterium | reverse complement strand
TTCACCCTGACGAACACCGGATAATGGTCGGAAGGATTGCGGCGAATGTGGGTGTCGAATGAGATTTCCTGCGGCGCATCGGCGGCTTTGGTAAGGTCATCGCTGTCGTCGGGTGTCCAATAGCTGTTGGTCAGCACGCCATACGCCTCGACCTGCGTGTTGGGCGACACAAACACATGGTCGATGCGGCTGGTGGTGAAATACTCCGTCTTGAAGGCGTTGAACGTGCCGTTTTCCGCAAAGCGGATCCGGGCGGCATCGTAGGAATCCTTCAACAGTCCCGAGTTGGTGAAAATAGTATAAATCTCGTTGGTTTGATCGACGTTGAAGTCGCCGGTGACAACGACGGGTGCGCCTTGCGCTATCTCGCGGATGCGGGCCACCACGAGCTTGGCCGCCTCGCGCCGCGCCACCACGCCCACATGGTCCATATGGAGGTTGAAGTAATAAAACGTAGGTACCGTCTTCTTTGCCCTTTTGTTGAACAAGCCGTGGCGACGCATCGGTACACCTGTCTTAACCGCGAACTTGCCCCAAGTGCAGATGCGGATGCAGGCTGCGTCCCAGCCCAAACCGGGTTTCTCAGGCGTCTCGCTGAGCCAGAAGTCGCCGTGGTCGAGGAGCGTCAGTTTGTCTTTCTTGTAGAAAATCGGCTCAAATTCGCCGCCTTGCTTGCCGTCGTCGCGCCCGATGCCGATGTAGTCGTAGCCGTCGAGGGCTTTCAGCATGTCGCAAAGTTGCCCGTATAGCACCTCTTGGGCACCGAAAGCGTCGGGGGACATGAAGTTCACTTGGTCGCAGATGACCTGGCAGCGTTTGGGCCACTGTTCACCTTGCACGCTGTCGTTCCAGTTCTTGTAGCGGATGTTGTAGGAGCCGACGAGCATTTCCTGGGCGGAGAGTTGGAGAGAAATCGCAATAATGACAAGAAGAAGAAGTTTTTTCATCGTTAGTTGGTTTTAATTGGCGCAAAAATAGGTAAATGCAATTAATTCTCAAACATTTTTCAGTATTTTGTCATACCACGCCCCAAACACAAATATCTCTTCCTTAAAGCCGAATCCCAAGCTTTCATAGTATTTCCGCAGGCGCGGTTTGTCCTTGTCGACGAGCAAGGTCACGGAAGCGAAGCCGTTGTTCCTTGCCCATTCCATGCGGTCGAGCATCAGTTGTTTGCCGATTTCGCGGCCTTGGAATTCGGGCAGGATGGCCATGCTATCCAAATAAAACTCGCCAGCGCCGGTTTCCATCGCGTTCTTGTTGAGATCCATGCCTGAAGTTTGCTGCACAAGGCCAAAAGTCTTTGCGCGCATCTCGGCGTACTTCGCGCCATCATAGGCCACCAAAGCCCCTACTGGGTTGCCTTCCACCTCGGCAATGCGGGTATTACGATAACTATATAAGGTGTCTTCCATACGGCAGATGTCAACCAAATGCGCAAAGATGGGTTTTTGCTCTTCAGGAAGCGGTTCGCCGATGTCGAGCATATCAATGCCAGCCAGCACCACGCGGGCGATGAAGGGGGCGTCTTCCCTTAAAGCATCACGAATCGAAACATAGCCCAACGTCTCGCGTCCCGCGTCCCGAAGTCTCGTGTCCATAATCATCTCAATTTATTCCTCTGATAATGAGGCGTTACGACAATGACAAAGAAGATGAGCGACACCAGCACCACCGCGTCGGCGACGAGGTAGGCCGCCGAAAACGAGAAATGCTCCGAGAGCATTCCGCCCGAGAAGATGCCGATGCCGAGACCCAAGTCCCATGTGGTCAGGTAGGTGGACGTGGCCGTGCCGCGCTGCGCATTGGTGCCCAAATTGATGAACAAGGCGTTAAACGCAGGGAACGCCGCCCCGAAGCCCAAGCCGCAGACCAAGGCGACGGCCAAAAATGCCACCGCCGTATAGTCGCTGCCCAACCGATTGAAATGATGGCACATGCCTAAACCAAACAAAGCCAGCACCACGATGCCCAAGCCCAAAGTGATGGTTTGCGTCACCTTTCCCTTGTCCACCATCTTCCCCGCAAACAAACGGGAGGTGATGAGACCAACGGCATAGACAGTAAAGAACAAGCCACTACTGATACTCAGGCCCATCTCCTTGGCATAGAGGGCGATATAGTTGGAAATCTGCCCGTAGGCAAAAGCCAGCAGCATGAACGACACGCCCGCCAACAGCCCTTTCAGAAGGATGAAACGGTCTAACGAAATGGGAGGCCGTTTCACCGGCGGTCGCACCCGATGCTTGATTTGGGAAGCAAACAGAACCGCAAGCAGGCTGCACGCCATGCAGCCCATGAAGATGGCGTTGAAGCTGAAATGCTCATAGACGAACAAGCCAGTCATCGGGCCGACGGCCATGGCGATGTTGTTGGCCACGCCGAAATAGCCGATGCCCTCACCCCTATGCTCCGACGGCACCACGTCGATGACCAAGGTGTTGCCGCCCACCGAAGTGAGGCCAAAGGCCAAGCCATGCAGGATGCGCACGATTATTAATAAGGTGATGGTGGCGGCAAAAAGATAGCCTACAAACACCGCCGTGAAAAGCGACAAAGCCAACAGATACAAGGGCTTGCGCTTGAAGGTATCCATCATGTAGCCCGAAAAAGGACGCACCACGAGGGTAGCCAAGGTGTAGCACGAGATCACCGTTCCAATCATCGCATTACCCGCCTGAAACTGTTCCTTGATGAAGAAAGGCAGCACAGGCAGCAGCAGATAGAACGAAAAGAAAAACAAGAAGTTAGCGGCGCAAAGGCAAAGGTAATTCTTATTGAAAAGCTTTTCTTCCATGATAAAGTCGCGCGTTTCAGACTGCAAAAGTACGGAATAATATCGCACGAAAACCATTATAAATCGGAAATTTTGTCATATTATTTCTTCAAAAAACCATACAATTCGGAAATTTTGTCAGTAAAAACATGGTATTTGGCCTATTTTGGGTCTTGGCAAAGAATTTGACTATGCGAGGTCGTCTGAGCAAAGCCCCGTAGGGGCGACAGACATTAAGCAGGCGATGTAAGTCCCTGCGGAACACAAACGAACAAGTCAAACAACTAAAAAATAGGAGATCAAAACCATGTTAGTAACAAGAAGAAACCAAGACTTTATGCCGACGCTGTTCAACGAACTGATGAACTGGACCGACAACACCTACTCGACTCCTCGCATGAACATCATGGAGACGAAGGACAACTACAAGCTCGAACTCTGCATCCCTGGCCTCACCAAGGACGACGTGAAGCTGAGCATCGACGCTGAAGGCAACCTTGTCGTCGAGATGACCAAGGAAACCAAGCACGAGGAGAAGAACAACGAAACGCGCTACCTGCGCCACGAGTTCTCGGTGGAGCACTTCCGCCAAACCGTGATGCTACCTGAGGACATCCACAAGGACCAAATCAGTGCGAAAGTCGAAAACGGCATCCTCTACATCGGCATCCCAAAGGTGACCTTGGAAGAGAAGAAACAGGCCGTTCAGACCATTGAGATTGGATAAAGATTTCATCGGGCGATTTCAATCCCCGACACACCCCAAATCGGGACGGAGCGAATCCGCCCCGTTTATTTTTGGACATCGGCGAATTATACGAATTAAACGAATTATCAGCCGACTCCGCGTCTGTAAGACGCAACCTCCCTGTAACCGTAGGTCGGCGACCTACGGCAGCACCCCGGCAGGCCCATAGGGACACATCGAATGTGTCCGCATCAAATGTGTCAGACAAACGATGGGTTGGGCAGACGCACGCGGTGTATCCCTACAGCCACACAAAAAAAAACGTAGAGGCGCCACATTGTGACGTCTCTACAATTATCATCCGGGAATTGAAAATTCCCTTCTCAAGCCTTGCGAATTCGCAATTCGCAAGAATGGGTTATTTTTCGTTGGGGAACGAATTAACTGGAGCCAAAAATGCGATTCCGTGCATCAGCAAAAACATGTATGCAGAAAGGACAAACCATTCACCGTTCTCGCCAATCCTCGCACCCTTAAACGTAAAATAACAGATGGCGGCCGCAAGAGCCCAACAGATAAGAGTAACGACATTGCGTTTTCGAACACATAACGCCTCTTCCTTTGACGGTTGTTCAACAGCAATCCTGCGAATTAATGCTATTGACAGGACGCCATATACAACCAATGGGATGTAAGACCAATAATTCCCTAAGAGGAGTATGGCGATTGTACCAAGAAGTCCAATCACCACCTCTATCAAACCTTGTGTTTTTCTCATGACACCACAGGAATTGAGTTCTTTTGAGCATCTAACAATACCTCAACAGCATTCTTAAAGAAGCTGTTGAAATCTTCCTTACTCAGGAAATTTACATTTTTTTCCATAATACATAGAATTTAATGGTTTATAACACTTCTGTTGATTTTGAAGACCTCGCTCAAGAAGAAGCGTTTGTCTCAACAAGGTCGTTTTCTATTTCTTTTATCCTTTTGTGCAAACCACGTTTTTTCCGGATTAACGGTTTCGTAAAAACGAGTATCAACACAATGGAAATCAATCCCATAACCACAACACACCACTTTCTCCCCTCCTCATTTCCGACAACAAACCAACTGCATATCGTTATGACAGGCAACAAAACCCAAATCCAAAGCATTCTTTCATATACAAAAAACAATTTGTTATACAATTCAATGCGGACATGCTTGTAAACAGACAATCCCAAATCGTTTTCTTTAAAACCCAAAACCATCGTAAACAATCCTCGCGTAAACGCATACATCGCAATGAGAATGGTTACACCCGAAATTGTTCCATTCTCACGAATTCCATAAATCACCAATGAAACAAGCAAAAATAATGCAACAGCAATGCATATCGCACCATTTACGCCATTCCTGTGCTTTTTCAGCCACATTGTATATGGATTATAGGTTTTCATTGCTAATCTTCTTTAGTTTCGACTTCACTCGTTGCAGCCTTGTGCCGACATTGCTTACCGAAATGCCCAATATTTCAGACATCTCCTTATATGATTTATCTTCAAGGTATAAGAACAACAAAGTTTGTTCCTCAACCTCAAGTCTTTTGATCACTGAATTCAAATCTTCTATTTCCTCCTTGTCAAAACCACTATCGACAAACTCATTTTCTATGGGAACCTCATCAAGTGATGTATAATACACGCGATTTTCCTTGCGCATCAGCGAAATAGAGACGTTTATTGCAACCCTATAAACCCAAGTTGATACTTTACAGTCTTTCCGCCTTTCATATTTCTTGAAACTTTTCAGCAAATTATATACAACCTCTTGGAAAACATCCTCTTCCGACAAAAACGAGCTCATCGATGCATAGAAATGGCAAATGGACTTAATGCCATCCATATTCTCCTCTATAATATCCATGATGCCATTCATATCTATGCCTTTTCTATATTAATCGCTGCAATATTAAAAAAATCACAGCCATGAGAAAACTTTTCTCAACAACATACCAATTTAACCTCTTTTAGTGCCAAATAATTCCCTACTTTTGCCGCGAAAATCGGAACCATATGAAAAAAGCGCTAATACTCTCATTTTTAGGATTTTTTATTGGCATTCATGCCTTCTCGCAAGAAAAGAAACCCTTTGTCACCTTAGACAACCTCCAACTCAACACCCGCGCCGACTTCACCGTCGACTACCATCCTGGACACGACACCGTTGCGCCCTCGTGGGACCACGGCTTCGCTGGTAAGTACTTGGTCGTGGCCTTGGACGGCACCATCGGCAGCAAGTTCTCGTATCACCTGCGCCAGCGCATCAACGCGCCCAACATCAGCTTCGCCAACACCTTCTTCCAAGGCACCGACTGGGCCTACCTCAACTGGAACTTCACCGACAACCTCTTCCTCTCCGCCGGAAAACAAGTGGTGGCCATCGGCGGCTGGGAATACGACACCAACCCCATCGACATCTACTATGGCACCGAGTTCTGGAACACCGTGTGCTGTTATGCCGTGGGCGCGTCGCTCAACTTCAAGGACAATTCGGGCAAGAACCATGTGCTGTTCCAAGTGTGCAACTCGCCGTTCATCAGCCAAGCCATGCAGAGCATCTACGCCTACAACCTCATGTGGTACGGCAACTTCGAGCACTTCAAGACGACCTACTCGGTCAACATGATCGAATACGAGCAAGGCAAGTTCATCAACTACATCTCGCTCGGCAACAAGCTGCAATTCAACGGCGTGGAGATGTACCTCGACGTCACCAACCGTGCCTCGTTCAAGCAAGAGCACTTCTTCGGTCAGGACATCACCGCCATCTTCGGCATCGGGGTCGACATCGGGCCAAAATGGATTGTCTTCGCCAAGGCGGGCTACGACTACAACCAAGCCCAACTGCCCAGCACCGAAGCCTACGACCAATACGTCGTCCCCGGCAAGAAGGTGGACTTCGAGAGCCTCGGCTTCGAGTTCTATCCACTGGCCGACCGTAGCCTGCGCCTCCACCTCTGCGGCTCGCACACCAGCGTTGACGGCGAGAGCAAGTTCCAAGGCAACATCGGCCTCACATGGAAGGTCGATTTGCTTCATGCATTCATCAAAAAGTAATTCGCCATGGCTAAAACGAAATACGACACCGAAAAACGCAACACCCTCGACTATCACCACAGGGTGGAAAGAATCTTCAAGAAAATCGAGGCTTCGCTGAAGCACCCGCTCACGTTCACCACGAAACGAAGCGTGGAAGCCTTCATCTTCCTCATCGTCTTCTTCGCCTTCTTCGGGCTGTTGGCCTACAAGATGACGCTGCCCAAGATGCTGAACACCTTCATGCAGACGGCCTACCACCTGCTGCTCGAAACCGTGTTCTACATCATGGCCATCTGCGTGCTGATGGGCGCCATCAGCAAGCTGCTGACCGAGTTCGGCGTGGTGCGCCTGTTGGAGAACCTTCTTCGCCCACTGATGAAGCCGCTCTACAACCTGCCCGGCGTGGCAGCCTTGGGTGCCATTATGACCTTCCTCAGCGACAACCCCGCCATCATCACCCTCGCGCACGACAAGAACTTCAACCGCTATTTCAAGAAGTACCAGCTCGTTTCGCTCACCAACTTCGGCACGGCCTTCGGCATGGGCCTCGTGGTGGTGGCCTTCATGACGGGCCTCGGCTACGGCAAGGGAGCCTTGGTCGGCGTGGCGGGCGCCATCATCGGCAGCATCGTCAGCACGCGGCTGATGCAACGTTCCACCTTAAAGACCTATCCTGAATTGGATGCCCCTGTCGATGAGGAATTTGGTGGCGACGAGCAGCAGATCACCTTCAAGAGCGAAGGCGGCGTGTTCATGCGTTTCCTCAACTCGCTCTTGGACGGCGGCAAGGACGGCGTCGGCATCGGCTTCGCCATCATCCCGGGCGTGCTGTGCATCTCCACCATCGTGATGATGCTCACCTTCGGTCCGGCGGGCGACGACGGCACCTATCTCGGCGTGGCCTACGAGGGCGTGCCCGTCATCAGCTGGGCGGCCAACAAGGTCAACTTCATCTTCGACTGGCTCTTCGGCTTCAAGGACGGCGCGTTGATTTCGTTCCCCATGACCGCCCTTGGCGCGGTGGGTGCCGCCATCGGCTTGGTGCCTCGTTTCATCACCGAAGGCATCATCGACAACAACGCCATCGCCGTGTTCACGGCCATCGGCATGTGCTGGAGCGGTTTCCTGAGCACCCACGCCGCCATGCTCGACAGCCTTGGCTACCGCAAGCTCATCGGCAAGGCCATCGGGGCGCACACCCTCGGCGGCCTCGCGGCAGGCATCGCCGCCCACTGGCTGTATGTGCTTTTGGCGTTGGTGTTCTGACACAAAAAGAGAAGCGACCCTGAAGCCGCTTCTCTCTCGTCAAACCAAAAACAAATGTAAAGTCAGCTCTTCTTCCCGCCCATGTTGAAGGTCAGGTTGAAGCGCAAGGTCTTCTCCAACGGGTTGCTGCCCGCCACTGAGCTGATGGGGATGAGGTATGACACATCCAAGCCAAACATATTGTATTTCAGTGCGGCACCAGCGGTGACATACTTGCGGTTGCCCTTCAGCGCGGTCTCGTTGAAATAGCCCGCACGCACGGAGAAAATGTTGTTGTACCAATATTCGACTCCCACGCCAACCATGACTTCGCAAAGCTCCTCATAGAATTTGCCGTAGTGGTCCCATTGCCCAGTCTCGTAGTTATAGCCCATGCCTGGAGCGTCGTAGAACGACTGGATCATGCCTTGGACCACGGAAACGTTGTTGTCGTAGCTACCCGGTTGCAAGGTGGGCAGTCCCGTTTCGGGGTCGGTCACGATGGCGCCGGTGATGGAGTCCCTGACATACGCGGGCGGCGTAGGCACCATCAGTTTCGACAAGTCGACATTGAATTCCAACGTGTTGTATTCGTCAAGCTCAAGTTTCAGGCTGCTACCGACGCGCAAGGTGGTCGGGATGAAGTCGCGACGGTCGGAAGATCCGTTGTAGCTCACCTTGCTGCCGATGTTGGTGATGGCGGCGCCCCATGCAAAGTCGGCATCAATGGTGCGGAACCATTCGACGGGACGCTTGTAGTAGACGGAGACGTCGGCGGCCACCGACCAACCCGCCTTGCCGTAATCGGTCACGCCCTGGGTGAGGTTGGAATAGATGAAACGGCCTGCCACGGCACCAGCCAAATAGTCGCCGAGCATACGCGAATAGGTGGCATCGATAGCCCATTCATTCGGGTTGTAGGTGCCCAAGTCGTAGTTGTTAGGATCTCTGAAGTTGATTTCGCCGCAGTTGAAATAGCGCAGCGTGGCTGCCACTGCCGAACGGTCGTTGATTTTGTAGGCACCGGCCAAATAGGCAAGATTCATGTCCTTCGTCAAGTTGGTCAGCCAAGGGCTGTAGTTCAATCCAATGGTCAGCTTGTCCTCCAAATAGACATACTTGGCAGGGTTGTAGTGCATGGAATACACATCGGGTGTTGAAGCCACGCCGCAGTCGCCCATGGCGCCGCCTCGGGCATCGGGAGCGATGGAAACGAAAGGCACTGCTGTCGTGATGACATTGGGGGCATAGCCGCCGAAAGAGTAACTTTGTCCGTACATGTTGGCCGCCGTCAAAACCAAAGCGGCAAGAAACAGTCTTCTAATTTTCATATCCAATTCGGTATTTAAAATTGCAAAGATAACGATATTTCATTTTGCTTATTGCGTTCCTCGGAAAAATTATTTTTGCGTCGCCTATCTTTGGATGAGCATCCGCTGGCAGACGGTGCGCGAAAAGCCGCTTTCGTCCGTCAGGGTGAGGCGATAGAGATAGACCCCCGACCTGAGGGC
>CALFIT010000311.1 GCA_937877465.1 uncultured Bacteroidales bacterium | reverse complement strand
CTGAGCAAGATTGCCAAAAACAACCATACCACGGTCAAGAAACTTTGCCAACTCAACAAAATCAAGGAAAGCAAGCCCCTGCAAATCGGGCAACGACTGCGGGTGAAATAAACGAAAAACGCGAGGCGCAAAACCTCGCGTTTTTTGCTTTAGGCTTTCAGCCACGCCTCGACGTCTTCGAGGCTCAAGGCCGGAATGTCGAGCTTGTTCTTCTTGCGCAGGCCGTTCAGCTTCTCGCGCAGGGCGGTGGGCTTCTCGGCTTTCAGCTGGTCCATCGTGTTGTAGCCGTTGCTCAAGAGCAAAGTAGCCCATGTTTCTGCCATACCCAAGGCCATGAAGTCTTCCTTCGTGGCGTTCTTGACCACCTTCTCGGGACGCATCATCGGGAACAGCAGCACTTCCTGAATCGTGGTCTGTCCCGTGAGCAGCATCACGAAACGGTCGATGCCGATGCCCATGCCTGAAGTCGGGGGCATACCGTATTCGAGGGCGCGGAGGAAGTCCTGGTCGATGAACATGGCCTCGTCGTCGCCACGCTCGCTGAGGTGCATCTGTTCCTCGAAGCGGGCACGTTGGTCGATGGGGTCGTTCAGCTCGGTGTAGGCGTTGGCCAATTCCTTGCCGTTCACCATCAGCTCGAAGCGCTCGGTCAGCTCGGGATTGTCGCGGTGGCGCTTGCAGAGCGGCGACATCTCGACGGGATAGTCGGTGATGAAGGTCGGCTGGATATACGTCCCTTCGCACTTTGCGCCAAAGATCTCGTCCACCAACTTGCCCTTGCCCATCGTGTCATCGACCTCGATGTCGAGTCGCTTGCACACCTCGCGCAGTTGGGCCTCGTCCATGCCGGTGATGTCGATGCCGGTCTTCTCCTTGATGCTGTCGATCATGGTGATGCGCTTGAAGGGACGCTTGAAGCAGATCTCGTTGTCGCCCACCTTCACGGTGTCGGTGCCCAACACGTCCATCACGCAGCGGTGGATCATCTCCTCGGTGTAGTCCATCATCCAGAGGTAGTCCTTGTAGGCCACATAGATTTCAAGACCCGTGAACTCGGGGTTGTGGGTGCGGTCCATGCCCTCGTTGCGGAAGTTGCGCGAGAACTCATACACGCCCTCGAAGCCGCCCACGATGAGGCGCTTCAGGTAAAGCTCGTCGGCGATGCGGAGGTACATGGGGATGTCCAAGGCGTTGTGGTGCGTGATGAAGGGACGCGCCGTGGCGCCGCCCGGAATGGCTTGAAGCACAGGCGTTTCCACTTCGAGATAGCCGCTCTCGTTGAAGAAACGGCGGATGCTGTCGATGATGCGGGTGCGGGTGATGAAGATGTCCTTCACGCGGTCGTTCACCACGAGGTCAACATAGCGCATACGGTAGCGCAGCTCGGGGTCGTTGAACTCGTCGTACTTCACGCCGTCCTTCTCCTTGACGATGGGCAGCGGGCGCAGGCTCTTGCTCAGCACCGTCAGTTCCTTGACGTGAACCGAGATTTCGCCCATCTGCGTGCGGAAGGCGAAGCCTTTCACGCCGATGAAGTCGCCGATGTCGAGAAGGCGCTTGAACACCGTGTTGTATAGGGTCTTGTCCTCGCCCGGGCAGATCTCGTCGCGCTTCACATAGAGCTGGATGCGGCCGTGCGGGTCTTGCAGTTCGCAGAACGAGGCGGCGCCCATGATGCGGCGGCTCATGATGCGGCCTGCGAGGGCGACCTCCTGAAACTGGTCGGGGTTGTTGTCGTCGAATTGTTCGAGGATGTCCGTGGTGCGTACGTTCACGGGGAACGCGGCCTGCGGATACGGGTTGATGCCGAGCTTGTAGAGTTCGGCCAACGAATTACGTCTGATTTGTTCCTGTTCGCTAAACATGATGCGTTTGAATTTGGGTGCAAAATTAAGTTTTAATTCGTTATGTTGGGCAACTATCGCGGAATTATTGTA
>CALFIT010000310.1 GCA_937877465.1 uncultured Bacteroidales bacterium | reverse complement strand
TGGCCCAAACGCGGAACGCCGAGGAATTGGCCGGATTGCTCCAAAAGGCGTTGGCGTTTGAAGGCAAGACCAAAGGTCGCGAGAGAATCGTTGCCGACGGGTTGGACAACAAGTTGGTGGCGGAGAAATTAATTGGCATCTATGAAAAAATTTATTGATAATTATGGATATTCAAAATTTCATCAACAATTTTGCAAGTCAGTTTGATGACACTGACGCAAGTGAGTTTGCGGCGGAAACCCGTTTCCGCGATTTGGAGGAATGGAGTTCGTTTCTTGCCTTATCGATCATGGCAATGGTAAAGAGCGAATACGACGTTGCCCTGACAGCACAGGAGATGCGCGATGCGCAAACCATCCAGGAACTTTATGACGTTGTTAAATCCCATCTTTGACATGAACAATCCGTTTTCGTTGGAAGGGAAGATCCTTATGGTCACTGGAGCCTCGTCGGGCATCGGGAGGGCTACGGCTTGCCTTTGTTCCGAAATGGGGGCAAAAGTCGTGGCTGTGGGCAGGAATGTGCTGCGGCTTGAGGAAACTTTGTCGCTGCTTACGGGAGAAGGCCATAGCCAACTCGCCCTCGATTTGACCGATGAAGAGGCAGTTGAGGCTGTCGTGGCTCAGATTCCGCCTCTTGATGGTGTAGCCAATTGTGTAGGTGTGGCTGAGATGACCCCGTTCCAGTTTGTTGACAGGAAAGGAATGGACAGACTGATGGAAACGAACTTCTTTGCCCCAATCTTGTTGGTGAACAAACTGTTGAAGGCCAAGAAACTGCAAAAAGGCAGCTCCGTCGTGTTCGTTTCGTCTGTCGATGGACCGAAGGTCGTTCATGCAGGCAATTCGGTCTATTCCGCTTCCAAGAGTGCCTTGGTGGGTATGTCCCGCAACATGGCCATCGACTTGGTAGGGAAGAAGATTCGTGTCAATTGTGTGCTCCCAGGGACGACCGATACGGCCATGATACGAACCGGGAATGTGACCGAGGAAATGTTGCAAGAGACAGCCAAGGCTTTGCCAATGAAGCGCTTCGCCCGTCCTGAAGAGGTAGCCAATGCTATCGTTTTCTTGCTTTGTGATGCCAGCTCGTATATCACAGGCACAGAACTGACCGTTGACGGGGGGGCTCGATAGTGTGAGTTTGGGATTCAATAATATGGAATTGGTGCAAAAACATTTGTTTCTTAATTGCGAATTGGCATAAAAATCGTATCTTTGCAAATCTCGATTTGGTGTGTTTAATTTATGAAAAGGAAGATTTAATTGGATGTAAATAATGCTATTATTATGCTGTTAACCGGAATTGAAATACACAACTTTAGGGGCATTTGGGATTTGTCAATATTGGGTTTTGACCGTCATGCAAATCTCTTTGTCGGAAAGAACGGTGCGGGCAAGTCTTCGCTACTCGATGCCATTTCCAATGTCATGTCTTGGTTCGTTGCACGAATGCTTTCTAACACTGGTCGCGGACGTGACATCGCCGTTAATGATATAGGTTCCCGTTCTAAGGAAGGTGCGGAAATCAGATTACAGCTTGACGGTAATCAGTGGAGCAGTCTCTATCGAAGTAAAGAGATTAAAAAGGATGGCAAGTCGGATTTGTCGCCTCTGAATGCTTTAGTGAAGACATTGCGCGAGAGTATCGAAGCGAACCCACAAACGAGTGTACCGGTATACGTTCATTATGGTGTTGGTCGTGTGGTTGCCGACATTCCATTGAGAATTAGGAAGAATCCCAAACGCGATGTCACCAATGCATACGTCGAGGCGTTGGAGAGCAGTGCTTCATTCCGTGACTTTTTCGCTTGGTTCAGGGAGCAGGAAGACTTGGAGAATGAACATATTCGCGAAAACCCGCAGTATCGCGACCGAGGGATGGAAGCTATCCGGGACGCAATGTCAAAAGTGTTCTCAGAATTCAGCGACATGCGTGTGCGTCGCAGTCCTCGCTCCATACAGATTAAAAAAGAGGGAGATGTGCTGCGTCTTGAACAGTTGTCCGACGGAGAGAAATGCTACATCGCTCTGGTGTGCGACTTGACGAGGCGTTTGACCATAGCGAATCCGGCACTCGCGAACCCTTTGGACGGAGCAGGTATCGTACTCATCGATGAGATAGACCTGCACCTCCACCCAGAGTGGCAAATGGATGTGGTGACAAGGCTTATAACCACATTCCCAAACTGCCAATTCTTTGTGACGACACACTCCCCTATAGTGGCCTCTGATGTGAAAGGACGCGTTTTCGTCATGGAAGAAGGTCAGGCATATTCATGTGTTACCTATGGCAAGGACAGTGAACAGATACTTGCTTCCGCCTTCGGCGTGGCCAATCCCAGAAATAAGACTGTTCAGGGCATAATAGATGATGCATATAAAGCCATCCGTGAAGGCCGAATGGATGCAGCCAATGCCATTTTGTCTGACATCGCATCTGCCGTTGGACAGGACGATCCTGTCGTGAGTGGTATAAAGTTGGAAATGGCACGTAGGAGTGGAGGGGGAAAATGAGAACGGTAATTAAAACTGAAGCGCCAGCCTGCCTATCCGAAGCAGAGGATAAGGGATGGAGTTGGGACAACTTTGTCCTCAATGACCGTCAGGGTTATCAGACCTGTCGTCAAAAAGCGTATGACGAGCAGTCTGGTGTATGTGCCTACACTGAGCTGCCTCTTGATACTGTGAGTTCGATTATTCATCTTGACCATTTTAAGAAGAAAGGTATTTATCAAAACCTTCAGTTTGAATGGAACAATTTGTTTTCAGCTGTCAAGGACCACCGTTTTGGATCAGATCATAAGGATAACCTTGTAAAGAGTAAAAACGAGCAACAGATATACAGCGTAATTCTCAGTCCGTTGACACCTCAACTCCAGCGGTTTTTTCACTATTCCACTAATGGAGAGATGGAACCTTCACCGGGATTGTCTGATACCGACCGAGAAAAAGCAAAGGCTACTATCGATATCTTTCATTTGAACGAAAGTGAACTGGTCAGTCGTCGTAGAACCATGATAAAACAGATTGTTGCTTACCATGATTTGCCAGAAGAAACTATACGCCACAGTTTCGTAGGCACGGGTTTTCCGTCGGTCATAGATCAAGAGATTGGTTTTATGATGAAAGAATTATGACGAAATCGCCAACGCCATCGTTTTCCTGCTTTCAGAGGCAAGTTCCTATATTACCGGAACGGAGTTGGTGGTGGACGGCGGGAGTTCGATAATCTGATTTTTCATGATGCGTATCGCTTTTCTCGGATATAACGAGCCTGACGGACAACATTTTGGCAATGGGGTGGCAAGGGTCATCTACAATCAAGCCCAGATGCTGAAGCAACGAGGAAACGAGGTGTATTATTACCACTTGTTTTCGAAGGCGGAGTATAAGAACCTGAACCGGTTCCTGACAGAAAACTCCATCGACATCGCCGTCTGGCACATGACCACACTGAAGCTCAAAGGGCGTCTTCACACGCCTTGCCCATTGGTTTGCCTGTGGCACAGTACCCCGGTTTTCCATCATGGCACCGTAGTGTTTTGTGAAAAATACAAAGTGAAGCCATTCGTTGCCAAGATATTGAAAACCAAACCAATCAATTGGCTTTTTGTCAAGTCGCACGACATTTTCAATGTGTTGGCTTTCACTTATGTTACGGCTCGTGCCGATAAGATGGTCTTGCTTTCCGAAGGGTTTAGGAAGGTGTTTTTCCCCGCGAAGTTGTTTCCCAAGAAAGTCGTTGCCATCTCCAACTTTCTTGCCAAGGATCTGATGGAAACCGAAGTCGATTGGCAACAAAAAAGGAAGGAAGTCCTTTTCATGGGCCGGTTGGACAACAAGCAGAAACGCGTCGACTTGCTTTTGCAGGTCTGGTCTAAAATAGAGAACGATGTAAGTAGTTGGATATTAAATATTTGCGTGGGGGGGGCAAGACGATGCCATGCTAAAGCAGATGAAAGAAGACTTGGGCTTGAAGAATGTGTTTTTCAAGGGTTTTGTCAGGCCGGAAGATTATTATAGGACGGCTTCCGTGTTTTGCATGACAAGCGCCATGGAAGGTTTGCCTATGGTGATTGAGGAGGCTGCTGCTTTCGGTTGCGTTCCGATGGCCTTTGATTCCTACGAGGCCGCTTCTGATTTGATAACGGATGGAGAGAATGGCAGGCTAATCAAGCCTTTTGATGCCAATGCCTACGCCGAGGCGTTGAAAGAGTTGATCGAAAACGAGGACATGAGGTTGCGGTTGGCAAGGAATGCCAAGCGCGATGTCAAGCGTTTCGAGCCTGATGGAATCATGGATGAATGGGCGGCCCTTTTTGAAGAGGTGCTGCGAAAACAATAGGTTTCGACGAATTGAGATAAGTTCACTATGGCAATATTACATTATGACAACATTGGCATCTCGGCGATTTCGGCTTGTGTGCCGTCGCGGATTGAACGCAACGCTGACTTGGGTTATTTCATGACCGAGGAGGAAATCCAAAAGGCCATCAAAAACATCGGCATCGAGGAGCGGCGGATGGCCGAAAAAGGCGTTTGCGCCTCCGACTTGTGCTTCAAGGCGGCTGAAAAGCTAATAAGCGATAACGACATCGACAAGTCAACGATTGATGCTCTTATCTTTGTAAGCCAAACATCTGACTATCATCAGCCTGCCACGGCTCCGATGCTGCAGCATCGTTTGGGTCTGTCGAAAGACACCTTGGCTTTCGACGTCAATTTGGCGTGCTCGGGCTATGTCTATGGCCTTTCTGCGGCCTACGCCTACGCAAGTCAACCGGGCATCCGTAAGGTCTTGCTGCTGGTGGGGGAGACCATGTCGAAAATCGTCTCGCGCCGCGACAAGGTGAACACACCCCTCTTTGGCGATGCGGGCACGGCTACGCTCGTCGAAAAGGGTGATTACGGCCCGTCGGTGTTTTCGCTCCATTCCGACGGCAGCGGAAGCGAGGTGATGATGATTCCCGATGGAGGTTTTCGTAATCCCACTACAATTGAGAGTTTGGCGGATGAAACCGATGCCAATGGCGACGTCCGCAACCGGTTGCAATTCCGTATGGACGGCATGGCGGTGTTCAATTTCGGCATGAGCGAAGAGCCGCGCGACATCAAGAACCTGTTGGCGGAAGCCGGCCTCGACTTGTCGCAGTTGGATTTGCTCATCTATCATCAGGCCAACAAGTTCATGACCGACTTCTTTACCAAGTGGCTGAAGTTCGACAAGGCCAAAACGCCCTATAGTATCCGCCAGTTCGGCAACACGAGTTCGGCTTCCATCCCGCTTACGATTGTCACCGAATTGAAAAACGCTTATTCTGAGAGGAAGAACGTCATCCTTTCCGGTTTTGGCGCCGGATTGAGTTGGGGCAGTGTATTGCTTGATTTGACGCAATGCAGGATTTCAGAATTGATTGAGTACTAATATGTTTGTTTTTAGAAATAATACCATAGAGCGGTTTTTCCCAAGCAGCTATTCTTTTTCGGGCTATGACGATGTGTCCGTCATCCCCGAAAATGAGGATGCATACGTTTGGTTCTATCAGGCCCCCATTAAGTTCGACAACGGACTTTTGGCAGAGGAGATAAATGCTATGCGGCAGAAGTTCCAAATGGTGGTGAACCAAATCAGTCCAAGCAAGAACATGATTGCTTTTACGATGAATTGGACATATTTGGTTTCTGTTTCCAATGGCGATTTTCGCGTGAAGGAAGCGATTGCAAAATACAATGAGCTGCTTGTTTCGTCGGCTTCAGCCCACTCAAATCTGAAAGTGATTGATATTCGTGAGTTCACACGGCAATATCCTATTGCTGAACTGATGGATTGGAAGTTCTATTTTCTGTCCCAAATGGGGCTGAATCCGCGTTTGGCCAAGCCGTTTCAGGAATGGTTTGCCAAGAAGTTGGATCAAATCGCGCTGAAGCGGAAAAAGTGCCTTGTCCTCGATTTGGACAATACGCTTTGGGGCGGAGTCTTGGGCGAGGATGGAATCGACGGCATAAAAATCGGTGGCGACTACCCAGGCAAGGCGTTCCTTTATTTCCAACAGGCTTTGTTGGAATTGTCGAAAAATGGGGTGATTCTGACCGTTTGCAGCAAGAACAATGAGAAAGATGTATTCGAGCTTTGGGAGAAGAACCCTTTCTTGGTGCTGAGAAAAGAGCATTTTGCCGCATGGCGCATCAATTGGCAGGATAAGGCGACCAACATCAAGGAATTGGCCGAGGAGTTGAACATTGGTTTGGACTCCTTCGTCTTTGTCGACGACAATCCCACTGAAAGGGAATTGATTAGGCAGATGCTGCCTATGGTGTCGGTGCCGGAGTTTCCTGACCAGCCTTACGAATTGCCTGTGTTTTTCGAGTCGTTGGTCGAAAATTATTTCAAGGTGTACGCCATCACCGACGAGGATCGCAGCAAGACCGATCAATACAAGGCAAACGCCCAACGGGTGAATCTGCAAAAGAGTTTCGCGGATTTTGACGATTTCCTTGTTTCTCTCGATATTCATCTGACCATTGAGGAAGCCAATGAGCACAACATTCCGCGCATTGCGCAAATGACCCAGAAGACCAACCAATTCAACCTTACCACCAAGCGTTACACCGATGCCGACATCAAAGCTATGGTTCAGCAAGGTTGCAAAGTGTATTGCCTTGGCGTGGCCGACAAGTTTGGCGATAGCGGCATTACGGGTTGCATGATTGTTGCTGGAAATGAAATAGATACTTTCTTGCTCAGTTGCAGGATTTTGGGCAAGGGAATTGAGTTCGCTTTTATGAAGCAAGTGCTTCAGAGTTTGAAAGAAGAAGGCCTAATTGAGTTGAAGGCTAAGTATATCCCCACAGCCAAAAACGCTCAGGTTGCCGATTTTTATGATCGCTGCGGTTTTGTTCGTGTTTCAAGTTCCGAATCGGGCGAAACAGATTATGCTATTGCTTTGCATAATTTGGATTTGAAAGTTAACGATGTTTACCATATTGAGATAAAATGATGGAACAGAAGATATTGGATATTATGAAGTCGGTGTTTCGGACCGATGCGATTGACGAGACCTGCTCGCAACGGAATTGTGAGAAATGGGATTCCATGAACCACCTGAATTTGGTGGTCGAATTGGAGATGGAATTCGGCGTTTCGCTCGAACCCGAGGAAATTGCAAAGATGCAATCGTTTGAAGAAGTGGTTCGTGTCGTAAAAAGCAAAATGTCATGACGGAAAGCAAGGATTGGGTTGTCAAAGAACCAAAGCAGATACCTTACGGGCATCCCAAACGCTCGCTTAGCGAAAAGATTCGCAAAGTGAAAAACACGATCCTGTTCCGTTGGGCCTACAATTGTCCTCTCAATTCGTGGCGTGTCCAGTTTCACCGTTGGCGTGGCTGCCATATCGGCAAAGGCGTATATATTGGCCGGTTCTGTTTCTTGGACAATATGTATCCCGAGTACATCTATATCTATGATGGAGCCAGTATCAACGCCAACTCGATGATACTCACGCATTTCAATCCGTTTGAAACATTCAGTAAGGTCTTTACGGCAGAGGTGAAGCCGACCGTAATAGGCGAAAATGCGATTGTGGCGGTGCGTTGCACTATTATGCCAGGGGTCAAGTTGGGTAAATATGCGGTGGTGTCCAGTGGATGTACCATCGAGCAGGATGTGCCTGATTATAACATGGTGCAAATGGCCAACAAGTTGAAGCGCGTTGATTTAAGGAGCCTTATCGAAAGTGAATAGAATATGAACGTATTAATCCAGCTGAGCCATCCCGCTCATTTCCATTTATATAAAAATGTGGCTCGCAACCTGATGGACGACGGCCACAAGGTCTTTATCCTCATCAAGACCAAGGACATCCTCGAGGACCTTCTGAAACAGTCGGGCTTGCCTTACTACAACATCCTGAAGGAAGCCCACCGCAAGAGCAAACTTGGCATCTTTTGGGATATGTTGGTGCGCGACTGGCGTATGTGGCGCTTCGTGCGGAACAACAAGATCGACTTGCTGACGGGTTCCACCGTGGAGGTGGCGCAAGTGGGCTGGCTGACTCGCAAGTATAGGGTAAATACAGGCGAGGACGATATGAGAGTGGTTCCAATGGTTCAAACTATGGGAGGGCCATTTATTCAAACCATTCTGTCGCCTGCGGTTTGCGATAATTGGAAGTTAGAGGATAAATCGGTCAAGTATGCTTCCTACCATGAATTGGCCTATCTTCATCCTAACCATTTTCATGCGGACAAGAATGTCGTTGAACGTTATTTCCCGATGGATTGTCCTTATTTCATTCTCCGTTTTGCAAGCCTGAGTGCGCATCACGACACAGGTATTCATGGCATCAACACAGAGATTGCACAAAGGCTCATCGACATCCTGAAACCGCATGGGAGAATCTACATCACTTCGGAACGTGAGCTTGAGCCTCAGTTTGAGCAATATCGCATCAAGATCAACACGTTGGACATGCACCATGTGATGGCGTTTTGCAGCTTGTATGTCGGCGACAGCCAGACGATGGCCGCCGAAGCGGGCGTATTGGGCGTTCCTTTCGTCAGGTACAATGATTTCGTGGGACGCATCGGCTATCTGAACGAGCTTGAGAATGTCTATCAACTCGGGTTCGGCATCAAGGCTTCGGAAGAAGGCTCGGCGGAGAAAATGTATAAGACGGTGGAAACCCTGCTTTCCATGCCCAACCTCAAGGATGAGTGGCAAAACCGCCGCCAGAAGATGCTCGCCGAGAAAATCGACTACGCACAGTTCC
>CALFIT010000309.1 GCA_937877465.1 uncultured Bacteroidales bacterium | reverse complement strand
TTGTGACAAAAAAGTTGTATCTTTGCAACTGCTAACATTTAGGCAGTTGATAGTCGAAAATGGATATAACTGATAATATATTGCCATTTGATATTGTCTCACCAGAAGGCAAGGCCAAGGCTTTGGCGGAGCGGGTGAAGGCGCGGAGGTTGGAGATGAACCTAACGCAGGAAGGGCTTTCCGTGCGGTCGGGAGTGCCTTTGGCGACCTACCGCCGCTTTGAGCGGACAGGCAAGATTTCCTTGGACGGACTGCTCCATGTGGCCTACGCCTTGGATGCCTTGGGCGACTTCGACCAACTGTTTGCATCGCGCAAATATGCCACCTTGGACGAGGCGCTTCAGGCCAATCCAACCAACAGAAAGCGAGGGAAACGCAATGAATGAGAAGATTGTCGAGGTGACGATGGGGCAACGCAAAGTCGGGCGGTTGGCCTTGGACCACGAGAACCGGCTGATGTTCGAATACGATGCCGACTGGATTCGGGACGGTTTTTCCATCTCGCCGTTTCACTTGCCGTTGGAGCCGAGGCTGTTCACTGCCGACGCGAAGCCGTTTGACGGCAACTTTGGCGTGTTCGACGACAGCCTGCCCGACGGCTGGAGCGCCTTGGTGCTCGACCGTTATCTGCGAGCGCAGGGCAAGTCGTTGGCTCCGTTGAACTTGTTGGAGCAACTGATGTTTGTCGGGAGCCGTGGGCGTGGCGCCTTGGAGTACCGTCCCGACCTCAGTACTGTTGACGAACAGGACGTCATCGACCTCGACCGCATGGCCGACGAGTCGCAAAGGGTGCTGACCACCGACTATTCCGACGACCTCGACAAGGCGTGGCGGCGCGGCGGTTCTTCGGGCGGCACAAGGCCAAAGGTGTTCGTGAACCATGACAACGCCGAGTGGTTGGTGAAGTTCCGCGACCGCACCGACCCGCCCGATGTGGGCAAGATAGAGTACGAGACCTCGCTGCTGGCCCGCGAATGTGGCATCGAGATGGCGGAGACACTGCTCTTCGACGGTAAGTATTTCGGCACCAAGCGTTTCGACCGCACCGACGACGGCGGCAAGCTGCACGTCATCAGCCTCTCCGCCTTGATGAACCTCGACTATCGCCTGCCTACCGCCGATTACGGGCATTTTTTCTGGGCTTGCAGCCAACTCACCCATTCCGTCAAGGAGCTGTGGAAGGTGTTCCGCCTGATGGCATTCAATCTCGTCATCGGCAACTGCGACGACCATGTGAAGAACTTCGCCTTCATCCGTCGCGGCGACGTTTGGCAGTTGGCTCCCGCCTACGACCTGCTGCCTTGCGATGGCATGGGCGGATTCCACAGCCTCTCGGTGAACGGCAACTACAAAGACCCCGGAAAGACGGATGCCGTCCAATTGGCCGTAAAGTTCGGGCTGCCCCAAGCCGAGGCCGAGGACGTTTTTGAGGAAATCCGTAAACGCTCACTGTAAAGAAACTTTACACCGTGTAAAGTATCTTTACACTCAATTTTCAAATCTTAATTTTTAAATCATTGAATTTCAAATCGTTGCATTTTTGGCACGAATTATGCTATGGGCTTTGTCACAAAACACACAAAACACACAAAACAATGCAAAACCATCTTCATCGAAATCGTGTGGCTGCACGCAACCGCGTTGCCGCCGGGAAGCGGGCCGGTTGGCCGCTTTCCCTAACCAAGAAAAAGGTTTTGACGGTTTTGCAAGTTTTGTGACCAAACAACAGTTAAACAATCAAACATCAACAATATGAACAGAATAACCGACAAACTCATCAAAATCTTATCGTTGGGAATAGGTCTCGCCATCGGCATCGTGCTGATCGCCAAGGTGTGCTTCGAACTTTCTTACGACAGCTTCTACAAGGATGTGGACCGCATCTATTGCATCCGCACGGGCTTTGTGCAGCAAGGCGAAAGCGGCGACTTCCCCAGCATCAGCGGCGCAGTGGCACCGGGCTTTAAGGCCGAGGTGCCGGGCGTAGAGGAAGCCACGCGCACCACTTTCTATTTCAGCAACGACCATTATTTAGACGCCGATGGCAATGTGATCACGGGCAGTTTACGTTTAGCCGACACCTGCTTCTTCAAGGTATTCGACCGCCCGATTTTGGCTGGCGACCCGGCGAAGGTTTTGGCGAAGCCGCGTTGCCTGATGGTTTCGGAATCGTTTGCCGACAAACTCGGTGGCGTGGAGGAATGTTTGGGCAAAATCATCGCCAATGAGGACTTCCCCGACCTGAAAATGACCGTCGAAGGCGTGTTCAAGGACTTCCCGAAAAACGGCTCCCTTGATTTCGACATACTGATGTCGATGGAGAGTTATTCCAAACGGAGTACCGAGAATTGGGTGGGCAACGACCGCTACCAAGGCTTCGTGAAGTTGCAGCAAGGCGTTGATCCTCATTCGCTTACCGATGCCATCCACAAGATGCAGGAGACGCACCAGCCTTTGGAGGATTTTGAGGAAAACGGAATGCAGTTGTGGTATTACCTTTCGCCATTCTTGGGTACCCACACTTCCGAACCCGCCGTCCACTCGATGGTGGTGGTGCTGTCCATCGTGGCCGCGCTACTGATTCTCATCAGTTTGCTGAATTACATTCTCATCGTCATTTCGTCGATGGTGCGTCGCGCCAAGGAAATCGGGGTGCGCAAGTGCTATGGCGCCACGGCCTTCAACATCCACTCGCTCTTGGCGCGTGAGGCTTTCGTCCATCTGTTGCTGTCGCTCGTTTTGGCGGCGGCCATCATCTTTGCCTCTCGCGACTTGATACAGAATTTGGTGGGCGTTCCGTTTGAGACTTTGCTCATCCCGCAAAGCGTTTGGACCATCGGTGGTGTGCTGCTCTTCGTCTTGTTGGTTTCGGTGTTCGTTCCGGCGCAACTCTTCATGCGCATTCCCGTTTCGGTGGCCTTCCGCAACTATACCGAAAACTCGCGCCGTTGGAAAATCGGACTGCTTGGCGTTCAGGTGTTCATCAATGTCTTTGTCGCGACGATGCTCATCATTGTGGCCATGCAATACAAGAAGATGGTCAATTCCGACCCGGGCTACAACTACGAGAACACCTATTATCTGTCCATGTACGACGGCGACCAAGCAGCACAAAGGCGCGTGGTGGAGACCTTGAGCCAAATGCCCGAGGTGACGCATACGGGAGTGGCTTATCAGCTACCGCTTTCCTACGCCAGCGGCGACAATGTGTATCTGCCTGGCGACGACCGCGAGCTGTTCAACGTGGCCGACTGCTACGAAGCCACGCCCAGTTTCTATGAGATGATGAAATTCGACTTTGTGGATGGTCGCATCCCTGCCGATTCCACCGAAATAGCGGTGAGCGAGGCCTTTGTGAAACGGATGGCCGACTTCGCCGACTGGAGCGATGGCGCAGTGGGCAAGCAAGTGCAAATCACCGGTCATGGCAACTGGGGAATGGAATTGGCTTCTTTCACCATTTCGGGCGTTTACCGCGACATCCGCATCAATGACCTCGTGGACCCCGACACCCGCCCGAGTGTGCGCTTCTATGGCTCTCTCGACGACGGAAAGTCCTACATGCCGTATGTGGTTTTCAGGACGAACGCAAAACTCGACGAGGCCGCCATGCAAAAAGTGACCGAGGCGATCGCGACGGCCTTGGACGGCAAGCAGGTGCAAATCCTGTCGTGGTCCGACCAGATGCGCTCGGCCTACGACGACAGCCGCAAGATGCGCAACACCATCTTCATCGGAGCCATTTTCGCCTTGATGATAGCTATTTTAGGCCTTGTCGGTTTCATCCGCGACGAATCGAACCGCCGCAGCAAGGAGATGGCCATCCGCAAAATCAACGGCGCGACGGCTCGCGACGTGTTGCGCATCTTCGCTTGGGACGTGCTGAAGCTCTCGTTGGTGATGGCTGTCCTGGCCGGCATCGGCACCTTCTTCGTCGCCCATAAGTGGTTGGAGCAGTTTGCCGAGCGCGTCACGCTCTCGCCGCTTTATTTCATCATCGGTGCAGTCGTAGTGTTAATTATCGTCACCATCGTGGTCGTCCTGAGCAGCAACAGGATTGCGCGGATGAATCCAGTTAAATCTTTGAAGAACAATTGATTTTAATCACAAAACACTCAAAACCTGCAAAACAATGTTCAAGTCCAATGAAAA
>CALFIT010000308.1 GCA_937877465.1 uncultured Bacteroidales bacterium | reverse complement strand
AACGTGATGAAAACCAGCTTCATGCGGCCATCGTCGAAATCATTGCCGAGACCGACGCTGAGGTGAAATACAGCACGGTGCAAAACTGGTACCCGGGCGACAAGGACGGCAAGGGCGGCGTGTATAACTTGGTCACGAAGCGCGGCCTTTGTCGCGGCGACCGCTCCAAGATCTCTTGGACGCAAGTCGAGACCGGCTCTGCCATCACATGGAAATACCCGGGCTGTGTGCTGATGGGCGACCACTCGGTGGGTGAGTTCTACTCCGTCGCCGTCACCAACAACTACCAGCAGGCTGACACGGGCACGAAGATGATACATCTCGGCAAGAACACCCGCAGCACCGTCATCTCGAAAGGCATCTCGGCAGGCCACAGCCAAAACGGTTACCGTGGCTTGGTGAAGGTCGTCCCACGCGCCGAAAACGCCCGCAACTACTCGCAATGCGACTCGCTGCTCCTCGGCGACCAATGCGGGGCGCACACATGGCCCTACGTCGAGTGCGGCAACGATAGCAGCATCCTCGAACACGAGGCCACGACTTCGAAAATCTCTGAGGACCAACTCTTCTACTGCCAACAGCGCGGCATCCCGACCGAAAAGGCCATCGGCCTGATTGTCAACGGCTACGCCAAGGACGTCTTGAACAAGCTGCCGATGGAGTTTGCCGTCGAAGCACAGAAACTCTTGTCGATAACCTTGGAGGGAAGCGTCGGCTAATCTTGAATTTTAAATCTTAAATCTTGAATTATATGCTTCTGAATATCAAAAACCTACACGTCTCCATCGGAGGCAAGGAAATCCTGAAAGGATTGAATTTGGGCGTCAATGCGGGCGAAATCCACGCCATCATGGGACCCAACGGAACGGGAAAAAGCACTTTGGCCGCCGCCATTACGGGGCGCGAGGGCTACGAAATCACCGAAGGCGAAATCTGGTACAAGGGCAAGAACATCGTCGGCATGTCGCCCGAAGACCGCGCCAACGAGGGCATCTTCCTGAGCTTCCAGTATCCCGTCGAAATCCCTGGCGTGAGCATCCAGAACTTCATGCGCACCGCCGTCAACTCGAAACGCGAGTACCTAGGACTGCCGCCCATGAGCACCGTCGATTTCATGAAGATGATGAAGGAGAAGCAGGCCATGGTGGAAATCACCGAGAAGCTGCAAAATCGCTTCGTCAACGTGGGCTACAGCGGCGGCGAGAAGAAGAAGAACGAGATCTTCCAGATGGCCATGCTCGAACCGAGCCTTGCCATCCTCGACGAAACCGACTCGGGCCTCGACATCGACGCGCTGCGCATCGTGGCCCACGGCGTCAACCAGCTGCACAACGCCGACAACGCCTTCGTGGTCATCACGCACTACCAGCGCTTGCTCGACTACATTGTCCCCGACTTCGTCCATGTGATGTACGACGGGCGCATCGTCAAAACGGGCGGCAAGAGCCTCGCCCTCGAACTCGAACAGAAAGGCTACGAATGGATTAAGGAACTTTGATTATGGACAACCAACTCATCATAGCCGCCAACCAAAGTCGCGAAATCATTGAGTATGATGACGATGCGCACCTTACAGCCGAGCCGAAGGTTGCCGAAATCGTCCTCAACGAAAACGCGAGCCTCGAACTGTATGTGCTTCAAAACGTGAACAACGAAGCCTCCATCCGTCGTGAGTTCAAGGTCAGGCAGTTGGCCGACAGCCGCCTGAAGATTGTGGTCATCACCTTCAACGGTGGCGATATCCGCAACAACTTCCATGTCGACTTGGACGGCGAAGGCGCCGACACGCAAATACACGGCCTGTATCTGATTGACAAGCAGCAGCATGTGGAAAACCGCCTGAAAATCAACCACAATGTGCCGCATTGCACGAGCAACGAGAAGTTCAAGGGCATCCTCGACGACGAGGCGACGGGCGTTTTCAACGGCCATGTCTATGTGGCCAAGGACGCGCAAAAAACCGACGCGCACCAAAACAACAGCAACATCCTCCTGACCGCGACGGCCAAAATCAACAGCCAGCCGTTCTTGGAGATTTATGCCGACGACGTGAAATGCTCGCACGGCACTTCCACCGGCCAGCTCGACCAAGAGGCCATGTTCTACATGCGCCAGCGCGGCATCAGCAAGGCCAATGCGAGAATCCTGTTGATGTACGCCTTCGCTGCAGAGGTGAGCAACCACATCGGCAACGAAATGCTGCACGAACACATTGACGACATGATCAAACGCCGCCTGCGCGGTGAGCTGTCGAGTTGCGAGACCTGCGTCCTCCGTTGCAGCCATCCGAAAGAATACGATTTTGATATTGATTATTCGAAAATTTGACACCTTTACGTTTGGCTGGCTATTAGCTTTTAGCCATTAGCTATTAGCTTGGTAGCCAATAAGCTAATAGCTAAATGCTAATTGCTAACAGCCGATAACAAAGAAAGGTAGAATCTTAAACAAAATGTTGAACATCAACGAAATACGAACCCAATTCCCTGTTCTCGACCAACAGGTCTACGGCAAGCCCTTGGTCTATCTCGACAACGCCGCCACCACGCAGAAACCATTGTGCGTCATCGAGCGTGAGCGCGACTATTACCTCCACGAGAACTGCAACATCCACCGTGGGGTACACTACCTGAGCCAGAAGGCCACCGAAGCCTACGAACACGCCCGCCAAACCGTGGCCGACTTCATCCACGCCAAGGAAGCCCGCGAAGTCGTCTTCACCCGTGGAACGACGGAATCATTGAATCTGCTTGCCACGGTGTTTGAACACATGGATTGCTTCGTCGTTCCTCCTCGCAATGACGCAAGATGTCCGAAAGTGCTGATTACGGCAATGGAACACCACAGCAACCTCGTCCCGTGGCAGCAGATGGTGCAGCGACACAACGGCCAACTGCTCGTCGTGCCGATGGACGACCGTGGCGTGTTGGACTTGGACCGTTACGAGGAATTGCTGAACGAGCAGCCCCAAATCGTCTCCATCACCCACGTTTCCAATGTGTTGGGTACCGTCAATCCCGTGAAGCAGATGGTGAAGATGGCGCACGAGCATGGCATCCCCGTGGTCGTCGACGGCGCACAGTCCATCGCCCACCATCCCATTGACGTCCAAGACCTTGACTGCGATTTCTTCGTCTTTTCAGGCCATAAGATGTACGCCCCGATGGGTATCGGCGGCTTGTACGGCAAGGCCGAATGGCTCGAAAAGCTGCCACCTTACCAGTTCGGCGGCGAGATGGTCGATACGGTGAGTTTCGAGAAGACCACTTTCAATGTGTTGCCTTACAAATTCGAGGCGGGCACACCCAACGTGGGTGCAGCTTTGGGTTTGGAAACGGCCATCCAATTCCTGCAAAGCCTTGACAGAAAAGCGGTTGAGCAACACGAAGCCCAACTTCTGCAAGCGGCCATACAGCAACTTTCCAAAATCGAAGGCCTCCGTTTCATCGGCGAGGCCGAGCAGCGCAGTGGTTTGGTGTCGTTCATCATCGACGGCATCCATCCCTACGACTTGGGCACGATTATCGACAAGATGGGAGTGGCGGTGCGCACAGGCCATCATTGTGCCGAGCCAGTGATGACGCGTTTCGGCATTCCGGGCACGGTAAGGGCTTCGTTTGCATTGTACAACACAATGGACGAGGTGGAAATCTTCGTCAAGGCTGTGAAACGGGCTGCGACGATGCTTCGCTGACTTCTTGGATGTCTTCAGCTTCCGTAAGTGTTTCTTTTTCAGGCGTTTCCTCGACGGTTTCCATCGTGAGTTTCCCGTCTTTCAACTTGATTTTCTTCTTCACCCGAATGGGTGCGATGATGAGTACCATTAGCACCTCCAAAGCGTATTTCACCCATGGGACAAGCCCCGTGGTGACGACTTGGAATGCGATGAGCAAAATGGAAAAGCCAACGAAAAGGGCCTTTCCGTAAACTTTCTTCCTGAATACCTGTATTAGGCTGAAAACCAATGTAATGGATAGCAATAACTGGATAATCTGAATCCAAAGTTCCCGCTTGCCCTGCACGATGTCGCCGTCATTGAAATAGTAGGCATCGATGAAATAACGGCTGTAGACCAAGGTGAAAACCTCATAGATGAGCAGCAGGCCATAGTAGGTGATGGCGAAGCTGGCCGCCAATTTCATCGCCGTGGTGAGCTCCGGCTTCAGGTTGAATATCTTGCTCTCTCTCTGCTCCATGACTTATTCGGGGCTGTTTTGGTTTTTCTGCATCTCCAACCGCTTGAAATACAGGTAGTAGAGCAGGATGAAGATGGCGGTGAGCAGCAAGTCGGAAGTGAACGGCGAGGGATGCATCAACGGGTATTTGTAGACCGAAGCCGCGATGAGCATCAAGATTTGCGAGATGGCGTAGAAATGCAATCCGCTGTGGTCCCATTTGAACATCTTGACCACGCCGACGAGCGAGAAAATGAACAACACCAACATGAACAGGTAATAGACGGGCTTGATGTTGCTGAGTACCGTCATCGAGTCGAGCATGGCCTGCCGCATTTCCTCGTTGAAGCCGGGCATGTTTCCCATAGCCTCCTCAAACTGGCCGTTTTGGGTCATTTCGGTGAGAAAAGGCGTACTGAAATACATGATGACGGAACTGAAGATGTTGAGGCAGGCGTTGAGGAACGACAGCACGAGGAGGATGGTCATTCCCGTGGGGCGCTTGGGCTGCTGTGTGGTGTTGGTGTCCATATATTTGTGTGTTAGGAGGCGACGCTTCCAAGCGTTGCAGCTTGGCTTGCTGCGCGACGTTTGGAAACGTCGCCTCCTGTGGCTTTATTCGTTTTTCAAAATGTCGAAGTCCAACGGGTAATGCTTCACAAAATCAACCGATTTGGCGATTTCGGTGTACATCACTTTATCGACGCGCACGAACTCGACGCGTTTGCGGTATTCGGCGACGAACTTCTCGATGCAAGGCGACGACTTCAGCGGTCTCCTGAACTCCAAGGCTTGCGTCGCGTTGAACAGCTCAATGGCAAGCACGCGCTCCAAGTTCTCGGCCACGCGCAAGGCTTTCGTCGCGGCGTTGGCACCCATGCTGACATGGTCTTCCTGTCCCTGCGACGACTCGATGCTGTCGACTGAGGCAGGTGTGCAGAGTTGCTTGCTCTGGCTGACGATGCTGGCGGCGGCATATTGCGGAATCATGAAGCCGCTGTTGAGGCCAGGTTCGGCGACGAGGAACGACGGCAGTTCGCGCTTGCCGCTAATCAGTTGATAGATACGGCGCTCGCTGATGTTACCCAACTCCGCCAAGGCGATGGCCAAGAAGTCCAAGGTGATGGCCAAAGGCTGTCCGTGGAAGTTGCCCGCGCTGATGACCAAGTCCTCGTCGGGGAAGATGGTCGGGTTGTCGGTGACGGCGTTGATTTCCTCGCTGAACACGGAAGCCACATAGTCGATGGCATCCTTCGAGGCGCCATGCACCTGCGGCATACAGCGGAACGAGTAGGGGTCTTGCACATGTTTCTTCTCCCTGACAATCAGTTCGCTACCCTTCGTGAACTCGCGCACACGCTTCGCGGTGACGATTTGTCCGTTGTGGTGGCGGATTTGGTGTACTTGGTCGAAGAACGGCTCAATGCGCCCGTCGAAGGCTTCCAACGAAACCGTTCCGATGAGGTCGGCCAAATAGCTGAGACGGAAGGCCTTGAGCAGGACGTAGGTGCCGTAGCTGCTCATGAACTGGGTGCCGTTGAGCAGAGCCAAGCCTTCCTTCGATTGCAGTGTGATAGGCTCCCAACCGAACTTGTCGAGCACCTGTTGCGCCGGCACGATTTTGCCCTCATAATGCACCTCGCCCAAGCCGAGCAAGGGCAGCATGAGGTTGGCCAATGGCGCCAAGTCGCCGCTGGCACCAAGCGAACCTTGGTTGTAGACCACGGGTAGCACGTCGTTGTTGAAGAAGTCGATGAGGCGTTGGACCGTCACGACCTGCACGCCGCTGTTGCCGTAGCTGAGGCTCTGCACCTTTAATAATAGCATGAGGCGGATGATTTCCTCCGGCACCATCTCGCCCGTGCCGCAGGCGTGCGACATGACCAAGTTCTTCTGCAAGGTGCTCAGGTCTTCTTTCGAGATGCTGTGGTCGCATAGCGAGCCGAAGCCGGTGGTCACGCCGTAGATGGGCTTGTCTTGGTTTTCCATCTTCTTGTCAAGGTAGTCGCGGCATTTCTGGATGCGCTGCACGGCCTCGTCGCTCAAGGCGAGCTTGTAATGCTGGGTCAGTATTTCGTTTACCTGCTTGAAGGTCAGCTCCTTCGATGAAATGTAATGGGTGTTCATATTGTTGAATTGTTGATTGTTTCCACTAATTTGTTGGCTTCCACCACGGTTTGTGTGCCTTCTTTCATGAACTTCACGGTGAATTTCTGCTCGGCCACCTCTTGTTCGCCAGCGATGACGACAATCGGGATATGGCGTTGGTCGGCGTATTTCATCTGCTTCTGGATCTTGGCAGCATCGGGGTAGATTTCCGCGTTGATGCCGTGTTTGCGCACTTGGTTGAGGTATTTCAGGCAGTAGCGTTCCTCGTCCTTGCCGAAGTTGAGGAAGATGACCTGTGTGCTTTCCGACATGGTCTCGGGGAAGAGGTTGAGTCCGTCCAAAACATCGTAGATGCGGTCGGCACCGAAGCTGATGCCCACGCCGCTGACGTTGGGCAGGCCGAAAATGCCCGTCAGGTTGTCGTAGCGACCGCCGCCCGAGATGCTGCCGATGGCGAAGTCCTTGGCCTTCACCTCGAAGATGGCACCGGTGTAGTAGTTGAGGCCTCGCGCCAAGGTGAGGTCAAGCTCGGTGTCGATGCCAAGCTCCATGTCGTCGATGTAGCCGAACAAGGTCTCCAACTCCTCGATGCCTTTCTGCCCGACTTCGTTGTCAAGCAAAGGCTTCAGTTGGGTCAACTTCTCGCGGGTGTCGCCCTTCATGAAGAGGATGGGTTGCAGCTTTGCGATGGCCTCGGCCTCCAAACCCTTCTCGGCAAGCTCGGCGTTGACGGCCTCAATGCCGATCTTGTCCAACTTGTCGATGGCGATGGTGATATCGACCAAGGCGTCCGACTTGCCGATGTATTCAGCGATGCCGGCCAAGACCTTGCGGTTGTTGATTTTCAGCACCACGTTGATTTTCAACGCACTGAAAACCTCGTCGACGATTTGTACCAATTCGGCCTCGTTCAGTAAGGAATTGCTCCCGATGATATCGACGTCGCATTGGCAGAACTCGCGGTAACGGCCTTTCTGCGGACGGTCGGCGCGCCAAACGGGCTGGATTTGGTAGCGTTTGAAGGGGAAGGCGATTTGGTCGCGATACATCGTGACGAAACGTGCAAAGGGCACGGTCAGGTCGTAGCGCAGGCCTTTCTCGCTGATCTTGCTGGCTAATTTGAGCGATTCGAGCGGCTCGCCGTTTTGCTCCACGCCGCTCATGAAGTCGCCCGAGTTGAGTACACGGAAGAGGAGCTTGTCGCCCTCGTCGCCGTATTTGCCCAAAAGGGTGCTGAGGTTTTCCATCGAAGGGGTCTCAATGGGTTGGAAACCAAAGCGTTTGAAGACGCTCTTGATGGTGTCGAAGATGTAGTTGCGGCGCACCATGACTTCGGGCAGGAAGTCGCGTGTGCCTTTGGGTATATTAGGTTTTTGTGCCATTTCGGAAAATTTTTGCAAAGGTAGGAAATTCTACAACTCAAACGTCTCTCCCGCCTCGGGAATCACGATGTTGTCCCAGCCTTCCTTGCGCAGTTGGCGGCGGTAATACTCTTGCGCTTCGAGGTCGCCGTGTACGAGGAAGGTCTTCTTCACCTTGGCGGGGTCTTGGCAGCTCAGGTAATGGAGCAGCTCCTTGTAGTCGCCGTGGCCGCTGAAGGCGTCGATTTCGTAGATGTCGGCGTTGACGGCGTGCTCCATGCCGAAGATGGAGACCTTGTCGGGCTTGGGCTTCTCCAACAGTTTGGCTCCCAAGGTGGTAGGGGCGCAGTAGCCGATAGCCAAGATGCTGTTGTTGGGGTTCTCGATGCTGTTGGCGATGTGGTGCTTCACGCGACCGGCCTCCATCATGCCCGAAGCGGAGATGATGATGCAAGGCTGTTTGGTGGCGTTGAGGGCCTTCGACTGGTTGATGTCGCGCACGAAAGTGAGTCCGTTGAAGCCGAAGGGGTCGGGGTTGTATTCAATCATGTCGTGGACGTCGTCGTTGAAGAGGTCGACATACATGCGGAAGATCTCGGTGGCGTTGACGGCCAACGGGCTGTCGACGAATACCGGAATCTTTTCAGGTAGCCTGCCTTGGCTGTAGAAGTTGTTGAGCAGATACACAATCTCTTGCGTGCGGCTGACGGCAAACGACGGGATGATGAGCTTGCCGCGTTTCTCGACGCAGGTGTCGTAGATGATCTTCAGCAGCTGCTCCTCGGCGTTCTCGCGGTCGCTGTGGAGGCGGTTGCCGTAGGTGGCCTCGGTGATGATGTAGTCGCAATGCGGGAACGGTTCGGGCGACCGCAACAGGTAGTTGTGCTCGCGCCCGATGTCGCCGGTGTAGCCGATGCGGGTCATCTTGCCGCCTTCGTCGATTTCGAGGATGGCGCAGCCGCTGCCAAGCAGGTGGCCGGTGTTGTTGAACTTCACTTTGATGTTGTTGTCGAGATACAGGTAGTGGTTGTAGCTGACGGTGACAAAGAGGTCCATGCAGGCGCGGGCGTCTTTCTCGGTATAGATGGGTTGCAGCGAGGGCAGGCCTTGCTTGCGGCGTTTCTTGTTGAACCACTCCATATCGCTCTCTTGGATGAAGCCCGTGTCGGGGAGCATGATGTTGCACAGGTCCTTGGTGGCTGGGGTGCAGATCACCTGCCCACGGAAGCCCAACTTGTGGAAGTAGGGGATGAGTCCGCTGTGGTCGATGTGGGCGTGGGAGAGGATGATGTAGTCGATTTCCTTCGGGTCGACCATGATGTTACGGTTGGCGGCGTCGGTTTCGAGGCCCTTGCCTTGGAACATTCCGCAGTCCAACAGGATTTTCTTGCCGTGGTCGGTGATGATGAGGTGCTTGCTGCCCGTCACTTCCCGGGCCGCACCGATGAATTTGATTTTCATATCGCGATTTTGAAATTTGCCCCAAAAGTAGGAAAAAAAAGTGAGGTGGCAAGTATTTGTCACCTCACTTTGCAGTAAATTCACTATGTGGTGCTTATTTCACCACGACCTTCTTCACGGTCTGGCCTTGGTTGGCGTCGATGTACATCATGTAGACGCCCTTGGCCATTTGTGAGAGGTCGATGCGGACTTGCTCGCCCTCCGTCTTGGCGTTGTAGACGGTCTGCCCGTAGGCGTTCACGATGCGGACGCTTTGGATGCCTTCGCCCTCAAGGGTAAGTTCGCCTTGGGTGGGGTTGGGGTAGACCTTGGCCGAAACGCCGCTCTCGCCGATGCCTTCGGTGTGCAGGAAGTGGGCCACCAAGTCCCTGTTGCTGGTGATGGTGAAGGTGTAGGTCATTTCTTCCGAAACCACCTCGCCGTCTTCGCTCCAGTACTGGAAAGCCCAGTCCTCGTTGCGGTCGACGGTCAGCGTAACCTCGTCGCCGTATTGGTAGATGCCTTCGCCGTTGGCCGTGCCTGCCTCAGTGGGGTCGACCGAGAGCTTGACCGAAAACAGTTGCAACTCGAAGATGGCTGTCAAGGAACGGCTGCCCGTCACGGTGAAGCTGTAGTTGGCTTCGGTCGAAACCACAATGTCGTCTTCAACCCAACTGATGAAATTGTAGCCTTCGTTGGCCGTGGCCGTCACGGTAAGGTTGTCTCCGTAGAAGTAAGTGCCTCCTCCTGTGGCAATTCCGCCTTCAACAGGATAAGCCGACAAAAAGATGGCGCAGCTTTGCAGCTGGAATTGTGCCACGAATGCCGCCGATTCGGTGACGCTGAAGGTGTAGGTGGCGTTGGTCGAAACCTGTTGCCCGTTCTTGGTCCAACGCACGAAGTTGTAGCCCGTGGCAGGCGTGGCCGTCAAAGTGCAGCTTTGGCCGTAGTTGAACGTGCCGCCACCAGTGACGGTTCCTCCATCATTTGGGTCAGCAGTTACGGTAATGGTGAATTGCTGTATTGCAAAATTGGCCACCAAGTTACGGTTGCTCGTCACGGTGAAGGTATAGGCGGCATTGGTCGAGACCACGTTGCCGTTCTCCGTCCAGTTGGTGAAGGCGTAGCCTGTGTTGGCCGTGGCCCTCACGGTACACGATTGGCCTTGCTGATAGGTGCCGCCACCGCTCACCGTACCCGCGTTGTTCGGGTTGGCCGAAACCGTGATGGTGTAGTTTTGCGGCAGGGCCTCGAAGTTGGCCACCAAGGTGCGGTTGCCCGTCACGTTGAAGGTGTAGTTGGCGTTGGTGGAGACTACGTTGCCGTTCTCCGTCCAGTTGGTGAAGTTGAAGCCCGCGTTGGCCGAGGCCGAAACGGTACACGACTGGCCTTCCTGATAAGTGCCGCCACCTGTGACGCTGCCGCCGTTGGTCGGGTTGGCCGACACCGTGATGGTGTAGTTTTGCGTTCCGCCGCTGACAATCTGGATGGTGGCCACATAGGTGATCTTGTTGTAGCCGAATACGGTCAAGGTTGCCGTTCCGGTGGTTCCGGGAGCGGTGAAGGTGATGTTGCAGCTGCCGTTGGTGATGGTGGCCGAGCCCATGATCTCGTTGTTGCGGGTCAGGGTGGCCAAGGCGCCGTTGCCGTTGGTGGCGTTCACGGTGAAGCTCGTAGCCGTAGTGCTCATCGTCGATGCGTGGGTCACGCCCATGTCTTGCGGCACGGCGTTACGCACGGTCAAGGTGGGGTCGCCGTAGAGGATCCAAGCAAGGTAGGTGCCCTTCGCGGCACTGGCGTTTTGGCCGTATTGGTCCAAAATCTTCATGTTGCCGTCATAGCTGCATCCGCCCAAGGTGCGCTTGATGTTGTTGGTGTAGCTTTCCACAAGCACGTCCACCATCTCGTCCTGCCCGTATTGGGGCTCTTGCCATGGCTGCGAGATGTAGGAGAACATGCCGCCGATGGCACCGGTGGGTTGGCTGGGGTCGGGATTGCTGACCGTGCCGCTTGTGGCACGAAGCCAAGTCTCGCCAAAGCAGGGTTGGCTATGGTCGTATTTGCCGTTCAAGCAGGCTACCGACCAAATAATGGGCAGTTTGTTGATGTTGGTCAAAGCGTTGACATTGGAGTTGCTGTAGCTATCGAGAGCCCAGCTGGTTTCGGAACCGTGGTTGCAGTAGTTGATGATGCTCACACCTTGGTTGATGTGCTGGCTCAAGATGGCAGAAGAGGAGGAATAGCCCGAAACGCCAGGATAGTCTTGATAGACAGTGGTGTAGTTATACTGCAAAAGGTCTTGACGGATGTTCTCCACATGTTGCCAGTCGTATTCTCCAAAGTGGCCGGGACCATCATTGTTGCCCAAACCGTCGCCGAAGGTCAGCCATGTATCGCTGGCGGTGATGTCTCTCTCGTAATAGATGACCTTATTGACCTGCGTGGTGACGTGTGCCTCGTTTTCGGCGGAGAAACGGCCAATGATGATGTCGTTATAGAGGTCGTTGCCGGCCACTTGGCCGTACATGTTGTCGGATTTGCCGCCATAATTGCCAGCCGAATAGGTGTTGCCGGGGATTTGGGCCACGTCGCCCACCAGCAGCACATGGGTGAGGTTGGGGTTGTTGTTGTATTGCGTCTCAATGTAACTCTTTATGGCTGCGGCTGTTGTGCCCGCAGTGCTGGTGCCGACCATCGTCGTGGGACGGCCAATCTGTTTCTTCCAGTTGACGAAAGGCTGCATCGCGCTCATGAAAGCGTCGTGGCAGATGATGAGCAGGTCGCCGGTTTCGACCATCGGCGTGTATTTGCCCAAACTCTCGCCGAAATTGATGAACTGACGCTCGTAGATGGCCATGAACTCGGGGTCCATCTTCACGGTCGACGAGCGGCGGTCGATGATGTTTTCGCCTTGCTGCCCGTCAGCAAACATTTCAATGGTCATGTTGTAGTATACGCGCAAGGTTTTCGAAATCGGGTTGTAGGCAAAGGGATAGACGACCATGTTTTGCCCACGGAAGTCACGCAGGATGTAAGGCTCATAGAGGCCCACATTTTGTGCAGGGAAAAATGCGTCGGTCGAATAGGCCGTGCCATAGGTGTAAGGCACGTCTTCGGGGTTGACTTGGCGTGAGAAATCGCCTTTCGATGGGGCAACTTCCATCTGATAGTCAGTGTATTGCGCATCAACAAGGCGGATGCTGTAATGCTGATGGTCACCGACCAAAGCTGGAACAGCGATCATGGGCAGGTTGGGCTCGCCGGCTTGGGCGGTACACACCGTCTTGGGAACGGAGATGATATTGGCTTCGCCGCGAGGGGTGTTCACCTCAAAGGCGTAGAAGCCAGGGACTTGCAAACTGACGGTGACTTGGCTCTCCGACGAGGAGACCAATTCCGTCTTGATGGTGCTGGGCGTGTCGCTTTTGATGGCGACCCACTGCTGA
>CALFIT010000307.1 GCA_937877465.1 uncultured Bacteroidales bacterium | reverse complement strand
GAGAACGAACTGACTTTCTGGAAGTCAAACAGATAGGTGCTGGCTTTCTTGCCGCTGCCGATGTCCAAGTTGTAGAGTTGTATCTTGCCTTTTTCCTCGATGATGAACGACAGGATCTCGCCGTTGGGATGCCAGGCCAGGAGCGGAAACGAGGTGTCGATGTTTTCGTCGGAGTGGTAGCCGGCGGTGTAGAGTTGCTGCCGCTTGCCCGTTTGCAGGTCTTCGAGCCAAAGGCGTATTTTCCCTTCGTCGTTGCTGACATAGGCGATGTGTGTCCCTTTGGGACTGATTCGAGGCTGCGTGAAGTTGCGGTATTTCTTGTATCTCAAGGGCATCACGTCGGCGGGCTGGTTCACCAAAAGGGACTCGTAGCGGACCTTGTAGAACTCGTACCATTCTTTCAGCAAGGCTTTGTATTCCTTGCCCGTGACGTAGAGCAGGGCCTTGCGGACGTTGCTGGTGCTTTCGGCCAAGGCTAAGATGTCGTTGAACGTCTTGCTGCCGTATTTCTCGTCGATGAAGTTCCAGAACGAATAGCCGGCAATTTGAGCGTCGTCGTCGCGCAGATGGTTGATTTTCTTGTAGTTGCCTGATGTAATGCCGCGTTGCAGACGGGCTTCCTTGTGGCAGTCCCAGTTGCCCGCGATGTAGGCCACGAGGCCGTCTTGGAACCACTGCGGGATGTCGTAACGGTAGGAGTTGCGGATTTGCGACCCCACGCTGACGCCGTTCATCACCTGGCTGAACAGCAGTCGCGTGATGCCTTCGCGGATCTGCGCCTCGAAGTGGGTGTAGTCGCCGTCGAAATAAAGGATCACCTTCGACCCGATGATTTTGGTGATGCCGCCCGTGTTGCCGTTTTCCTCTTCCTCAAGGTTGATGTTGCTTTGCTTGAAGTCGCCCATGCTGTTGAACACGATGAACTGGATCTTCTTGCTGAAACGGCTGTTGAGGCGCAACTCAAGGCGCGGAATCTGGTCGTTGGCGTAGGCTTGGGCGTAGCGGGCGAGGTCGTTGCCGCCTTGGTAGAAATACACGTCGAAGTTGTCGTTCATGTAGTACGACCAATGGAAGTCGCCCCACTGCACGCGGTTCTTCCCGAAAGGCATGTTCATGCCGTTGTAGAACTGGGCGCGAGCCATGGAAACAAAGGCCATGAGCAGCAAAATCAGGATCGGGTATTTTTTTGTTGACGGCATCAAAATTCCAAATTGGCGGACAAAGATAGGCAAATTCTTTAGAATGCAGCGGAAAAATCCATATCTTTGCCCCGAAAATAGTTATCCATGCTCCAACTCGAATCCTTCGTCTTCAATCCCTTTGCGGAACACACCTACGTCGTTTACGACGACGCCACCAAGGAATGCCTCGTCGTCGACCCGGGCTGCTCCAACGCCGCCGAGGAGAGCGATCTCTTCGGCTTCATCGACAGCCACCGACTGAAGCCCGTTTTGGTTGTCAGCACGCATGGCCACATCGACCACATCCTCGGCAACGCCGCCGTCAAGCGTCGTTATGGCATCGAGGTGGCGGCGCACCGCGAGGCGCAAGCCGACTATATGCGCTCCGAGCAGCAGTCGCAGTTTTTCGGGCTGCCGTTTCATGGCGAATTCGAGTTGCCCGACCGCATCCTTAACGACGGCGACGTCATCCAAGTCGGCAACAGCACGCTTGAGGTCATCAGCACGCCCGGCCACGCCCAAGGCAGCATCAGCCTCTATGCCGAAATGGAGGGCTGGGTCTTCACCGGCGACGCGCTCTTCTGCCGCAGCATCGGACGCACCGACATGCCTGGCGGCAGCTACGAGATGCTCCGCCAAAGCATCAAGGAAAGGCTGTTCCGCCTGCCCGACGACACCGAGGTCTTCAGCGGCCACGGCGAACCGACCACCATCTTCGACGAACAACGCTACAATATGTATCTCTGATGAA
>CALFIT010000306.1 GCA_937877465.1 uncultured Bacteroidales bacterium | reverse complement strand
GATCATCAGCAGCCGGGAACGACGGCTAAGCTTGGGTATGGCATAACGCTCCTTAAACAAACCGCCATTGACATAGGGGAAATCAGCGATGATTTTGTTGGTTTGTTGCTCGCGCTGATTCTTGTTGTTGGTGGAAAGAATGACAAAGATACGGTCTATAAACTCAGCGAGGTCGGAGCCGTCGATGGCAGTGTTGTTTTCAATGGCTTTGGTAAATTGGTTGTCCTTGAAGAGGCCGGTGTCTTCGGCGAAAAAGCAGAAGAGAAGCCGCGACATGAAGACGTTGATGCAATGGGAAACCTCTGGGTCGCGGAAATCGTTGTAGCGGCAAATATCATCATAGAGCTTTGCCATGAGTTCGGCGGTTTTGACATCAGCCTCGGCCTCCTCGTAGTTACGGAACTTCTCGATGCCTGCCAAGGGCTTGAAAAACTCGAAGTCGCGCCAAAGCGTGTCCAATGAGCCGTCGTAAAGGTCATCATCCTTGGGGTCATACGCCACAAGGGAGGTGCCGTCGCAGGTGATATAGAGGCGTGGGGTGTGACGGGTGACGGAAGCGTTGTTTCGAAGGGCGATGATGACATCCATAGGCTCAGAGCCTTTGTTGAAAGGACGATACACGAACTTGTCCTTTATGAGGATGGTTTTTGGATCACGGGATTTGTTGTCGCGCCCGTCGCGCACACGCTGGAGCGACGCATCGCCATAGCCGCAAAAGATTCGGAGAAGCTCGTATGGAAGACTGGCGGCATTCAGTTGGTCGGCGATTGCTTCGAGTGCTTCCTGTGCGGTGATATGTGAGAAATTCTGTTTCTTGGCCATAGGGTTCCTCCCAAACTGCATTTTCGCAATTCATTTGAGAAGGACACATGAAAAGAGCCGCGGACTCCTGTCTATTTCCGAGGCTCTGGACTGCCTATAGTACCAACAGAAAGTCCACGGCTACACCGTGGACGTTTCTACTTTCTATGGTACTATATCGAAATTGTCCAGATTTCGGAAATACTTGAAAAGCAAAAACGCTTTATATCAATATGTTATTTAATCAGTTGTATTCTTTGTGTATTCTGTACTGTGTTTAGTGTTGTTGGCTGCAAAGATACGAAAAAGAGCCATTTGCATGACTCCTTTTTTCTTTTTTTGGCGGTTGGCGGCGGCTTAGGCCTCTTTAGTTGGACCTACGAATGCGGTTTCTCAAACATCCGCCTCCCCTGTCTCCTCACAACAATCCCGCCATATAGACAGGGACATATTGCACCTGCCCGTCTTGCTGGTAGTCTTTGGTATAGAGCAAATAGCGGTTGCCAATGCGGGCCGAGAACTTCGCGCAGAAGGCGTCCAACGAGGCATGGGTGCGATAGCCCGACGACTTGACCTCGATGGGACAAATCTTGTTGCCTCTCGAAAGCAGGAAATCCACCTCGTAGTTGTGGTTGCCTTTCCCGCTCGGGAAGGTGTAATAATACAAGGAGTCGCCGTTGGCATAAAGCATTTGGGCCACAAGGTTTTCATAGACATAGCCCAAGTTGGAGCCGAGCTTGTCGCCAAGCAGCTTGTTGTAGATGACGTTTTCGGTAAACGCCTTGTCCATAAAGGCCAAAGTGACGAAAAGCCCCGTGTCGGCAAGAAACATCTTGTAGCGCCTATAGTCGCTGAACATGTTCATGCCCACGTTAGGGTCGGTGGCATGATAGGCCAACGTGACGGCTTGGCTGTCCTCCATGGCCGCCACCACATCGGCGATGCGGTCGGCATCCTGCCCCTCTATGACCGAACCGACCTGATAGCGCGAGGCGTTGTTGTTCAGTTGGGAAGGTATGGCCCGAAACAGCCTTGAAGCCCGTCCCGTTGAGTCAATGCGGTGGAAATCACTCTCATACAGCTTCAATATATCCCTTTTCACTTCGTCAACAGCCTGCAAGTTGTTCAGCTCTATGTAGGCCGCAACCGCCTGTGGCATCCCTCCCACGAGCATATACACCCGCAAATCGCGCATCTGCTTGCGGTGTGCCTGCGCCAAAGGAAGCTTTTTCTCCCAAAACACACGCAGGAAATCCAAGCCGGACTCGTTGCCCGTCGCCCACAGAAACTCCTCAAAATCCATCGGATGCATCGTCAGGCGCGTCTCTTCGCTCGGTATGAGGATGTTCTGGATGTTTTTCTTGATGGACAGCAACGAGCCTGTCTCGATATAGTCGTAACGGCCATCCTTCACCAAATACTTGATGGCTTGTCGGGCAAGCGGCTGAAGCTGCACTTCGTCGAAAACGACAACCGACTGCCGCTCGTGCAAGGTGACGCCCGTCTCGTTTTGCAACCGAAGGAAAAAGTAATCCAAGTTGCTGACGTCCTCAAACAAGGACTGAATGGTCTTGCTGACATTGGCGAAGTCGATCAAGACATACGACTTGTATTCACGCTGGGCAAACGCCTCTACCAAGGTGGATTTGCCGACCCGTCGCGCCCCTTCCACCAGCAAGGCGGTCTTCCCTTGCCGTTGTTGCTTCCAACGAAGCATTTCATCATATAACTTGCGCTTGAAAATCATGGCTTTACGGTTTTTATTTCGGCTGCAAAGATACAACTAATTCTATAATCCCAAAATCTTTTTCTCCGAAAATGCGGAAAATCCCAAAATCTT
>CALFIT010000305.1 GCA_937877465.1 uncultured Bacteroidales bacterium | reverse complement strand
CCGGGATCCGTATTTGGCGGACGACGATCCGATGCTGGCAGCATTCCCGTATGTCAACGGCGGCCTGTTCGACGGCGATGACATCGAGATCCCGCCCTTCACTGATGAAATCATGGATTTGCTTCTCCGTAAGGCCAGTGATGATTTTGACTGGTCGGAAATCAGCCCGACCATCTTCGGCGCGGTGTTTGAGAGCACATTAAACCCGGAGACCCGGCGTTCCGGTGGTATGCACTACACGTCGATCGAGAACATTCACAAAGTCATCGACCCGCTCTTCCTTGATGATCTGAAAGCGGAATTCGAAGAGATCAAAAACATCTCTGTACTGCGGACGCAGGAGAAAAAGCTCCATGCCCTGCAGGACAAGCTGGCATCCCTGTCGTTCCTCGATCCGAGCGCAGGCAGCGGGAATTTCCTCACGGAATCGTACTTACAGCTTCGGAAGCTGGAGAACGAGATCCTTCGCCTGCTGACCCACGGCCAGATCACCTTTGGCTATGAAGGCTTCTCTCCGATCAAGGTCTCTATCAGTCAGTTCTACGGCATCGAGATCAACGACTTTGCCGCCGTGGTCGCGAAAACGGCCCTCTGGATAGCCGAAAGCCAGATGATGAAGGAGACCTCTGACATCCTGCAACGCAACCTCGACTTCCTGCCGCTGAAAAGCTACGCGAACATCGTTGAAGGCAACGCCTTACAGATGGACTGGGGAAGCATCGGGCAAGAAGACACGAGTCATGGCGACGTTGGAAACGTCGCCCCCTACGACTACATCTTGGGCAACCCGCCGTTTGTGGGATATGCATTGCAAAGCAAAGAGCAAAAAGACGACCTTGAGTCGCTGATGGAAGGGTTCGGGAAGAACATTGACTATGTTGCGGGATGGTATTACAAGGCCGCACAGCTAATGCAGGGGACGAAGACAAGAGCCGCTTTGGTCTCCACCAATTCAATCACGCAGGGCGAGCAAGTCGCGGCCATTTGGAAACCCATGTTTGAAAGATTCGGGATCCACTTTGATTTTGCCTACAGGACATTCCGTTGGGACAGCGAGGCAAACATAAAGGCTCATGTGCATTGCGTGATAATCGGTTTCAGCTGCTCGGAAACGGGAAAAGCCAAAAGGCTGTACCTAAACGAGACCCAGTCTGTCGAAGCCCAAAACATAAACGGCTATCTTTTGGACGCGCCTGACGTGTTCATTGAGAAGCGCTCTAAACCGATTTGTGATGTACCTGTGTTTGTGCGGGGCTGCCAACCTACAGACGATGGAAACTTTATTCTGTCTGACGATGAAAAGGAGTTGTATCTGAAGATAGAGCCTCAAGGTGCGAAGTTTTTGCGGCCTTTTATGATGGGAAAAGATTTTATTGACCGTAAGCCTCGCTGGTGTTTCTGGCTTGTTGGAGCAAATCCTACCGAACTGAAAGAGTGTCCGATTCTCCTGAAAAGGATTGAAGCTGTCCGTGAATTTCGCTTAAAAAGTTCAAAGGCGGCAACAAGGCAAAAGGCAGATACTCCAATGCTGTTTGATGAGATTCGGGAGCCTAAAAGTTCTTATATTGCTTTACCTACAGTCTCATCCGAGAGTAGGCGATATGTGCCTATTGATTATTTGACGCACGATATTATTCCCGGAAATAAAATCTACTTTATGGAGAATGCAACGCTGTTTCACTTTGGAGTTTTAACCTCAAATGTCCACATGGCCTGGATGCGGGCTGTTTGTGGTCGTTTAAAGAGTGATTACAACTATTCCAACACCATCGTTTACAACAACTTCCCGTGGCCCAACAAGGATGCGAAGATTGCATCTTCGCAAAGCAACACCGAGGGCGCGAAGATTGCATCTTCGCAAAGCAAAAGTGAAGTTGGAAACTTCACTTCCTTGAATGGCGAAGTTGGAAACTTCGCCTCCTTGTTTCTCGACAAGAGCCAAGATGTCAACGAACATCGTGCGCATCTTCCCCATTGGCATCAAGACGGGAAACTGCAATTCATCACTTTCCGCCTCGCCGATTCTTTGCCTAAAGAAAAAATCGATGAATTGGAGCAAGGCAAAGCCAATTTCCTGAAACTGCATCCCAAACCTTGGGACAAGGAAACGGAAAGGTTATATTACAAACGCTTTGGCTCCAAGATTGACAAATGGCTTGATGCCGGGATGGGAAGCTGCCTGCTTAAGTTCCCTAACATCAGAGAAATAGTATGCAACGCATTGGAGTTTTTTGATGGCAAGCGTTATCTGCTCCATTCCTATGTGGTAATGCCTAACCATGTTCACGTTTTAGTGGAGATGCTTGGCGAAAACAAGACAAGTGATGTCCTGCACTCATGGAAACGGCACACTGCCAATCAGATAAACAAACTTATAGGCGAAAGCGGAAGTTTTTGGCAACATGAATCCTACGACCGTATGATTCGGGACGAAAATCATTATAACAACGTGTTGCGATACATTGCCAACAACCCACGAAACTTGCCCGAAAACAGCTACACATTGGCAGCGAAGATTGTATCTTCGAAAAACGACACCGAGGGCGCGAAGATTGCATCTTCGCAAAGCAAAAGTGAAGTTGGAAACTTCACTTCCTTGAATGGCGAAGTTGGAAACTTCGCCTCCTTGATTGAAAGCACCGCTCAAGCCATCCTTGATGCGCGTGCCTTGTATCCCGACTCGTCGCTCGCCGACCTTTACAACGAAACGCTCATGCCGCCCGAACTCCGCAAGGCGCACCAAGCCAACGACCGCGCAGTGATGGCCGCCTACGGCTTCAGCACCAAGATGACCGAGAGCGAATGTGTGGCGGAGTTGTTCAAGATGTATGAAGCCTTGGCGAAATAAGCAGCGTTTTCTGTGTGAGATCATTCCTAATCAACTGTTCCTATACTGGTTCGGCGTCATCCCCGTGTGTTTCTTGAAGTATTTGAAGAAAAACGACGGGTTGGGGAAGTTGAGGTCGTCGGAGATTTCCTTGATACATAAATCGCTGTTTTTCAACATCTGTTGCGCCTCGAGGATGACATATTGGTCGATCCACTGCGGGGCGGAGAGTCCGGTAGTGTCTTTTACAATCTTGGAGAGGTATTTCGGCGTGATGCACAGCTTGTCGGCATAGAAGCCCACGCTGCGCTCTTTGAGGTGGTGTTGCGTGACCAATTCCAAGAAACGCTCGAAGACAATCTTGTGGCGCGACGAGGCGGGACGGTCTTCCTTGCTCTGGCTCTCCATCTGCCGGTTGAGGAAGCTCCCGAAGAGGAAAAACACCGACGAGATGATGTGGCTGACGCTTTCCTGCGCATAGGCATAACCCGACTGCATGACGGTGTTGATGAGGCCGACATGCTCGCGGATGAGGGCCATCTCGCTGTCTTGCAAGGTGAAACAGGGGTTGTCCAAGATGGAGAAGGCCTCGTTGAGCATCTTGCTGATGTCGGACCTGAACTGGCTGAGAAACTGCGACGAGGCGGCGATGACGGTCAGCGAGGGTGCCTCCGCACTGTCGTCCGACTCCACGCGGATGATGTTTTGCGGCAAGTTGAGGATCATCATGCCTTCGCGTATATCGTACTCTTTCAGGTTGATGCTGCACTTGAAGCTGCCTTTCTTGCAAAAAGCCACCATGTAGGCGTCGATGCGGGTAGGGTAGCGCAGCAGGTCGTAGTTGGCCTCGTTGGTGCGCTCGGTCAGGATGAAATCGTCACCTATATTAATAACGTCGTCGGTCAAAAAAAGCTCTTTTGCCCGCGCAATGCTGAAACTGTTGAAGTTCTTCGTTTCCATTTGTTGAAATTTTCGACAAAAATAGATAAAATATTCCGATATTTGGTTGGAAAAATACAAATATTCGACTTTTAGATACTTTTTACTGCCAAAAAGATGGATTTCGTCAATGAAGTTTTGTGTTCCTTTGCGCCACGAAACAAAAGGAAAGAAACAATGCCTAAAACATTGAAAAACAAGATGATGATCGTTACGCTCTGTCTGCTTTCGCTGACGGCAAGGGCGCAACGGGTGATGACGTTGGACGACTGCCACAGGCTCGCCCTCGAAAACAACAAGAAACTGAAAATGGCCGAGGAGGAGGTGAACAAGGCGAATTACGAACTGTATGCCTCTTACGCCAACTTCCTGCCCAAGGTGTCGGCGACGGGCTCCTACATGCACAACAGCAAGAGCTTCCAGTTGCTGAGCGACGACAACATCAACGCGCTCAACAACCTCGGCACGATGACCCAAGCCGAAATCGACGCCTATCGCGAGGAGCTTTTGGCTGTCTACCAAAACGACCCCGTGGCCATGGTTTCGTGGGCCTTGCTGCAACACGACCCCACCTTGAACAAGTTGGTCACCGACCTGCTGACCCTCAACGTGGAAGACGCCTTGAACCAAATCGGGCATGAGGTGGCCGACGCTTTCACCATCGACACGAAGAATGTGTTTGCAGGCACGGTTTCGGTGCAGCAACCCATCTTTGCGGGCGGCAAGATTGTGGCTTATAACCAGATTACCAAGGACTTGAAGCAACTCGCCGAGTCGAAGCAGGAGATGCAGCAACAGGAAGTCTTGGTTACGGTGGACCAAGCCTATTGGCAAATCGTGTCCATCGCCAACAAGCTGAAGTTGGCCGAGAGCTATACTGAGACGCTCCGCTCGCTGTCGGACGACATGGACAAGATGTTAGCCGAGGGCGTGA
>CALFIT010000304.1 GCA_937877465.1 uncultured Bacteroidales bacterium | reverse complement strand
AGTGTTCCATAGGGCTGCAAAGTTAGCAAAGATTTGGGTTTTCAAAGCAGAAATGTCCATTTCCAACAAATTCGCGACGGCTTCATATACTTTTTCAATCCCGATTTTCGCCATGTCGGTTTCCAAGAAAAGAAACTCCAACGGTATCGTTTTCAGCGACTTGCAAATCTTCCGCTCAGGATGAAGCACACCCTCCCCAGCGGAAAGGAAAATGCCTTGCGCGGTGAGTTGCCGCACGTCTTGTTCCGTCCCGTTGAAGCCATGCAGGATCCAAGGCTGTTGGGCTTTGTGTTTTTTGCGCAAGGCTATGATTTCGTTATGGCTGCGCACATCATGCAGAATCATCGGCTTTTGCAAGGCTTCCGAAAGCTCGATTTGTCGCTCAAAAAGCGTGATTTGCCGCTCGAAAGTCGCCTTGTGCATTTTATCCAACCCCGCTTCTCCGAGGGCGATGACTTGTGGCGATTTCAGCTTTTCCTCAAGGGTCTGCAAAGATTTTTCTTCTTGAAAATCAGCATTATCCAAAGCCCATGGATGGATGCTGTAACTGTAAAAGCCGTGTTGAGGATACGCTTGTTCCAACTCTAAATTGACGATTTGGATCAGGTTGCCGTCGGTCTTGGCGGAGTGCGTGTGTATGTCAACGAAAGGCGGGTTCATCGTGGCGCAAAAGTAGCAAATTTCTCGCGAAGTGTCCAAGGCTGGGAATTAATCCGTAATTTCGCGGCGCCATTTGAAACCGTTTATGGGATTGAATAAGTCAACGCTTACGGGGCATCTCGCTTGTTTCGGTGCCTACTGCATCTTTGGGTTCAACATCGTTTGCTGCAAGAACATCTCCAACGCCAACGTGATGACCCCCATGGACTTGCTATGCCTTAGGGCGTTGGGCGCCACGCTGCTGTTTTGGCTGGTGTCGCTCTTCATGCCCAAAGAGAAGGTGCCGATGAAAGACATGCTTCAGATCTTTGTGGCCTCCATGTTGGGATTGTTTCTCACCCAATGGAGTTTCTTGAAGGCCATCACCATGACGACTTCCATCGACACGAGCATCACCAACACCTGCACGCCCATCCTGACCATGATTGTGGCGGCCATCTTCCTGAAAGAGCCTATCACCTTCAAGAAAGTGGCGGGCATTTTGGTGAGTTTGGCAGGCGTTTTGATCTTGGTTTTCAACTCGGTAGGCTTAGGTGGCGGTGCTTCCGAGACCAAACCTTTGGGCATCGTTCTGGTGGTCGTCAACGGCCTGACCTTCGCCCTCTATCTCGGCATCTTCCGTCCGCTCATCGCGAGATACAACGTGGTCACCTTCATGAAATGGATGTTCCTCTTTACCATGTTGGTGACGGTTCCCTTTAACCTCAAAAGCCTGATACACATACCTTTCGGCCAGATAGAGAGCCGTGTGGCATGGCAAGTGGCCTTTGTGGTGTTTTTCGCCACTTTCGTCGCCTATTTCCTCATCCCCATCGGGCAGAAACGCCTGCGTCCCACGTTGGTCAGCATGTACAATTATGTGCAGCCCATCATCGCCACGGTCGTCAGCATCGTCATCGGCTTGGACCATTTCACTTGGAAGAAGGGCGTGGCTATGGCGTTGGTCTTCGCTGGCGTCTGGATCGTCAACCAAAGTCGGGCGGCGGCACCTCAGAATCAAAAATAATCCCTACCTTTGCCGCATGGAACAGAACCTGCTGCAAACGAACATCGCCTACCTGAAGGGCGTCGGGCCGAAGAAGGCCGAAGTCCTGAAGAAGGAACTCGGCGTGTTCACCTATCAGGACATGCTCAACCAGTTTCCGTTCCGCTACATCGACCGCAGCCAAATCCAAAAGGTGGCCTACATCAACGACGACAGCGTTTATTACCAACTCGTCGGCACCATCTCCAACATCAAGATGATTGGCGCACCGAGGGCCACCCGCGCCACGGGGCTCTTCAGCGACGAGAGCGGCAGCATTGAACTCGTATGGTTCCGCGGGCTGAAATGGCTCAAGAACCGCTTCAAGCCGGGCGTGAAATACGTGCTTTTCGGCAAGGCCTCCGAGTTCAACCACAACTTCAACTTCGTCCACCCCGAAATCGAGGAATACGACCCCAAGGACCCGCTCATCGGCGAGGGCTTGCAGGGCGTCTATAACACCACGGAGCGCATGAAGGACAACGGCTTAGGCACACGCACCATCGCCAAGTTGCAGCGGATGATCCTCCAACAGGTGTTCGACTACATTCCCGAAACGCTGCCCAAAAGCCTCATCGAGCAAAACCAACTCATCCCGCGCCGCTACGCCTATTACCAAATCCACCTGCCGTCGAGCAACATCGAAATCCAGCAGGCCACGCGCCGACTGAAATACGAGGAGCATTTCTTCTTCCAACTCAAGCTGCTGCGCAACAAGATGCACCGCGAGCAGACCGTCAAAGGCCACGTTTTCAGCGTGGTAGGCGACTATTTCAACGGTTTCTACAAAGACCATCTGCCGTTCCCGCTGACCAACGCCCAGAAGCGCGTCATCAAGGAAATCCGCAAAGACCTCGGCTCGGGCCACCAGATGAACCGCCTGCTGCAAGGCGACGTGGGCAGCGGCAAGACCATCGTCGCCCTTATGGTGATGCTCTTGGCCTTGGACAACGGCTTCCAAGCCTGCCTGATGGCCCCAACGGAAATCCTTGCCACACAGCATTTTGCCACTTTGCAGGAACAACTGAAGGACATGGACGTCAACTTTGCCCTGCTCACTGGCTCGACCAAAATCGCTGAGCGGAGGAAGATTTACACAGGTTTGGCCGACGGCACAATGCAAATCGTGGTGGGCACCCACGCGCTCATCGAAAGCAAGGTGGTTTTCAAGAACTTAGGTCTCGCCATCATCGACGAGCAACACCGCTTCGGGGTGGAGCAACGGGCGAAGTTCTACGAAAAGACCGAAGTGCCGCCTCACACCTTAGTGATGACCGCCACGCCTATCCCGCGCACCTTAGCCATGACGCAATACGGCGACTTGGACGTCTCGAAAATCGACGAGCTGCCGCCCGGACGCAAGCCCGTGCAGACCTATCACATCTATAACGACGACCGCTACCGCATCATGATGTTCATGAAGCAGCAGATTGCGAAGGGACGGCAGATCTATGTGGTCTATCCCTGCATCAAGGAATCGGAAAACACGGATATGATTGCGCTACAGGAGGGCTACGAGGCTTTGCTGCACGACTTCCCCGAGCCGCAATACAAACTCTGTGTCTGCCACGGCCAACTCAGTGCCGAGGACAAGGACTTCGAGATGCAGCGTTTCATCAACAGGAACGCACAAATCATGGTGGCCACGACGGTTATCGAGGTGGGCGTGAACATCCCCAACGCCACGGTGATGATTATTGAGAACGCCAACCGTTTCGGGCTTTCACAGTTGCACCAGTTGCGCGGTCGCGTGGGACGCGGCGCCGACCAATCCTACTGTATCCTCGTCACCGACCACAAGCTGACCGCCGACGGCAAGACGCGCATGAAGACCATGTGCAGCACCAACGACGGCTTCGAGATTGCCGAGGTCGACTTGGAACTGCGTGGTCCGGGCGAGACAGGCGGCACGCGCCAGTCGGGACAAATCGAGATGCTCATTGGCGACCTCCAGAAAGACGGCGCGTTAATCCCCCAAGTGCGCGATGCCGCCATCCGGCTCCTCGCCGACGACCCGAAGCTTATTAAGCCCGAAAACCGGATGCTCCGCGAACACTATAAGGAACTGTTTGCACAGACGTTTGATTGGAGCCAGATTGGGTGATCAATAATTCCATTTCAGCCATTCCGCGAAGAAATAGTCATACACTCGGTACCCATTCTCAGTGCGGGTAATAATGTCCTTTTCCAACAAGCCCTTCAATGCTGACTGCACCGAGCTTGAAGAAGACAATCCGTTGTCTTTCATAAAATTGGCAGAGGTCAAATTGGTGGCTTCACCTTCTTTGGCAATGGCAAACAAAACGGGTTTTTGCTTGGCGGAGATGTTCGACAAAGTGTCCTTGTAACTCGATTCCTGGGTCTGGATGACGTTCCTTATGGCAACCGGATAGGACTCGGCCACGCAGTCGTCACCTTTCTCGGTAAGCGCAAACAACTCATTCATGATCATTTGAATGTACCAAGTCACGCCTTCGTAATCGTCATAGGCTTCTTTGATCAGCTCTTCGGAAATGGTTTTCCCGTAGTCGGCAAAGTGTTTTTTGGCGAAATCGGTGTACACGCCCTTGTCCAACGGCTTCAAGTCGGTGGTGATGACACTCTGGTAGAACGGCTTCGAGGGCGAGTTGAACATTTGGCTCATCAGGTGACGGCGACTGCCCGAAAAGATGAACAAGGTCTGTTTGCATTGCTGGATTTTCGTCCGCAACAAGGCCTCGACATTCTTCTCGGGATAATTCGTAATCTGCTGAAATTCATCGATTGCCACGATGCAGGGCTTGTCGGCGGCTTCGAGGTAGGCGAAAATCTCGTCAATCGTGGTTTGCGGCTGCTCGATGCTGCCCAAACCGATGTCGAAAACGGGTTCTCCTGTCGCGGCATCCAACTTGAAGCCCGGACGCAGCGACTTGATGGTGGTGAAAAACCTTTCGGCCCATTGTGTGCGCAACGGCTTGAGTTCCTTATAGATGGTTTTCCCAAGCAGATAGACGAACTCCGTCAGTGAGTTGGTGGGGTAAATGTCGATAAACACGGTGTGATAGTGCTTCTCAATGTCGGGTTGGGCAAAGAAATGCTGGATCAATCCCGTCTTTCCCAAGCGGCGCGGAGCAATAATAGCTGTGTTTCGCCCATTGTCCACTTGCTTCTTCAAAAAGGCCGTTTCGTCGGTCCTGTCACAAAAATATTCCTCCGAAACATATTTCCCGACCACAAAAGGATTTGCTATCTTATTGTTGTTCATCGTGTTGTAATTTTATTATTCCAATAATTATTATTCCGATAATAATTGCAAAGGTAATAATTATTCTGATTGTGCAACACTTAAAGCGATTAATTTTCGGTTTTCTCTTTCCTGAACGAATAGAACTTGTTTGTCAAGTAGCTGAATGTCACGCAGATAATGGAGATGATGACGTAGGAAACGGTGGGCCACCAATGGAACACCTCGACGAAGAGTTTCAGGCCGAAATAGTTGATGAGGATGTTGCCGACGGTGACGAGGAAATACCTGAAAATCTGTGTCCTCCCGCGCAAGGTGGACCCAGAGAAACTGATGTGCCTTGCCATCCAGAAGCCCGTCAGGAAGGTGATGGGGAACTTGAAGACGAAGGCCGCGATGTGGGGCGTGAAGGCGACGAAGCCGAGGTCGAACACTTGGGCGTGAAACACGAAATGATAGAAAACATAATACAGCACCCATTCCAAGGCAAGGTTCAAGCCGCCGCAGGCCGCATAGCGGAACAGTTCGAGGCTCATCACCTTGCGGAAAGGCGGATAGAAGAAGTCGATGACCGAGGTCAAGGTGCGTTCAATCCAGGATTCTATGTTTTTCAAGGCTGACATTCGGGGCGCAAAAATAGTAAATTACAGCCAAATCACCTCAAACTTTGAAGGCATGTCATTCCCGGCAGAGGAAGTGCGATTGGAATCTATGCCTTCAAGGAGGGCTTTTGCCTTTTCCACATCATCCGTAAAGCCCAACACATAGCCTCCGCCGCCTGAACCTGAGATCTTTACGCCGAAGTTGAAGTCAAAGTCGGACTCGAAAAGCGACAAAGTGTTGTCCGTAATCATCGGGCGAAGAAATTGCAATTGGCCTTTGGTAAGTTGTTTCAAATACTTGAAAAACAATTCTTTATCACCTTTGGTCATCGAATTAATGCAGGAAGTCACACAAGGCACATACTCCGATTGGAAACGGTTCAAAAACTCAGGATTTTCGCGTTGCG
>CALFIT010000303.1 GCA_937877465.1 uncultured Bacteroidales bacterium | reverse complement strand
CCTCGTCGAGCAGTTGGATGTCCGACATGAACCATTGTATTTCGTTGACCATGAATCGGTTGCCGGCTTCGTTGGTGTAGCACAAGGTGTCGGTAACCAATGGCTTGCCGTTGATGGAATAGTCCACGTTGACTGACAAGTCGCCGTTGTTATTGGGCTTATTGCAGGCGGCAGCGATTATAACGCTGCAAATCAAGATCAAAAGTTGGACTTTTTTCATATTATTATCTGCTATGTTTGTTCTATTCACCGATAAACTTTCCAATCATATCTTTGATGGTTTTTTCGGCCTTTTCAATACCGACCAAACCAATCAATTTGTTGTAGTCCTCGATTTCATCGCCAGTAAAAGTGATGATAATCTGTCGTTGTTCCTTGCCTGCAATGTGTGCATAGTTTTCGGGATGAGCCCAAAAACACTTCATGCAAAACTCGACATTTTTGTTTTCCCAATTCGGGCAATGCTCACAGGTCCATGATTTTGCGCGGTTGGCCGAGGGGCATAGAAGCATAAAACAATCCAAATCGCTTTCATCTTGTTCGCCTCCTATTTCGTATGGTATGCGATGGTCGACTTGCAGAATCCTTTCATCCATTGGCTGTAAATAAATGAAGCATTTTGCGCCAAACTTTTCAATCAAAGATTTTTTCAAAGCCTTGGAAAGAGCAGTCCTGCCGGCCGTTTTTGAAACTGCATTTTCTGCCAAGTTGGGGTCGCCGAAACGGTATGCCCCAATGGACCGACCATCGGAGGACTTAACACGATACATCTCAAGAGGAATACCCAGTTCCCTGACATCCCTCGCGGCTCTTGGAGCATGTTTGTAGCCATACAACTGCTCCAATTCCTCGGTGGTCACAAAACCATGCTCCAGAATGTGTTGGATAACGGTTTTGGGACGCTTGGCGGTCACTGCGTTCAGTTTGTCGAGAAACGATTTCGGGTATTTTTTCATATTGCCATTTCTTCAAATAATGAATACTGTTGTGAATACTGTTGTTCTTGCAAGGGAGCAAAATGTTGTTGCAAGCCTTTGCTTACATATAGTGCTTCGTATGTGATTTCCTTTTTACCGAGCAATATGCTTTGGCTCGAAAGGCCGGCGTTCAGCAAGACTTTTTGCAATTCTAATTCTTTTGGCAAATCCTCGCCATATTGCTTGTCGCCGCATTTCCCGTCGTAACTGACAAGAAAATCAATTCCGCGTCGATTCAGATTGTCCAAGGCTTCAACGAAGTCGTAGAAATCAATGCCAGAATAATAACGGCTGTCGCGGGTGTTGGAAACTCCTTGATATGGCGGATCCATGTAAATAACATCGTCTGGCCTTGCCTCGTCAACCACTTCACGGTAGTCTTTCGACATGAAACTCGTTTTGCCTTTCAAATAGTATGAAATTTCCATTATATTGGCTTTCAGTGTCTTTGGAGCGGTTCCATAGCGCCGCTTGTCAGGCGATTGGTTGAATTGTCCACCGCTGCCGTACCTGACCGATCCTTTCACACACCTTGCCAATAAATAAAGCATGTTGGCAGCGGTTTGTTGCCCGTTGTTGAAGTCGTTCCTCACTTTGTAGAAATGTTCGATACTTCCACCCGAATAGGCAAATTGCTCATTCCAAACCTTGGAGTATTCAGAAAACAACTCGTTGGGGGTCTCTATCGCAGACTGTAAAACAGCCACAAGAGGTGTGTTCAAGTCGTTGACGAGATAATGATTCGCCCTGTCTTGTTTGGCAACAGCAATTGTAATTGCAGCCATTCCAGCAAAAGGCTCTATCAAACGGTTGAATTTCAGTGGGATATAGTGCAAAATCTGCGGGGCAAGAATTCTTTTTGAACCTTGATATTGTACTATGTGAGGCGCATTTCCGTTCATGATTGTCCAATCTATTGCGAGGCAAAAATACAAATTATCTACTGAAATTGTGTATTTTTGCCGCCCAAAACAAAAATACTATGGCAGAATTCAAGATCGGCGACAAGGTGAACTTCCTCAGCACCGTGGGCGGCGGCAAGGTCACGAAAATCATTGACTCACGCATGGTGATGGTGGAAATCGAAGGCGGCTTCGAGATTCCCACCCTAATGACGGACTTGGTGCTCGACTACCGCTCGATGCCCGCCCCGAGCAAGCAACAGCAGACGGTCGACAAGGTGCAGAAAGAGGTTCTGGGTCAGGAACTTCTGAAGCAGCAACAGGCCGACGACGCCCGCAAGGGCGGTCTGCGCCGTAACGCCAAGGGCGCGGAAAAGGAGGGCATTTACATGGCTTTCGTGCCGCATGAGCAGCAGTGGCTCCTGACGGGTCCGCTCGATGTGGTGTTGGTCAACCACACGCCCTACGAGATGCTTTACGCCTTCACCATCAAGGAAGAGGATAAGTTCGTGAACGTGGACTACGGGGAAATCGGCAAGTACGCGAAAGTCGTCATCGAGACCATCTCGCGCGACGACATCGAATATTGGCTCAACGGCGTGGTGCAGGCCATCCTCACCGCCGAAACCTCTGATTGCGTGTTGCTTCCGCTGAATGCGCCATTCTCGCTGAGGGTCGGGCGTTTCATGAAGGAGGGCAGTTATTTGCCTTCGGGCGTGTTGGGCGAGAAGTCGGTGATGATCTGCCTCTCCGAACTGATTGCCTTGAAGCACGGCGACGGCGATTTCGCCAAAATCATGAAGGAAGGCGTTGGCTCTCAGGCTCCTGCCACGACTTTGGTGAAGCAGGAAGCCCCCATCGACAAGCACAAGACCGCCCCGGGCGAGGCCGTCGTGGATTTGCACATCGGTGAGTTGGTCGACAACATCCTCGGCCTTTCGAGCCACGATATGTTCAAGATCCAGACGGATTACTTCAAGAAGATGCTCGACAGCGCGATTGCCGCCGAATACTCCAAGGTGACTTTCATCCACGGCGTGGGCAACGGCGTGCTGAAAAACGCCATCATCGAGGAGCTGAAGAACTACAAGAACACTGAAAACCGCATGGCCAGCATCGCCAAGTTCGGCGTCGGGGCTATTGACGTTATCATCACGGAAAAAGAGAAATGACGGCTGATGTCCGTCATTTCTGTGGTGAGCCCGCTGGGAATCGAACCCAGAGCGAAGGAACCGGAATCCTTTATTTTATCCATTAAACTACGGGCCCTGACGCCTATCTCGCGTTCCGCTGTTTCCGACGGCAAAAATACTAAGAATTTGTTTATCGCCGTCGCCAATGCGCAAATTTTCGTACCTTTGCCGCCTCAAAAGTGAGAGTTGTTTTTGTTAAATCATTGGTATTTAAATAGTTAAGTTATGAACAACGAAAAACTAAAGCAGCAAATCCTTTCTTACGCCCTGCTGGTGCTCGGCTCGGCCTTGTTCGCCGTCGGCGACGTGATGTTTGTGAATCCCTACCATCTGGCGCCTGGAGGCGTGTACGGCTTGGCCAATGTGTTCAACGCCTTGTGGGGCTGGAAGATCTCAGTGGCTGGCATCTGCATGGACATCCCGCTGCTCATCATCGGCACCATCATCCTTGGACCCAAGTTCGGTGTGAAGACCGTCATTTCGGTCATACTGATTCCTGTTTTTACCTACATCCTCGAAAGCACTTGGGGCTATGCGCCTGTCATCCATGGCGGTAGCGTGGCCGCCGACACGCAATCGGCGCTTTATTATATCGCCAAGGACGGTTCGCAGAGCTGGTTCATGCCTGATATGTTCCTCAACACGGTCGTGTCGGGCCTCATCTACGGCTTGGCCATCGGCATCGTCTTCCGCTCGGGCGCCACTTCAGGCGGCTCCGACATCATCGCCATGATTGCGCACAAATACACGAAAATCAGCCTCGGCACATTGGTGCTCATCGTCGACAGCATTATCTCGCTGACCACCTTGGCCGCCTTCGAGGACATCCGCCTGCCTATTTATTCCATCATCCTCATCTTCATCGAGAGCAAAATCATCGACCTCGTGGTGGAAGGCGTGAAGAGCTACAAGACGGCTTTCATCGTCACCGACAAGATCGACGAGGTGCGCGATTTCATCATCAAGGATTTGGACCGTAGCGGCACCGTGTTTGCCGGCACGGGCCTCTATCAAGGCGCCGAGCGCAAGATGATTTACGTCACCCTCAACCGCAGCGACTTGGTCAAACTGAAGGCCAACCTCCGCTTCCTCGACCCCAACGCTTTCGTCAACGTCATCGAAAGCTCCGAAATCATGGGCAATGGCTTCAAGGCCTTGCCTACTGAATAGCCTTTAGGACTTCCTCAATCGCCACGGGGAAATACGCCTGCTCCAACTGGTGGATTTTGGCCGCCAAGGTGTCGGGCGTTTCTTTTTCGTCCAAGGCGACATGGGCCTGCATGATGATCTCGCCGCTGTCGTACAACTCGTTGACATAGTGGATAGTAATGCCCGAAAAAGGCTCCCTGGCCGCCACCACCGCCTCGTGTACATGCTCGCCGTAGAAGCCCTTGCCGCCGTATTTGGGCAGCAACGCCGGGTGGATGTTGACGATTTTCTTCGGAAACGCCTTGACGAGTGCCTCAGGAATCTTCCAAAGGAAACCGGCAAGCACAATCAGGTCGATGCCAAGGCTTTGCAGCTCCTTGACGAAGGCTTCGCCGTTGAATTCCTCTTTGTCAATCATGCGCACCGGGATTTGCAATTTCTTTGCCCGCTCGATGGCGTAGGCCTTGGGGTTGTTGCACACCACGTTCACGATTTCAACTTCCCAATCTTCCAAAAAATACTCGGCAATGCGTTGCAGGTTGGTGCCGTTGCCGCTGACGAATATGGATAATCTTTTCATTCTCTGAGTTTTATGGTTACTGTTTCGTTTTTCTTTAGGTCGAACCACACCAAATAGCCTTCCTCGACTTTGCGGAAATCGATAGGTTTGCCTTCCATTACGACGGGTTTCGTGCAAAGCAAGGTCAGGCCGTGAATGGCTTCGCCGCTGTTGGTGAGGCTTATGGTGTTGTTGTCAAGTATTTGATAATCAACATTAAGGAGTTTTTCGTAATAGCTTAAGTAGGCTTCGATGGTGGTGGGCAATATCTTTTTCTCGTCGCGGAAACGGGCCAATTGGCTCAGCGCGAAGTTGAATCCGGGCATGGCTACGGCTGTACCGTTTTCGTTGTATTGCCAGAAGGCGCGATAGGGGTTGCTCCAGCCAGGATAGGTGTGGGTGATGAAAACATTGTGATTGTCAACCAGTCTCTGAAGGCGCGTCGAATCGAAATAGTAGTACCATTCGCGGTCTTCGTTCACCTCCAGAGTGGACGATGTCGACCATAGCAGGAAGTCCTTGTCGCCATTGGGCAAGGTGGTGATTTGTCGGTTGGGCAGGGCATCGCCAAAGCCGTCGTAAGGTTGCACGAAGTGACCGTCGAAATTGTATTTCTCCATCCGGTTTTCCTCGTAATAGGCGTTCCACAGGTAGCGCACGCCGTTTTGCCTCCAAAGGTCAGCGGAATAATACGGCGAGTCGGGGAGCAGTCCGTCGCAAACCAAGTCCTCACGGTTCTTGTCGGGCCCGTTGTTGTAGCCGTGGTCAATCCAAGTGACCGTGCCGAAATTCCGTTTCATGAAACGCATGGCTTTCGGAAATTCAGTAGGGATGGTGGTGTAGATTTCTGGCGAGTGCAGGCAAATCTCAAAACCTTCTTTCTTGATGGTTTTCAGCAACTTGTAAAACTCCTTATCCGTCTTGATGGAAGCCACTAACCCTTTGAAGAGGCCATTGCTGGTCTTTTCGTTGGTCACATGGTCAGGATTCCAATAGAACACACTCTTTGTGACGGGAATGTTGAAATAGCAGAAGCCGCCAACGGCATCTTCGGGCTTGGTAATGTGCTCGTTTCCAAAGAGTACGGCGCGATGGGTGCGCAAATCGGTCCAATCAGCGTGTTCAGTGAAGATGAAGGC
>CALFIT010000302.1 GCA_937877465.1 uncultured Bacteroidales bacterium | reverse complement strand
CGCCTTGATTTCGAGGCGCATGGCGATGGAAGTCAAGCCCGACAGCCGCTCGGCGATCAGCGAAGGCGCATAACCCATCAGCAGGCAAGCCGAGATGCAATGGATGGCGTTCTCGACAGAAGCGTCATCGGGAAAAGGAATGGCAAACGATTGCTTTTCGCCCTTGTAGACGCACTCCACCGTCGCGTTTTTGTCGGTCTTGGCCACCTGCGTCACAAACAAGTCGGCATCCTCGAACTTGCGGCTCCATGTGAACAGCCTCACCTTTGAGGCCATCCCTGAACGGATGATGACGTGTTGTATCTCGGAATAGTCCATGCAATACACCAGCGACTCGGCCTTGGTAAAGAGGTTGAGTTTCTCACCCGCCTTCTGTATGCGGTTGATGAAATTCTCGTCGTGGGCCTGCCCGATGTTGGTGAACACGCCGATGGTGGGCCTGATGATCTCTTGCAAGGCCATCATCTCGTCGGATTCGGAGATGCCGGCCTCAAAGATGGCCAAGTCGTCGTGTTCGTTCATCTGCCACACCGAAAGCGGCACGCCCACCTGCGAGTTGTAGCTCTTCGGGCTGCGCACGATGTTGTAGTCGGGGCTGAGCATCTGGTAGAGCCATTCCTTGACGATGGTCTTGCCGTTGCTGCCCGTGATGCCGATGACGGGGATGCCGAACTGCTGCCTGTGATGGGCGGCAAGGGTCTGCAAGGCCTTTAGCGTGTCGTCGACGACGATGAAAGTCGCACCCGTGAGTGCCTGTTCGGGAAGCCTTTTCACGACGAAGGCACGCACGCCCTTGTCGTACAGCTCCTTGATGTACTTGTGTCCGTCGTTGCGGGCACTGGTCAGGGCGAAAAACAAGGCTTGTCCCGAGTCCATCAGGTGGCGGCTGTCGATGAGCAGGTCGCAAATACGGCGGTCGGCGCCCTCTCCCGTCAATGTCCCATTGACGATTTCCGAAACTTGGCTTAAAGCGTATGACTGATGCTGCATGGGTGCGTTTCAATTTTCCTGCAAAAATAAGTCTTTTCTCAGTTATGGGGTAGCGCGACACGAAAAATAATCTACCTTTGCAGCAAATAAAAAAGCAAGATGAAACTTAAGCAGCACATTCCCAACCTACTCACCTGCGGCAACCTCGTTTCGGGCTGCCTCTCCATCCTGTTCATCGCCATGGGTATGCCCGTCAAGGCGGCCATGATGGTCTTCGTGGCGGGTCTGTTCGACTTCTTGGACGGCTTTGCCGCTCGGCTGCTCCATGCGCATTCGCCCATCGGTGCCGACTTGGATTCGCTCTCCGACGTGGTTTCGTTTGGCGTGGCTCCGGGCTTCATCATGTTTTGGCTGATGAGCCATGCGTCCGACTTGCCGTCCGTTGTCTGGCTCGGCGTCAGTGTGTTGCCCTGCTTGGCGTTTCTGTTGCCGGTGTTTTCGGCCCTCCGTTTGGCCAAGTTCAACATCGACGACACGCAAAAGACCTCGTTTCGCGGCCTCCCTGCCCCCGGCATGGCCATCTTCGTCGCCTCCTTGCCTTTGGCGCTCGGCCAAGTCGGCCATCTCACCGATGGCGCGTTGGGTTATTGGGCCTGCCTCGGCATCACTTTGGTGTTTTCGTTCATGATGGTCAGTCGCCTGCGTTTCTTCTCGTTCAAGATGAAGTCGGCGAAATGGAAAGGCAACGAGGTCAGGTGGATTTTCCTCCTCGTCGCCCTTGTCGGTTTCGTGGTGATTGGACGGGTGGCGTTGCCGTTCATCATGATGGTCTACATCCTGATGTCGGTATTCTTCGCCGGCAAAATGGAAGATTAGAGTTCCTTCTTGTGGAACACGAAATTCTGTCCGAGATAGACTTCGCGGACATGTTCGTCCTCGGCAAGCCTTTCGGGTGCGTCTTCCTTGAGCACCTTGCCATCGAACAGCAGGTAGGCATAGTCGGTAATGCTGAGCGTTTCGTGCACGTTGTGGTCGGTGATGAGCACGCCGATGTTCTTCTTTTTCAGCTTGAAGATGATGCGTTGGATGTCTTCGACGGCGATGGGGTCGACGCCGGCAAAAGGCTCGTCCAAAAGGATGAAGTTGGGGTCGACGGCCAAAGCCCGTGCTATCTCGGTGCGCCGACGCTCGCCGCCCGACAGCTGGATGCCCTTGCTCTTGCGCACGTGCTGCAAGCCGAACTCGTCCAACAGGTCCTCCAATTTCTGCCGTCGCTCAGGCTCTTTCATGCCTTTCTTGAACTGCATGACGGAATAGATGTTGTCTTCCACCGTCATCTGGCGAAACACCGAGGCCTCCTGCGCCAAATAGCCGATGCCTTCCTGCGCCCTCTTGTACATGGGCAGACCGGAGATGTCCTTATCGTCGAGGAAGACCTTGCCCGAATAGGGCTTGATGAGTCCCACCACCATGTAGAATGTGGTCGTCTTGCCCGCGCCGTTGGGACCGAGCAGACCGACAATCTGACCCTGTTCAACCTTGATGTCGACATTGTTCACCACGGTGCGCTGACCGTATTTCTTGACCAAGTTTTTCGTTTTCAGTTCCATCTTCAAATTCGCAATTATCAATTATCAACTCTAAACTCTCAACTCTAAACTCTCAACTAAAAAATCCCTTCCTTCAAAATATCATGCAAATGAATGATTCCCAAATATTTGCCATCTTTAACCACGGGCAGTTGCGTGATGCTGTTGTGCCTCATCTTGTGCAAGGCGTCGACCACGAGCGCGTCTTCCTCGATGGTCTTCGGGTTGGAGGTCATGATTTGCGATGCCTTCACATGCTCGATGTCGGGCGTGTTCATCAACATGCGACGAAGGTCGCCGTCGGTGATGATGCCCAAAATCGTATTGCCGTCGCTGACCACGGTGGCCCCCAAGCGCTTGTGTGTCATTTCGATGATGACGCGGGTGAGGTTGTCGTCGGGGCCCACTTCCGGCCTTTCATTCCTGACATACAGGTCTTTGACGCGCAGATAAAGCTGCTTGCCGAGCGCACCGCCAGGGTGAAACTTGGCGAAGTCTTCCGTCGAGAAGCCGCGACACCTCATTAATATTAATGCGAGCACGTCGCCCATGACGAGTTGTGCCGTGGTGCTCGAAGTGGGCGCAAGGCTACCCGGGATGGCCTCCTCGTCGACGGTCACGTCGAGGACATAGTCGGCCTGCGAAGCCAGATACGACTGGCGATTGCCGACCATGGCCACGATCTTGTTGCCCCTCAGCTTGATGAGCGGCACCAACACCTTGATTTCGGGTGTCTCGCCGCTTTTCGACAGGATGACCACAACGTCGCCGTCGCGGACGATGCCCAAATCGCCGTGGATGGCGTCCGCAGCGTGCATAAACACCGCCGTGGTGCCCGTCGAATTGAGCGTTGCGACGATCTTTTGGGCGACGATGGCACTCTTGCCGATACCCGAAAACACCAAGGCACCCTTGTTTTCGAGGATCAAATCCACCGTTTTCCGGAAATCGTCGCCGATTTTATCCTTCAGTCCTACGATTGCATTAGCCTCATTATCAATGATTTGAGTAGCCAATTCGATAATTATGTCATTTTTTTTCATTTTTTCTCGATTTTTTCTTGCGCCGATTGACTTAAAAACTATAACTTTGTCTTTGCGACAAGGGCGGAATGCTGCCTTTGACAAAACGCGGTTTTTCGAAATAGATTGCAAAGTAACACAAAAATTTGGAATATACCAAGAGGAGGAAACCATGGCTAAAAAAGAAGATTTGGCGATTCACAAGCTGTTGAAGAATGTTTTCGGCTTCGACCAATTCAAGGGCAACCAAGAAGAGATCATCAAAAGCATCTTAGGCGGCAACAACACCTTCGTCCTGATGCCAACGGGTGGCGGCAAGTCGCTTTGCTACCAGTTGCCCGCGCTGATGTCGGAAGGCACGGCTATCGTCGTCTCTCCGCTCATCGCTTTGATGAAGAACCAGGTGGACATGATCCGCAACTTCGGCACCGAGTTGGGCATTGCCCATGTGATGAACTCGTCGCTCTCGAAGGCCGAGCTGCTTGAGGTGAAGGAAGACCTGAAGAGCGGCAAGACCAAGCTGCTTTATGTGGCGCCCGAGTCGCTCACCAAGGACGAGACCGTCGACTTCCTGCGCGGGCTCAAGATTTCCTTCGTCGCCATCGACGAGGCGCACTGCATCTCGGAGTGGGGCCACGACTTCCGTCCCGAATACCGCCGCTTGCGCCCCATCATCAACGCCATTGGCGACAACCTGCCCATCATCGCCCTGACGGCCACCGCCACCGTCAAGGTGCAGAACGACATCATGAAGAACCTCGACATCATGGACGCCAAGGTCTTCAAGTCGTCGTTCGACCGCCCGAACCTCTATTACGAGGTGCGCCAGAAGACCAAGGACGTCATCAAGGATATCATCAAATACATCAAGCAAAACCCGGGCAAGTCGGGCATCGTTTACTGCCTCAGCCGCAAGAAGGTGGAGGAATTGGCCGAAACCCTCGTGGTGAACGGCATCCGCGCCCTGCCCTACCATGCCGGACTCGACAGTCAGACCCGCAAGGAAAACCAAGACAAGTTCCTCATGGAGGAGGTCGACGTCATCGTGGCCACCATCGCCTTCGGCATGGGCATCGACAAGCCCGATGTGCGTTTCGTCATCCACCACGACATCCCCAAGAGCTTGGAAGGCTACTACCAAGAGACGGGCCGCGCCGGTCGCGACGGCGGCGAAGGCAACTGCATCGCCTTCTACGACTATGAGGACATCCACAAGCTCGAGAAGTTCAACAAAGGCAAAAACGTGGCCGAGCAAGAGATTGCCCGCGAATTGCTGAACGAAACGGTAACCTACGCCGAGTCAGCGGTTTGCCGCCACAGGCTCCTGCTCCATTACTTCGGCGAGGAATACAACAAGGAAAACTGCGGATCGTGCGACAACTGCCGCTCGCCCAAGGAGAAATTCGACGGCAAGGAAGACCTCAAGCTCGTGCTTGAAGCCGTGGAAGACACCAAGCAACTCTTCAAGACCAAGCACATCGCCGAGCTGCTGTCGGGCAAACTCACCGGCGACATCAAGGCGGCCAAGCAGGAAAACAACGAGTTTTTCGGCGCCGGCGACGAGCACGACGAGAAGTATTGGACCGCCGTCATCCGTCAGGCCTTGGTCAACAAGCTGCTTTCGAAAGACATCGAGAACTACGGCATCCTGAAAATCACCAAAGAAGGCAAGAGCTTCATCAAGAAGCCCTACACCATCATGCTCGTCAAGGACCACGACTACGAGAACTCCGACGACGACGACCCCGAGACGTTGGCCGCCATGGGCTCCAACAAGGACGGCGGTGCCGACAAGACCCTTTTCGCCCTGCTGAAAGACCTGCGCAAGACCATCGCCAAGCAGAACAACCTGCCGCCATACGTCATCTTCCAAGACCCCTCGCTCGAAGACATGGCCATCCAATATCCCATCACGAAAGAGGAAATGACCCAGATTGCGGGCGTGGGCGCAGGCAAAGCCGAGAAGTTTGGCGAGCCTTTCATCAAACTCATCAAGGAATATGTGGAGGAAAACGAGATCACCAGACCGAACGACATGGTGGTGAAGTCGGTGGTCAACAACTCGGCCCACAAGATTGGCATCATCAAGAACATCGACAAGAAAATCCCGCTCGACGACATCGCCTACGGCTTGGGCTTGAGCTTCGACGAGCTGCTGAGCGAAATCGAGAGCATCGTCTCGTCGGGCACGCACTTAGACATCAACTACTTCATCGAGGACTATGTGGACATCTACCACCAAGAGGATATCTTGGACTACTTCCACGAGTCGGAATCGGACGACGTGCAGGCCGCCTTGCGCGAATTGGGCGAGGACGAATATGAAGAAGAGGAAGTCCGCCTGATGCGCATCAAGTTCCTGTCAGATGTCGGCAACTGATTCACAATGAAACGTTTTGCCTGCATAGTATTTTGTTTGCTCTTGTTTGCCGCCTGCGGCAACAAGAGCAAACCTTTTGTGCCCAATCGCCTACTCACCGAGCAGGAGATGATTGACATCATGACCGACGTGCAAATCATCGAGGCCGACCTCAACTACCAAAAGGCACAGGAACGCGAACATCGCGACAGCATCGACGCACGCCCCAAAGACTACGGCAAGCTGTCGCGCGACTACTACAGCCAACTCTTTGGGCATTATGGCATTACGGACAGCATTTTCTCGCAAAACATCAGATACTACACGGAACGCCCCGCCCTATTGGAGAGAATCATGGACTCGGTGACGCAACGGCTGACGCGCGAACAAACTACTTCTTCAACTCAGTAGCAACCAAATCATTCAATTTCTTGGCGGCATCCAATAGCATACTCTCGTCGGTGGGGATTGGCACGGGCTGACTGTTCAAGCGGCCCAAGGTCTCGGCAGAGCAGGCCTCGCGGTCGCCACGGATGGTGGTATAGTCGTTCTTGAAGGTGGAAGTCACCTCAAAAGGCACCTCCCTGACGGGTCGTGCGTTGATGTCGGAAGCGAAACGAATCGTGCCTTTGACGGTGGCGTGCTTCGTCTGCGAATGGTCGGTCACTTCAACCAACGCGCTGCCGTTGCTTTCCTTGAAAGTCACCTCGTCCAAACGCGAGGGTGACACCTCGACCGACTTTATCACTACAACCACCACGGCCTCGTAATCGGTCCTCTTGTCACGCTCGGTCACGCAATGCTGCGGCAGCTCGCCTGCGTCAAAATCCATCAGGGTCGCGACAAACTCACGCGGCAAATCACGCCTGTCCTTGTTGTCGTAGGTAACGAGCACATTGTCGGCAGAACGCAGGAGGCATTTGCCTTGAAGTTCTTGAAGATGAGTATTTTGCGGATTGGTGGCATAAAGTTGCTCGATATACTTTCTCGCTTCCTTGGCATCCGTCTTCGAGCCAGTGCCAAGCAACTGGTTGGCTTTTGCCACCAAGAAACTCTCCGCCTTGTTGCGGGCAGCCGCCATGTCGTCGTCGAGGTCGAGTTTCACATAGTTCATGCCTCTTTTGACCTCTCTCGGGAAGCAGGCCAAGGCATCGTTGCGGCCTTTCATGCTGCAATAGCGTTGATAGATTTCGGGCCACACGTCGGGTTGCCCCGTGGCTTTCAGGGCTTGGATGCGCTCGTGGTCGGCTTGATTGGCCTTGTGGTAGGAAGCCGCCACATAATTGATGCGTTTGGCGTTCATGTCGCCGCCGCAAATGTCGGGCGCAACGCGTTGGATCACTTCATCATACTCTTGGGCTTCATAGAGTTTCTTGGTTGTGTTGCAGGCGGCGAGCATCGCGCCGAGCAACAATGCCGGAATCAGTCGAATGTATCTCATTGGTTTTTCTTTTTGTTATGTCAAACAAGGGAAAAACCACAAATTTCGCTCCAAATTGTCAGCATTGGCCGAAAATCTTTACTTTTGTGTCATCAAAATCGACCGAAATGGAAAAAATCAAGCAATTGCAACGGGATTTCGCCGACTTCATGGCGAAGGCCGACTTCGGCGGTCAACCCACTGAGCTATACGAACCCATCAGTTACACCCTTCTGCAAAGCGGCAA
>CALFIT010000301.1 GCA_937877465.1 uncultured Bacteroidales bacterium | reverse complement strand
GATACGGTTTACCAGAGCCATCCAGCGGAATGAGAAAGGTTGGGACGCGCTCTTTCATTATGCCTTGGCCGGAGGAAACAAAACTGAACGGAAATGAACAAAACGAAGGAAAAATATCGATGAATTGGGCATTGGTCTGAAAAATGACTATTTTTGCAGCGAGTTGGGGGAGCAATCCCGACTCGGCAAGGAAGGCATTTTGGAGGTATAGGTTATCCCAGAATCGAGTCTCACGCTTTTCTTGTTCCATAACAATAAAGTATAAGCCTGTCTTGGTGGGACTTGCGGGCACAAAAAAGAAAATTATATGCTTTACAGAATCACAGTAAAAAACTCTAAACTGACCAGCGGCATCCGTGTTGAAAAAGGGATGTCCGTTGATGTAGTAACCAACAGCATGAGCAACCCCGTGACGACCAACGGCGGCCAAGCCGTGGCGGATGCCTTCATGCGGATTTATGGAATCGACATCAAGAAAGCCGGTGCTTTGAGCATGGTGTATTTGGATGTGGAAAGGATAGGGTAATATGGGAAACGCACCAAGATGTCCAAGATGTGGCTCATCAAACACTAGAAAAAGCGATGGGCGCTTAATAAAAGGAGGCCTTGCTCACATTGGAGAATTTGCATTAGGTTATGGGTTAGGTTGGCTGGGTTTGGAAGATGTGGCAAAGGAAAACGCAGATGACTTAAGTCTTACTCAGTATCTTGATGACGAATACCAGTGTAAGGATTGTGGTTGCGTTTGGAAACCTGGACAAAGACCAACTTATACTCCTCAACACCAACCTCAAAGGAGAGTGTCGCAACCTCAAAAAAAGAAAAAAACTCAATCTAATAATCCACAACAAATAGGGAATGCCTCAATGCCATCATATAGTAGGCGAGAATTAGTTGACATCATTGCGCAATGTGAGGGCCTTAGACCTGGAACATGTAATGAATCAACTTTGTTAACCACTGATAATAATATTATAAAACAGCGACTCCAAACCATGTTTGGTATTCAATTGTCCAAAAGCCAAATCAACAAGGTGAATTCATACAAAGGGCTTGTCAACGTAATACTTCAATATGCAACATCAAATCAAGGAGTTGCCGTTGATTCTCCAAGACAAGAAATTGCAAATGATTTTGGAACAGATTGGGAACAGTTTTTCGACAATCTGGATTCATACCTTAATGGTCGTCAAATTCTTGAAAGCGAATATAATACCATATGCAGAAAAGCACGAAACCAAAAATATGACAATCCAAATGCATCGGCTTGTTACTATTACATGGCATCTGTGTTATGCTACTTTTTTTACGACAATACAGATAATTCAATAGCCGATAGGGATTATGCTATTTTGTTGGGGAAATCATCCATCAATTCTGCAAAGCAATTGCTACAAGATGACGATGAGTTTAAAACACTTTCTCTTGTATTTGAGTTACTTGACTTGGCTAATAGAGAGTCAAATCCTCAAACTCTTTTTCCTGACTTTGACAGTCGTCAAAAGTCAATTTTATAATCTGTTGGTAGTCTGGCAATTGTTGTTTTTGCGACCCCTGATTTGGGGGTCGCAAGGCGAAAAAGGCGTAATTTTGCGCCATGTTTGTCAAGAAGAAGCCTAACCGGTCGGGCTCCACGACGGTGGTCGTGGCCGAGAAAGAGAAAGGAGCCACCAGGTACCTGAAGACAATAGGGACAAGTTCCGACCCCGCCGACATCGCGGAATACGTGCGTGAGGGCGAAGCGTACATCTCCTCACGGAGGGTCGCCATGTGCCCCGAGCTGGACTTCGACGGGGCCGTGGATCGGGCGAAGGAGGCGGAGCGGAGGGCCGCCGAGGAGTTCCTCTCGCGCATCGAGAACGTGTACCACGACGCGCCGAAGCGGATACTGGACCGTGTGTTCGACGCGGTGGGGTTCCACGCCGTCGGCGACGACACCTTCCGCAGCCTGGTGACAGCCCGTCTGTCGTTCCCGTCGAGCAAGCGGGCTACGGTGGAGTACCTGAGGTCGTGCTTCGGCGAGGACCACGACCTGCACAAGGTATACCGCTACATGGACAGCCTCAACGACACGAGGCGGGAGGAGATACAGGCCGTCAGCGTACGCCACACGATGGATGTGTACAAGGGGAAGATAGGCGTGCTGTTCTACGACGTGACCACGCTCTACTTCGAGACGGACAGGGGCGACAAGCTGCGCGAGCCGGGCTACTCGAAGGACGGGAAGCACTCCAACCCGCAGATTGTGCTGGGCCTCCTGGTCAGCGGCGACGGCTGTCCGCTGGCCTACTCCATCCACGAGGGGTCGAAGTACGAGGGCCACACGATGCTTCCCGTGGTCGAGGACTTCGTGGAGAAGTACGGCCTGGAGGACTTCGTGGTCGTGGCCGACTCGGGGATGATGAGCGAGGCCAACCTGTCGGACATGGAGGCGAAGGGCTACAGGTACATCGTCGGGGCGAGGATAAGGAACATGGCGAAGGAAGTCCGGGAATGGATCCTCTCGCAGGAGAAGCGGCAGGACGCGATAAGGGAGCTCGTCCTCGACAAGGACAGGCACAAGAGGCTGCTGCTGGGCTATTCCGCCGAGCGGGCGGCCTTGGACGCGAGGAACAGGGAGAAGGGCGTGAAGAAGCTGAAGGCGAAGTACGCCACGGGGACCGTCACCAAGTCGAAGATCACGCAGCGCGGCTACAATAGGTTCCTGAAGGTGACGGGCGGCGACAGGATCACCGTGGCCGTTGACGAGGCCCTGATAGCCGCCGACGCGAAGTGGGACGGGCTGAAGGGCTACGTCACCAACGCCGGGATGCCAGCGTCGGCCATCGTCGAAGCCTACCACCAGCTCTACAACGTCGAGCAGTCGTTCCGCATCTCGAAGTCGAAGCTGGAGATACGCCCGATGTTCCACTTCAACCACGACAGGATCAAGGCGCACATCAGCATCTGCTTCGTCGCCCTCAAGGTCTATCGCGAGCTGGACAGGCTGCTGAAAAACAACGAGATGGGGTTGAGTGTGGACACAGTGCTGGGCATCGCAAAGACCATACCGACCATAAAGATCAAGGTGGCGGACGGCACCCTCACAAGGACACTGTTCCTGACCAAGCGGCAGGAGCAAATCAAGCCCCTTTTCGAAGAGAAATTTTGGGGGTCGCAAACTTCTCCTGAAAATCAGTAAGTTGGAAAAATATGTTCAAAAAGTGTCAAAGTCAGGAGTCAAATCCTCAAACTCTTTTTCAAAAGTTATTAGAAATTAAACGGAAGAGCCCCTCGATTGAGAGCATAGAAAACACTCTTATAAAGAATGAAGGCTTGCGCGAATGGTTTGATGATGCATATTATGAAATACTATTTACAAAACTTGCCGAAGAAGCCTTGGAAAGTGATTTGGAAGTAAAAGCCAAATATGCCAAGGAATTGACTAATAGCTCAAATGAGTTCTTTCAAATATTTGCTCATGCTTTTTTGGCTGATGCTCTTTACGACGATGGAAAGTATGGCGAGGCTAAACGGTATGCCAAACTTGGTATGGACATTGTGGCTTTGACGGAATATAACCATGATGATGGGATGAACCGAGGCTGGGGAATGTGCTGGACAATTTTTGCGAGAAGTCAAGAAAAGCTTGGCGACATGAATGACGCATTAGAAATGTTCAAAAAAGGAGCATCCTTAGGAATCCCGTGGTGCAAGCAAGACTTAGAACGACTTAAACCCCAAGCTATCTCATTAGACTCCGTCACAGATGTAGCAGATAGTATTACCAAATCAGAACAAGAGTATCTTGAAACATTAAAAGAAAGTCTTGAGGATGGAGAACTCTCTCTTCGTGAGCGCAAAATGCTTGATCGAATCAGGATTTCATTGGGTATCAGCGAAGAAAGAGCTAAAGAACTTGAAATATTTCTCAATAGCCCAAAACTGACTGTGGATGAGCAAGAGTATCTAAACGCGTATAAAGAAGCTACCGCAGATGGAGAGATGTCGGAGAAAGAATGTCGTCTGTTGGAAAAGTTGAGGGTGATGTATGGTATTTCGGAAGAGAGGGCGAGAGAATTGGAGAACATTTGATGTAGTACATCATTTGTAGAAGCACTCTCGACTTCATCAAACCATCTACAGCATCTATACAACCATTAGGTAGGTACGTTAGTTTTATGTATAGCCTCTTCAAACGCGCAGAATGATGTTGGCTGATGGTGTCAAAATGGCAGTTTTTGACATGGTGCGCTAAACCTTGAAACATTATTGCGTAATGATTAATCTAAACCGCTTAAAATGAGTATAAAAACTTATCTTTTATACTATTGTGCTATTTCGATACATACCCGATACCATTTTCCTGATGCCATTTTTTGCCACTTTATTTTGATAATATGTCAGTTTTTGCTATAAGGCACAGCAATTGAAATAACTATTATTTGGAAAAACCTGTTTCGAGTGCCTATCTGCAGGTTGGGCTGTGGAAAATTCTTTTCAGCTTTAAGAGTGAGGCTATTATTAACGAACTCAAATTATTATGAAAAAGCATAATAAGGTAAACACAAGCAATGGTACTGGCGGACTTTGGGGTACTATGGTTGATACAGTCAAGTCTGGTAATCCAGTTGTAGTGAAGGGCGTGGTTGCTGTTGGGATTGTGATGATGGTTGTAACCGCGACTCGTGTGCTTGGTCAACTCTTCAAATGAACCAATCTGATGTTGTTGGGGATGGAAATCCCCAACAACGATTCCAAAATACTAAACAGGCATTTGTGATAGTTATACTCTGCAAAGTCAATGCGCAAATCCACCCTCAACTTCACCCAGCCCGCCCGCCGCGTCTATACTGCCACCAAAAAGGCCGTAGAGCGATGCGGCCAGTTCAAGCGCATTGAGTGTAACGACCGAACCTTTACCATCACGGCGAGGCATGGGATGAGTTTGTTTTCTTTCGGCGAGAACGTCACCA
>CALFIT010000300.1 GCA_937877465.1 uncultured Bacteroidales bacterium | reverse complement strand
GGGTCATTGGGGTTGATGCACATGGCCGTGTCGCCCATGATGGTCTCGGGGCGCGTGGTGGCTACTACTGCATAGCGTCTGCCATTGGCATCGGTGTGAATGACTTCGCCTTCGGCACCTGTGGCACCCGTGCCGTCGTCCTCGTGGAGGTAGTAACGCAAATAGAACAGCTTGCTGTGCTCGTCCTTGAACACCACTTCCTCGTCACTCAAGGCGGTGAGGGCTTTCGGATCCCAGTTAACCATGCGCACGCCACGGTAAATCAGGCCTTTATCATATAAGTCAACGAAAGCGCGGATGACGCTCTTCGAGCGGACGTCGTCCATGGTGAACGAGGTGCGCTCCCAGTCGCAGGAGCAGCCGAGGCGGCGCAACTGCTTGAGGATGATGCCGCCATGCTCGTGGGTCCAGTCCCAAGCGTGGTTGAGGAACTCCTCGCGGCTGATGTCGGCCTTCTTGATGCCCTGTTGCGCCAACTTGTTCACCACCTTGGCTTCGGTGGCGATTGAGGCGTGGTCGGTGCCGGGCACCCAGCAGGCGTTCTTGCCCTGCATTCGGGCGCGGCGGATCAGGATGTCCTGAATCGTGTTGTTCATCATGTGGCCCATGTGAAGCACGCCGGTCACGTTGGGCGGCGGAATCACGATGGTATAGGGGTCGCGTTCGTCGGGGGTGGAGTGGAAGTAGTTCTTTTCCATCCAGTGCTCGTACCATTTGCCTTCAACTTCCGAAGGGCTGTATTTGCTGCTGATTTCCATGAGTTTTGTGATGGACATTTGTTGTTTTTGTTGAAATAATCGGCAAAAGTAGTTTTTTTTCGGCCATGCTCAGACTTTTTTCTCCATTTTTCCTTTCGCATTGGGATTTTTCCTATTTTTGTCCGTTTTTGGAAACCGATTTGGAAATCTATCAACAATTAAATTCATAACATTATGGTATTACTACAATCCAATCTGACCATGGTGCTGCTGATATGCATCCTTGTCGTGGTCGCTGTGTTCCTCGTCTATTATGTCACGAAGGCGAAGAAGGAACATCCCAAAGGCTTGATTGCCGCTGCATTGAGTAACATGGGCGAGCGTTTCGGCTACTACATCATGAACGCCATCCTGTTGCTGTTCATCGTGTCGAAGTTCGGGCTGCCCGATGCCACCGCCGGTGTCATCTACTCCGTCTTCTACTTCGGCATCTATGTGCTGAGTTTAGTGGGCGGTATCATCGCCGACCGCACCCAAAACTACCATCGCACCATCCAATGGGGCTTGATTATCATGGCCTTAGGCTATGTGGGCATGGCTATCCCGCTGTTCAGCAAGAATGCCGAAGGCATCATCGCCGACGGCACGGGCAGCTGGTGGGGCATCCTCATCTTCACTTGCGTGGCCTTGCTCATGATTGCTTTCGGCAACGGCCTGTTCAAGGGCAACTTGCAAGCCCTCGTCGGACAGATGTACGACAACTTCGAGGCCGAGGCCGCCAAGAAAGGCCCCGAGGCTTTGGCCGTGGCCAAAGACAAGCGTGACAGCGGTTTCCAGATTTTCTATGTGTTCATCAACATCGGTGGCGTGATAGCTCCCTTCGTGGCACCCTTGCTGCGTGAGTGGTGGCTGAAAGTACACAACTTTGTTTACAACGCCGACATGTCGGCCCTGTGCCACCAGTATCTCGCCAATGGCGAGGTGACGCAGAAGTTCACCGAAACGATGGCCAACTCCGTCCTTCCCACTGCCAACTACGGCACGAACCTGACGCAGTTCTGCTCCGACTACATCCTGACCTTCAACCAAGGTGTGCATTTCTCGTTCATCGTGTCGGTGGTCGCCATGCTCATCTCGTTGATTATCTTCTTCACGCAAAAGAGCAAGTTCCCGCAACCAGCCAAGAAGGTCGCCTCCGCTGCGGTGGGCTACACCCCGGAGGAAAAGGCTGCCATGGCCAAGGAAATCAAGCAGCGCATGGCCGCCTTGTTTGCCGTGTTGGGCATCGCCGTGTTCTTCTGGCTCTCGTTCCACCAAAACGGACAGTCGCTGTCGCTCTTTGCCCGCGACTTCGTCAACTCCGACCAGATCGCTCCTGAGATTTGGCAGGCCTTGAACCCGTTGTTCGTCATCGTGCTCACCCCGCTTGTCATGGGCTTGTTCGCTATGTTGGCGCGTAAAGGCAAACCCGTTTCCACGCCGCGCAAGATTGCCTTGGGCATGGGCATCGCGGGCTGCGCCTATCTCTTCCTGATGGTGCTGTCTATCGTGAGCAACTGGCCTTCGGGTACCGAGTTCCGCGCTATGGACCTCGCACAGATGACCGCTGCCGGCATTGCCAAGGCGGGCCCGTGGGTGATGATTGTCACCTATTTCTTCCTGACTGTGGCTGAGTTGTTCATCTCGCCGTTGGGTCTGTCCTTCGTCTCGAAGGTGGCTCCGCGTCACATGGTGGGCCTCTGCCAAGGCTTGTGGCTCGGCGCCACGGCCATCGGCAACCTTATGATTTGGCTCGGTCCCGTCATGTACAACGCTTGGGACATTTGGAAGTGCTGGGGCGTGTTCCTGCTCATCTGCCTCATCTCCATGACCGTCATGTTCGGCATGGTGAAGTGGCTGGAGAAAGTGACGGAATAATCATCAGTATATCGATTGGAAAAGGCTTGCCATACGGCAAGCCTTTCTCTTAATTCTTAATTCTTAATTCTAAATTCTAAATTATGTTCAAAGGACATCCTAAAGGCCTCTATGCCCTCGCCCTCGCCAACACGGGCGAGCGCTTCGGCTATTACACCATGCTGGCCATCTTCGTGCTCTTCCTGCAAGCCAAGTTCGGCTACAACGAGGCGCAGGCGGGCAACATCTACGGCATCTTCCTCGGATGCGTCTATTTCATGCCGCTCATCGGCGGTATGCTCGCCGACCGCTTCGGCTACGGCAAGATGGTGAAGTCGGGCATCGTGGTGATGTTTCTCGGCTACCTGCTCTTGGCGGTACCAATGGCCACGGCCACGGCCAAAGTCACCATGTTCACGGCTTTGGCGCTCATCGCCATTGGCACGGGCCTGTTCAAGGGCAACCTGCAGGTGATGGTGGGCAACCTATACGACGAGGCCAAATATAGCGCCTTCCGCGACAACGGCTTCAGCCTGTTCTACATGGCCATCAACATCGGCTCGATGTTCGCGCCAATCACCGCTACAAAGGTCACTGATTTGTTCCTCGGCAAGGCGGGCTACAGCTATGTGCCGCAGATTCCGTCGTTGGCGCACCAGTATCTCAACGGCACCATCACGGCTGACGCTTTGTCGAGTTTCGAGGCGTTGGCGGTGCAGCAAGGCGGCAACCTCAACGACCTGGCGGGTTTCGCCAACAGCTACATCGACGCTTTGTCGGGCGCCTACAACTACGGCTTCGGCGTGGCGTGCCTCTCGCTGATTCTCTCGATGGCGATTTACCTGAGCTGCCGCAAGTGGTTTGCCCATGCCGACGTGAACACGAAGCAGGCCAAGACGATGGAGCATACCATAGTCCACGTGGAGGAGCTTTCGAAGGAGCAAACCCGCGAGCGCATCACCGCCTTGGTGATGGTGTTCGTGGTGGTCATCTTCTTCTGGATGTCGTTCCAGCAGGCGGGTCTCTGCCTGACCTACTTCGCCCGCGACTACACGCAAAGCTCGGCAAGCGGTTTCACGCGCTTCGGCTTCAACATCTGGTCGCTGACTATGGTCGCCATCTCGATTTATACGATGTTCGGGGCAGCCCAGACGAAGAAACCGCTCAACAGGGGGATTCTATGTGGCGTTACGGCGTTTCTCTGGATCATGGCTTGGATGTTTTACAGGACCATGCCCGACCCGATCAGCATCCTGCCGCAGCAGTTCCAGCAGTTCAACCCGTTCTTCGTGGTCGCCTTGACGCCCGTCTCGATGGCCGTGTTCGGTGCCTTGGCGAAGAAAGGCAAAGAGCCGTCCTCGCCGCGCAAGATTGGCCTCGGCATGATTGTGGCCGCCCTCGGTTTCTTGGTCTTGGTCATCGCTTCCATCCCGTTGGAAAGTCCGGCCGAGCTGAAGGCGCAAGGCGGCGTGAGCAGCATGTTGGTTTCACCCAACTGGCTGATCAGTACTTATTTCGTGCTAACCTTTGCCGAGTTGCTGTTGAGTCCCATCGGCATCTCGTTTGTCACGAAGGTGGCCCCGCCGAAGTACAAGGGCATGATGATGGGCCTGTGGTTCTGCGTGACGGCCATCGGAAATTATCTCACCAGCGTCATCGCCCGCATCTGGGGCACGGGAATGCCGCTCTGGATGGTCTGGGGCGTGCTCGTCGCGTTGTGTCTGCTCTCCGCCGTGTTCATCTTCTCGATTATGAAGAAGCTGGAGAAGGCAACAGAAGGATGCTGATAATCAATTTTATATGTTTGTAGGGCTGCCATAATATGACAGCCCTACAATATTTTTATTATTTTTGCAGCCAAAATACAAACTTATGTCAAGAAACGAACAAGAACTGCAAGGCGTGACGCTGTTGGGCAACCAAAACACCCAATACAATTACGACTATACCCCAGAGATGTTGGAGACGTTTGAGAACAAACATCCTGAGAACGAATATCTTGTGACTTTGGATTGCCCTGAGTTCACCTCGCTTTGCCCCAAGACGGGACAGCCCGACTTCGGACACCTTATTATTAATTATATCCCGCGCACGCTGATGGTGGAGAGCAAGAGCCTGAAACTCTATCTCTTCAGCTTCCGCAACCACGGCGACTTCCACGAGGACTGTGTCAACATCATCATGAAGGACTTGGTCAAGCTGATGGAACCCAAGTATTTGGAAGTCATCGGGCTGTTCAATCCGCGCGGTGGCATCTCCATCAAGCCCTTCGCCAACTACGGCGACGCCGAGCATCAAGACATGGTGCGGCAACGGCTTCTCAGTCATTGCGAGCGGAGCGCGGCAATCTAGATATGTTAGTCATGGATCGCTTCGTTCCTCGCGATGACGCAAAGCGACAACTGAACAACTGAATAACTGAACAACTGACAACTGAACAACTGGTAACTGACAACTGAAATGAAGGACGCTGTAATCATCATCTCCGGCGGAATGGACTCAACCACAATGCTTTATGAGTTCAAGGACGACATCGCCTTGGCCATCACCTTCGACTACGGCTCGACGCAGAACGGGCGCGAGCGCGTGTGTGCCGTCACGCACTGCCAGCGTTTAGGCATCAGGCACATCATCATCCCTTTGGAGTTTATGCACCGCTATTTCAAGAGTGCCTTGCTGATGACCGCCGCCGACATCCCCGAAGGCAACTACGACGACGAGAACATGAAATCGACCGTGGTGCCCTTCCGCAACGGCATCATGCTGGCCATTGCCGCTGGTATCGCCGAGAGCAACGGCCTGAAGCGCGTGATGATTGCCAACCATGCTGGCGACCACTCCATCTACCCCGACTGCCGCCCCCGGTTCGTCGACGCCATGTCGGAAGCCATGTCGGCAGGAACCTACGAAAACATCACGGTATTCGCGCCCTACACCCACCTGAGCAAGAAGGAAATCGCCGAGCACGGCAAGGCCTTGGGCATCGACTACAGCGAGACCTATTCCTGCTACAAAGGCGGCGAGAAGCACTGCGGCAAATGCGGCACTTGCCGCGAGCGCCGTCAGGCCTTAATAGATGCCGGGATTGAAGACCATACTGAATACGAATCATAAAACCTTGTACGGCTGCCACAGTGTGACAGCCCTACAACTGATAACTAAAAACTGATAACTGTCAACTGAATATGTATTACGTCAGAAAAACCCTCGAAATATCCTCGTGCCACCAGCTCTACCTTGACTATGAGAGCAAGTGCGAGAACCTGCACGGCCACAACTGGAAAGTGAACGTGTATTGCCGAGCCAAGGAATTGGACAACAACGGCATGGTGTGCGACTTCACCGAAATCAAGCGGCTGATTCACGGGAAGATAGACCACGCCAACCTGAACGAAGTCCTCGACTTCAACCCGACGGCGGAGAACTTGGCCCGTTGGATTGTCGATACCGTCCCGAACTGCTACCGCGCCGATGTGTGGGAGTCGCGCGACAACAAGGCCTCCTACATCAAGGACGACGCGCCGCAGAATTTTGATTGACTCGCTTTGCGTCATTGCGAGGAGGAACGACGAAGCAATCCAGAAAATGTACAAGATTAACGAAATATTCCACTCCCTTCAGGGCGAGGGCTTCCACAGTGGAACGCCCGCCGTCTTCGTGCGCTTCAGCGGCTGCAATTTACGTTGCGCCTTCTGCGACACGCAACACCAAGAAGGTGTGATGATGACCGTGCAAGAGATTGTGGATGAAGTGAATAAGTATCCGTCGGCTCCGCTTGTCGTGCTGACGGGCGGTGAGCCTTCCTTGTTCGTCGACGAGGCCTTCGTGACCGAGTTGAAGCAAAAGACGGGCAGGCGAGTCTCCATTGAAACCAATGGGACGAGGCCTTTGCCCACCAATTTGGACTGGGTGACGCTTTCGCCGAAGACCGCTTTTGAAGGTGGCGACTTGGAACCTTGTGTCGTTACGCATTGCGACGAGCTGAAAGTGGTCTATCTCGGTCAGGATTTGGCGCAATACGACGGCATCGAGGCCAAGCATCGTTTCTTGCAGCCCTGTTATTGCGAGGACGAAAAGCAACGCCAAGCCAACATGAAACTATGTGTGGAAGCCGTGATGCGTTATCCGAATTGGCGACTATCTTTGCAGATTCATCGGATTCTGGGCATCCCTTGATTACTTCCTTTTTTGGAAATTGCGTCTCGGCTCGCTGTAAACCACAAACACGGCGGGCTTTTTGTTCAAATCACCTTTATAGCTCTTCCATTCCCCGATGCTTTGGCTGATGATGAGTTCGTCGTCGCAGGTGAGGTTGCTGGCGACACAAAGCTGTGTGGCGGGATGGAGGTTCTTGCAGAGGTCTTGCAGCATGGCGTTGTTGCGGAAGGGCGTCTCGATGAAGAGCTCCGTTTCGTTGTTGGCCACCGAGCGGCGTTCCAAGTCCTTGATGGCGTTTTGCCTTTCGGGACTCTTGATGGGCAGGTAGCCGTGGAAGGCGAAGGCTTGTCCGTTGAAGCCCGAAGCCATCAGAGCCAAAATCATGGCGTTGGGACCGACTAAGGGAACCACTTGAATACCAGCGGAATGGGCCAAGTCAACGACCAAGGCACCCGGGTCGGCTACGCATGGGGTGCCGGCCTCCGACATCAGCCCCATGTCTTCACCTTGCAGGCAGGCACCGAGGTGCTCCATCAGGTCGAGGTTGCGGGCGTTGTGCTTGTCGAGTTCGATGAACTCGATGTCGTCGATGGCACAGTCCATTCCGTTACGGCTCAGCACGCGGCGCGAGGTGCGGGTGTTTTCCACCACGAAGTGCTTCAGCCGTTTCACGATGGACAATGTACCGTTGGGCAGCACTTGTTCGGGTTTCGTGGCACCTAACAGGTTGGGTACCAAATAAAGTTTTCCGAAATCGTTGGTCATGGGAATTATTGTAGGGCGATTTTTTTCTCGATATCGGCAAACATCACCTTGAACTGCTTGTCGGTCTCCAACTGGTTGGCGATGGTCTTGCAGGCGTGATGCACGGTGGCGTGGTCTTTCTTGCCGCATTGCTGCCCGATGGAGGCGAGGCTGGCGTTGGAATATTTCTTCGACAGGTACATGGCGATTTGCCGTGCTTGCACCACTTGACGCTTGCGCGTGTTGAGTCCCATTTGCTCAGGCGAAATCTTGAAATAGTCGCAGACGGCATTGATGATGTATTCCACCGATACCTCCTTGACGGTGTTGTGCGCAAAGCGGTCGGTGATTTGTTGCGCCATATCAAGGGTGACGCATTTTTTGTTCAATATCGATTGTGCCATCAGCGAATTCATTACGCCTTCCAACTCACGGATGTTGTTGCGAACATTCGTGGCGATATATTGTACCACTTCTTCTGGGAAGGTGATGCCGTTGTCGGTGAGTTTTTCACGGATGATGGAAGTGCGTGTCGAAAGGTCGGGGGCCTGGAGTTCGGCAGGAAGTCCCCACTTGAAACGCGAGAGCAACCGCTCTTCCATGCCTTGCAGCTCCGAAGGGAACTTGTCGCTGGTTATCACAACTTGTTTGTTGTTCTGTTGCAAGTGGTTGAAGATGTGAAAGAAAACATCCTGGGTCCCGGGTTTTCCCGCAAGAAACTGAATGTCGTCCACGATGAGCACATCTATCATCTGGTAGAAGTTGATGAAGTCGGGACGGTTGTTGTTCTTGTTGGCAGAAACGTATTGCGTCGAAAGCTGTTCGGCCTGTACATAGAGTACGGTCTTTTCTGGGTGCAAACGTTTGGTTTCCAGTCCAATGGCATGGCACAGATGGGTCTTGCCCAAGCCTGTTCCGCTATAGATGACCAAGGGGTTGAAGGCCGTCTTTCCAGGGTCTTTGGCGATTTCGAGGCCGGCCGAACGAGCCAATCTGTTGCAGTCACCTTCGATGAATCTTTCGAATGTGTAGTTCTCGTTGAGTTGGGAATCAATCTGCAGCTTCTTTAGTCCTGGAATGACGAATGGATTGATGGGACCGTCCGAGAGTCGTTGCGGAACGGGTGGTTGACCGATGGGGTTCTTAGGGTAGTTCCGATTCGAACTTGGCAAAGTAATGGAACCGGCACTGTCGTTGCTGGCAATGGCGATGGAATATTTCAGCTTCCCGTTTTTCCCGACGAAACGTTTGATGACCGTACGGAGAAGGTCTATGTAATTCTCTTCAAGTACTTCCGCGAAGAATTGCGTGGGCACACCGATGGTGAGTGAGTCATCGCCGCCCAACGAGATGGGGACGATGGGTTCAAACCATGTCTTATAGCCCTGCTCTGTGACGTTGTCTTTGATCACAGACAGACACTTGTTCCATATCTCCACATGGTTGTCGCTCATCGGAAATCCTTGATTTTATTGTATTTCAACTTGATTAAAGTGTTGTCGAAAGGCACGGTTTCCCGTCTATTTTTGACCTTGCAAAGGTAGGTGATTAATTGTTCATAAAAAAATCAAAAACCTATTGTTTTTCAATTTTCTTTTCCATAATATACGAGGTTTTCGGATTTTGAAAATCGAAAATCAACTTAAATAATTGGTTTACATTGTTTTAAGATGTGTTATTTTTACCCCGAACAAATTGCTGAATTTGTCGAAAATTCTTGAAGCGTCATTTTTTCTTGTTGAAAACTCCAAATGACAATCTAACTCGAAGCGGGGATTCAACTGTTCCAAACCCTCTTCTTTCATGATGCGCATCACCTCGTTCATGAGGGGGTAGGCGAACTCGAGACTGTAAAATTCGTTTATGGTTTTCTCCACAACCGTCGCGTTGTCAAGGGCATCGCGGGCTGCCGTCTTGTAGGCGTTGATGAGTCCCGAAGTGCCGAGTTTGATGCCGCCGAAGTAGCGCGTAACGACGACGCACACGTTGGTGACGTCTTTCGAGAGGATCTGGTTGAGGATGGGCTTGCCCGCCGTGCCCGAAGGCTCGCCGTCGTCGCTGGCGCGGAAGGTCTTCTTGTCGGGACCGATCATGTAGGCAAAGCAATGGTGCCGCGCGTCGTAGTATTTTTTGCGGATGTCGGCGATGGCGGCCTTGGCCTCGTCTTCGCCCATGACGGTGAAGGCCTGCGCGATGAACTTGCTGCCTTTCTCCTTGTAGAGGCCGTCGCCGGGCGAGGAGAGCATATAATAGATGTCGTCGGTTGTCATGTCGGCAAAGGTACGGAAGTTTTGCGTATCTTTGCGCCATGACAGGATTTAATTTGCAAAAAACCAAACGCCACTTCACCGAGGTGCTGACCGAAAAGTTCCCTCAGCGCGAGGCGGAGGAGCTGATGCGTATCCTTTTGGAAGACCTTTTTGGCATTGACCTGAAACGTCAGCTGATGGAGCCGAATTTGCGCATCGACGAGTTCCGGTACGCACAGTTGAAAACCGCAGTGGAGCGTTTGAAGGCCGACGAGCCTGTACAATATGTGACGGGCATGGCGCGTTTCGGCGACCTATTAATAAAGGTGTCGCCCGACGTGCTCATCCCGCGACCCGAAACCGAAGAGCTTGTGCAAAAAACATGCACAAGCTTGCCAAAGGATGGCGTTTTGCGCATTTGGGACGTCGGCACGGGTTCGGGCTGCATCGCCATTGCCTTGGCGAAGCATTTCGCGAATGCCGAAGTAGTGGCCTTCGACATTTCGGAAGCGGCTTTGGCCTTGGCCAAGGAAAACGCCGAAAGCAACGGTGCCAATGTCCAGTTCGTCCTCGATGATGTGTTGCACCCGCAGTCCGAAATACTTTTCCAGCCCGTCGATTTGGTGGTGAGCAACCCGCCCTACGTTTGCGACAGCGAGTGCGCCTCGATGGAGCCCAATGTCCTCGACTGGGAACCCGAAAACGCCCTTTTCGTCCCCGACGAAGACCCGCTGCTGTTTTACCGCCAGATCCTGACCTTGGCCCAAAACCAACTGACGCCCAAAGGCCAAGTCTGGTTCGAGATCAACGAGCGGATGGGGGAAAAGATGCTTTCGCTTTGCCGCGAAATGGGGTTTTTGAATTCGGAAATCATGTTGGATTATGCCGAAAAGCCTCGCTTTATACGGATTAAATAGATTTGTTTAGATTTTTGAATGATTTAACTTCGTTGAATATTTCATATTTCTTGTCCGAAGGACAATCCCATATTTAGGAAAAGTAGTAATTTTGCGCCGCGATTCAGGCAGACTGTCGCGGGTCGGGAAAGCCGGCGCGAGGAAAGTCGGGACAGCACAGAGCACCATACTTCCTAACAGGAAGGTGCCCGCAAGGGTAACAGCAAGTGCCACAGAAAACATACCGCCTTGCTCCCTAAGTTTGTCGAAGGGTGAAAGGTAAGGGTGAAAACGCGAGGCAAGAGCTCACGCGGCGGGTGGCGACATTCCGCCGAGGTAAACCTTATGGGCTGCAAGTCCAAGTATAGAGACACGGCTCCCTCGGGAGCCAACGGGCTGCTCGTCCGTCGTCTCAGGGTAGGGCGCTTGAGCCTGCGGGCGACCGCAGGCCTAGAGAAATGACAGTCGCCCCGCAAGGGGAACAGAATCCCGCTTATTCGCCTGAGTCGTCACCATAGGAGGTTCCGCTCCCGAGCGGGACCTCTTTGTTCTTGTAATCCGACACTGTACCAAAAAAAGTGTGTCGGCGCGTTGAAATCATGTGTTTTGGGGTAAATCTGGTTGAAACTGTTTCTTTATTTCTTGCCAAAGCAAATCCTTTAAACCAAGAAAAAACACTACCTTTGCGCAAAATTTAAGCCCATGAACACCCTTTCGGTCGTCATCATCACCTTCAACGAGGAGGAGAAAATCGCGCAATGCCTTGACTCCGTTCGGGATATTGCAGACGAGATTATCGTCGTGGACAGCCATTCCACCGACGCGACCGAGGCCATCTGCGACCGCTACGGCGCGAAGTTCTTCACCCAAGACTGGCTCGGCTACTCCGACCAAAAGAACCTCGCCGACGACTTGGCCACCTGCGACCTCATCTTCAGCATCGACGCCGACGAAGCCCTTTCAGACGAACTCAAACAGTCCATCAAGACACTGAAAGACAGTGACATCGCCAGCAACGAGGTCTTCGCCATGAACCGCCTCAACAACTATTGCGGCCAATGGATCAAGGGCTGCGGGCTTTATCCCGAGACCAAAATCCGCATCTGGCGGCGAGGCTTCGCCCAATGGGAAGGCCTCATCCACGAGTGGCTGAACTTCGAGGGCGAGCCCAAGAAAACCCTGCTGAAAGGCGACCTGCTGCATTACTCGTGGGACACGCCAGAGGCCTTTCGGAAACAGCAGTTCCACTTCGCCGAGTTGGGTGCGCAGTCGTACTACGAGCGCGGCAAGAAGACGGGCGTGATGCCTTGGCTGTTCAGTCCGAGCGTCAACTTTTTCCGCACATATATCATCAAAGGCGGCTTCCTCTACGGCAAGACCGGCTTCGGTATCTGCCGCACGATGATGCAAGCCAACCGACACAAATACAACCTGTTACGAAAGAAAACACATCAACATGAACAAAGCATTTGAAGAAGAAATAGAACGCACGGTGACGGCACTGAAAGCCGGAAAGACCATCCTCTACCCCACCGACACCATTTGGGGCGTGGGCTGCGACGCCACCAACAGCCGCGCCTGCGACCGCGTGTTTGAAGTAAAACAAAGACCCGCCAACAAGAGCCTCATCGTCCTCGTCGATTCGGCCGAGCGGCTGAAAGACTACGTCGTTGATGTGCCCGCCATCACTTTCGACCTTATCGCGCACGCATCCAAGCCTTTGAGCATCGTCTTCGCCCAAAGCAAGAACTTGGCGCGAAACATCTCATCGGACGGGTCGGTGTGCATCCGCGTGGTGAAAAACGAGTTCTGCCAAGAGGTCATCCGTCGCTTGGGGAAGCCCATCACTTCCACCTCGGCCAACCTTTCGGGACAGCCTTCGGCGATGATTTACAGCGACATATCGGAAGAGCTGAAAAAGGCCGTCGACTACGAGGTGCAACTCTACCACGACAGCTTCGCCAAGCCCAAAAGCTCGACCATCATCAGACTGAACGCAGACAACACTTTTGAGATTTTGAGGCAGTGATGTGCTGATTCGGGAAAAATGATTATTTTCGCGGCAAAATAGAAAACGATGGGCAAACTCGCTTTCATACTCAGTTTCATCCTCTCGGTCTTTCCTGCCGATGCTTTCGAAAACCGCAGGCATATCCATGTGGTGCGCCGAGGCAGTAAAAATTCGCATCGTGGCGACACAGTGGCGAAGATTTGGATTGAAGAAAACGGCGTAAAGAAAATCGAAATCGCATGGTCTGAACTTTCCAAAACGGAGGAGACAGAGATTCTGAAAGCCATTGACGAACATTGGGAAGAACTCAACAAAAGCATCGATGACGTATTTGCCGGAAAGAAAATCCACATCAAACGAATCAAATAACAGGAGGATAACAACATGTGCAAATTCAAAGACACTAATTTGGGAATCAAGAAAATAGATTTCAATATGAGGCGTGGTACCATGGCCGTTTTTCTGACCGATGGGCGTATCGTTCTTGTACCCGTTTCCATGTTCCCCGACATCAAGCATTTGACTAAGGCGCAGCGCGAGGATTACATGATTATGGACGACCAATATTTTTCTTTCGAGAGTTTGAGCAAAATTTTCTCGGTAAAAGACGTGCTGAAATATTAACCAAAGATTTTGCAAATATTTGATTATGAAATCACTGAAAATGTTTTTCTTGGCTATCGCTTGTCTCTTTGCAATGGTAGCCTCAGCCCAAAACCCACAGCAAAAGCCTCAGTCGAAGACGCAGATGAACGCCCAGAAATTGGGCACGACGCTTTATTTGATTGAGAACTTCTATGTCGATACAACCAATATAGACAAGGTGACGGAAGATGCCATCATCGCCGCACTGAAGGAGCTTGACCCGCACTCGGCCTACATCTCGAAGAAGGACGTGGAGAAGGCCAACGAGCCGCTCGTGGGCAGCTTCGAGGGCATCGGCGTGACCTTCCAACTCATCCGCGACACCATCACCGTCATCAGTCCCACGGCGGGCGGCCCGTCGGAGAAGGTGGGCATCATGGCCGGTGACCAGTTCATCAAGATTGACGGCGAGGAATCCACGGGCAAGAAAATCGACAACGAATATGTGCAGAAGCACCTGCGCGGCAAGAAAGGCACCAAGGTGACCGTCAGCGTGAAGCGCGGCAACGACCCCGAACTCCTTGACTTCGAGATTGTTCGCGACAAGATTCCGCTCAACAGCATCAACGCGGCCTATATGCTCGACAAGCACATCGGCTACATCAAGCTCGACCGCTTCGCGCAAGAATCGACGCAAGAGTTCAAGGAAGCCTTCGCCAAGCTGAAAGCCCAAGGCATGGAGTCGCTCATCTTCGACCTGCGCGGCAACACGGGCGGCTACCTCAACACGGCCATCGAGCTTGTGGACCAGTTCTTAGACGAAGACCGCCTCATCGTTTACCAAGAGGGGCTGCACCAACCGAGGCAGGAATGGAGAAGCTCAAGTTCAGGGCTTTACACCACCGGCAAGCTTGTCGTCCTCATCGACGAAGGCTCGGCCTCGGCCAGCGAAATCTTCTCGGGCGCGATGCAAGACCACGACCGAGGCGTGGTCATCGGGCGACGCTCATTCGGCAAGGGCTTGGTGCAACGGCCCTTCAACCTGCCCGACGGTGCCGTCATCCGCCTCACCACCTCGCGCTACCACACGCCTTCGGGACGTTGCATCCAGCGGCCTTACGAGAATGGCGTTGAGGACTATGCTAAAGAGATGACCAAGCGCCTCGAACACGGCGAATACTTCCATGCCGACAGCATCCACTTCCCCGACTCGCTGAAATACACCACCGACGGCGGACGCACCGTCTATGGCGGCGGAGGCATCATGCCCGACCTGTTCATCCCCGTCGACACCGCTTACAACAGCAAGCTCTACACCAACCTCGTCCGCAAAGGTGCCTTGAACCGCTTCACCACCGACTACGCCCTCAAGCACCGCGATGAAATCAGGGCGCAATATGGTGATTTCGAGCATTTCAACAAGGATTTCACGGTGGGCAACGACCTCGTTGAAGGCTTGAAGAAAGCAGCCGAGGAAGCCAAGGTGGAATGGAACGACGAGCAGTTTGCCCATTCCGAGAAGTTCATCCTCCTGCAAATGAAGGCTTTGATAGCCCGCAACGTCTGGGAAACGCAGCAATACTACCAAGTGATGTCAACGGTTGACCCGGGCATCCAAAAGGCGTTGGAGGTGCTCGGCAACGACAAGGAGTACAAGCGCATCCTGAAAGGCAAATAAACCCCATTGAGGCAAAAAAAATCCCACGGGACGGCATTTTTTCGGGCGACGCTTCGCACGCTACCGAAAATGTTGCTATCTTTGCGGTCTGTTTATTCGGATTAATCGACAAATCAATACATTCATCAAATTCATCACAAATGAGAAAAAGCATTTTATTCAGCGCAGCCGTCTTGATGATCGGTCTGCTGTTTGGCTCGCAAGCGATGGCCCAAGGGCGCATTGACCTTCGCGGAGCCAAGTCGGCGCAAGAATGCGCCAATGTTTCGAAGGAAGGCTTCACGGCCACCTTCTCCTTCGGCAGCATCGTTGCCAACGAGGTGAACACCGAAAGAGGCGTGTTCTCTGAACTCACCATGGACGGCACCTATCCCACCGGCAACGCGGGCGAGCCTTCACTTCCCGCTGCCCACCAGCTGATTGCCGTGCCTTACGGCGCCAGCAACGTCACCGTGAACGTCGTCGGCTATTCGACCACCGAATACAACCTGGCCGACTTCAACATCAACACCATCGTGCCCCAGCAGCCTTCGGTCAGGAAAGACCAGAAGCCTGAGGACATCACCTTCTTCTACAGCGAACAAGCCTACGCCAACCGTGGCTACGCCGAGCGCGACCTCGTGGAATTCGAGTTGCAAGGCAACCTGCGCGGCATCCAAGTGGGTTCGCTCACCATCAACCCCGTGGCCTACAACCCCACCCGTGGCAGCATCAAGGTCTACAACGACATTCAAGTCGAAGTGCGCTACAACGACTACGACCAAGTGGCCGCCGAAAGCGAGTTTGTGCGCACCTTCAGCCCCTACTTCGTCGGCGTCTACCGCCAGATGTTCAACTGGAGAGACGACGTCTACGACGAGCACCCCGACCTTTGGAACGCTCCCGTGAAGATGTTGGTCATCGCCAACCGCATGTTCGAGGACTGCATGCAGGATTGGATTGAATGGAAGACCCTGAAAGGCTTCTACATGGACGTGAACTACACCGACGAAATAGGCACCAGTGCCTCCGCCATCCGCAGCTTCATCCAAAGCAAGTATGCCGAAGACGCCCCGTCGTTCGTCATCATCTTTGGCGACAAGGAGCAAGTGGCCGCCAGCGCCACCGGCAGCCAGACCTCGAAAGTCACCGACCTGAACTATTCGAGCGTCGACAGCGACTACTACCCCGACATCTTCCACAGCCGCATGTGCGCCCAAACCGTGGAACAGATGCAGAACATCATCACCAAGACCCTGTGGTACGAAAGAGACCAGTTCCTCAGCCCCAACCGCAACACCGACTACCTGAGCAATGTGTTGCTCATCGCCGGATGGGACAGCAGCTGGAACCCCACCGTGGCCCAACCCACCATCAACTATGCCACGACCTATTACTACAACGCCGAGCACGGACTCAACGACGTCAACGTGTTCCTCCAACAGCCTTACTCCAACTGCTACGCTTCGCTCAACACGGGCGTCAGCTTCGTGAACTACACAGCTCACGGCTCGGAAACTGGCTGGTATGAACCCGGCCTTTCGGTAAGCAACTGCAGCAGCTTCACCAACGAGGGCATGCCTTTCCTGGCCATGGGCAACTGCTGCTTGGCCGCCGACTGGGGCTACTCAAGCGTTTGCTTCGGCGAAGCCATGATTCGCACCAACACGAGAGGCGCCTATGCCTACATCGGCTCCTGCCCCAGCACCTATTGGTATGAGGACTACTACTTTGGCGTGGGTGCCACCAACACCCACGGCGGTGCCACGCCTACCGTCGAGGAATCGTCGACCGGCGTTTACGACGGCACTTGGATGGACGACACCTACAACACCGTTTCCTCCATCCCGTTCCTTGGCAACCTCGCCGTTTGCTACGCCCATGCCGGCAACTACCAGACCCACAGCAACCCGACCTACTACTGGCAAGCCTACCACGCCCTCGGCGACGGCTCCGTGATGCCTTTCCGCATTGAGCCTACCGACAATGACGTGAGCCACATGCCCACCCTGCCTATCGGCATCGACTTCTTCAACGTTTCGGCCTACCCAGGCTCGTATGTGGCCATCAGCAAGGACGGCGTGCTTCACGGCGTCGGACTCATCGGCGAGGAAGGATCGGCTGACATCACCATCGAACCCGTCTTGAGCGGCGGCGACGTCACCATCTGCGTGACCCATCCGCAACATGTGCCTTACATCGCCACCATTCCTGCCGCGTCCTTGGAAGGCGCCTATATCGTCTACAACAACGTGCAATGCGACAACACCGTTTCGGGTGCCACCGTCAACCCCATCGTCACCTTGAAGAACGTGGGCGTGCAGACGGCCAACAACATCAACGTCACGCTGAGCACCGAGTCGGAATACATCACCATGGTGAACTACAACGCCACCGTTGCTTCCCTCGGCCCCGATGCCACCGTCGACATCAACGACTTCGTCTTCGATGTGGCCAACTACATCCCCAACGGCACCAAGGTCCAGTTCTTCGTCACCTGCACTTCGGGCAGCGACGTTTGGGAGAGCAAGTTCAACCTGACCTTCAGCGCTCCTGAGTTTGCCGTCGACGACATCAGCAACACCGACCTCACCCCAGGCGGCTCGGCCACCATCACCTTCGCGCTCACCAACGTCGGCGAAGCCGATGCCAACGACGCCATCTTCCAAGTGTATTCCAGCTCCGACGACCTCACCTTTGAAAACAATGTCTACGAATTAGGCACCATCGCTGCCGGCGCAACCGTCACCATCGACGTCAACCTCACCGTGGGCAGCAATGTCGAAATCGGCTCGACCTACGAGATTCCTTACCTGCTGAACGCCGGCCACTATGCGATTGACGGTTCCTACATCGTCACCGTGGGCAACATCGTGGAAGGCTTCGAGACGGGCGACTTCAGCATGTACAACTGGCAGTTTGGCGGCTCGGCCAACTGGGTCATCGTGACCGGCGAAGCCAACAGCGGCGACCACAGCGCCAAGTCAGGCTCCATCTCCAACAGCCAACAGAGCGACCTCATCCTCACCGTCGACATCTTGGCCAACGGCGTGGTCAGCTTCTACAAGAAAGTCTCTTCCGAAAGCAATTACGACAAGCTGCACTTCTACATCGACAATGCAGAGCAAGACAACTGGTCGGGCGAAGTGGCTTGGAGCATGGAATCGTATGCCGTGACCACCGGCACGCACACCTTCAAGTGGAGCTACACGAAAGACGGCAGCGTGAGCAACGGCAGCGACTGCGCATGGGTCGACGACATCCAATTCCCGCCCACCAACGTGACATCCGCCCTCGACCCCGTCAACAACCTTGAGGCCACCATCAGCGGCAACAACGTCAGCCTGACTTGGGATGCCGCTTCGGGCGCAACGGCCTACATCATCCGTCGCAACGGTCAGGAATTGGCCAACCAAGCCGGCACCACCTACAACGACAACGTGGCAGACGGCGTGTACACCTACAGTGTGGTGGCCACCGACGGCAACGGCCACTATTCGACGGCCTCCTACATCACCGTCAACGTCGGCACCGTCGGCGTGGAAGAGAACACGATAGAAGGCCTGAGCATCTATCCCAACCCCGTCAACAACACCCTGTACGTCAACGGCGGCAATGCCGAATACAGCTACATGATGTTCAACGGCATGGGCCAGATGGTGGCCAACGGCAACGCCAACGGCAACGCTGAAATCAACGTCAGCGGCATGGCCAAGGGCGTCTACTTCCTCCGCCTGACCACGGGCACGCAAGTGCGCGTCGAAAAGGTCGTCGTGGAATAAAGACCTCCTTCAAACGAGAAAAGGCAGCCGACTGGCTGCCTTTTCTCGTTTATAGACCTCGTTGTTTCTTGATGGTTTCGTAGGCCGCGTTCACCTCTTGGAACTTCTTCTCGGCGGCCTGCCGCACCTCCTCGCCGAGGTTGCTCACCATGTCGGGGTGGTTCTTCTTCGCCATCTCGCGGTAGGCCCGTTTCACCTCCTCGTCGGTGGCCGAAGAATCGACGCCGAGGATCTTGTAGGCACTGTCGGTTTCGCGGATGAACATCGCCTTCACCGACTGGAAATCGCTGTTGGTGAGGCCCATGTAATCGGAAATCGTGTTGATGACGCTGAGTTCCTCGGGCGAGATGTTGCCGTCGGCTTGGGCGATACCAAACAGATAATGAAGGAGTTGCAGGCGCGAAGAATAGTCCATGTGCTGTCCCACCTGCTGGCTGACCTCGTAAAGGTTGTAGTCCTTCTCCAGAATCTCGCGCAGCATCTTGATGTAGGTCTCGGCGCGTTGCTGCCCGAAGTTTTGCAGGAAGAAACGCTTCACATAATCCAATTCCGACCGCTTCACGTTGCCGTCGGCCTTCATCACGGCAGCCGAAAGCACCAAAAGCGTCACGTTGAAGTCGCGTTTCTCCTCGGTGTTGCCGAATTGCTCACTTACCTCAGAACGGAGGGTTCGCGGGCTTTTGCTTGAGAAAAGGCTACCGATGGCATAGCCGATGATGCCACCCAAGGGACCGCCAAACGACCAGCCCAAGCCTGTCAAGATCAGTTTCAGAAAGAATCCCATGGCTCGATTAGTTTTGATTCGGGCGGCAAAAGTAAACAAAAAAGTTCGAGTAGGCCAAATTTATTCCCATCGAGGCCAAAGGAAAACAAAAAGATTTGTATCTTTGTCGCCTTAAAAAGACAGATCACTATTTTTTAATCTAATTCATCACAAAATGAAAAAAACCGTTTTATCCCTCATGTTTGTGGCCTTGTCAGTCATGGCATTCGCCCAACAATGGACGGGCATCGGCAAGAGCAATCCTGCCAAGCCTGAGGTCAAGTTGATTTCGAGCAGCGAGCAACAGGTCGTCGTCGACTTCTCGCTGTCGGGCTTCTATTTGACGAGAGTGGAGACCCCCGAAGGCACCCAGCACATCGTTTCGGTTCCGAAGATGCCTGAGACCCTCGAAGCCGGCGCTCCCAATCTTCCGCACTTCCCCGTGCCGGTCATCATCGGTGACATGGCCGAGATGGAAGTCTATGTTACCCAAAGCGAGTTCACGGACTATCCTGGCGTCGAGATTGCCCCTTCGAAGGGTAACTTCAGCCGTCAGATCGACCCCGCGACCGTGCCCTACACCTACGGCGAGATGTACAGCCAAGACGCTTTCTATCCGGCTGCCCAAGCCTATCTGGAAGCCCCTTACATCGTCCGCGACTTCCGTGGCCAGAACATCATGGTGACGCCCTTCGCCTACAACCCCGTGACGAAGACCCTCCGCGTCTACCATAACCTGACCATCGAGATGAAGAAGGTGAGCGACAACGGCGAGAACCCGAAGCTGAACCGCAAGAAAGGCACCGTCAAGGTAGCCCCCGAAATGGCCGCCGGCTACAGCCGCCGTTTCATCAACTACGGCGAAACCGCCGAGAAATATTCCTTCACCACCGAAGGCGGCTCCATGCTCGTCATCTGCCCCGACCAATACGTCGAGGCCATGTCGGAATTTGTGGCATGGAAGAACCAATCGGGCCGTCCCACCACCATCAAGAGCATCTCTGAGTTGGGTGGCAACAACGCCAACAACTTCAAGAGCTACATCCAGGAACTCTACAACAACCCTGAGGAGAACCTGACCTACATCCTGCTCGTGGGCGACTACGCCGACAACACGCCCCATTCGATGAGCGGCTACTGCTCCGACAACTGGCTCTGCATGCTCGAAGGCAACGACTACTATCTGGAAGCCTTCGTCGGACGTTTCTCGGTGGAGAGCATGGCCGACTTGCAGAACCATATTAATAAGGTGCTCTACTACGAGCGCGACATCCAAGCCGACGTCGACTGGCTCGACATGGGCGTGGGCATCGGCTCGACCGACGGCGCCACCAACGGCCACAACGGCGGCAACGGCCCCGAGGCCGACTATGTCCACATCGACTACATCCGCGACACCTTGTTACACTACACCTACGACGACATCACCCGCCGTCACTCCGGCGTGACCAACCCCACCGCCTCGCAGCTGTCGCAAGACTTCAACGCTGGCAAGGGCATGGTCAACTATTGCAACCACGGCAGCGAAGTGAGCTGGGGCGTTTGCAACTACAGCAACAGCCACGTCAATGCCCTGACCAACGACTACATGTGGCCCTTCGTCGTTTCCGTGGCTTGCCTCAACGGTAAGTTCAACCACAGCCAGCCTTGCTTTGGCGAAACTTGGATGCGTGCCACGAACAACACCACCGGTGCCCCCACAGGCGCCATCGGCGGCATGTTCAGCTGGATTTCGCAGCCTTGGACACCTCCGCAATGGGGCCAAGACGAGATGAACGACATCCTCGCCGAATGGCGCAACGGCAACACGCCGCTCTTCCACCACACCTTGGGCGGCATCTTCCTGAACGGCAACGAATATATCCTTGACGCCGAGCCAGGCGACCAAGGCGAGACCCACAACTCATGGATCCTCTTCGGCGACCCGAGCCTGATGTTCCGCTCCGACGACCCGACCGAGATGAACGCCATTTGCAACCCCACGAGCCTCATGCTTGGCATGACTAGCATTGAAGTCAACGTCGAAAACACCGCCTTCGGCATCGCCACCCTCTCGATGGACGGCGAGGCGATTGCCTCGGGCTACGTCGTCGACGGCACTTGCACGCTCAACTTCCCCGCCCTCAACAATGTGGGCATCGCCACGATGACCATCATCGGCTACAACAAGGTGACCGAAATCATCCCCGTGGAGATCCAACCTGCCGAAGGCCCCTTCATCACCATCGACAACTATACGCCTAACTTCGCTCCCGTCAACATGGAAACAAGCATGAGCATGACCTTCAAGAACGTGGGCGTTGAGTCGACCAACGGCGACACCGAGGTCGCCCTCACTTGCACCGACGACCGCATGAACATCATCAACGGCACGGCATCGTTCCCCGTCCTGGCTGTCGACGAGACCACCACGCTTGCCAATGCCTTCAGCTTCATCGTGGCCGAAGGCGTTGAAGACGGCACCCGTTTCCAAATCGACGTCACGATGACCGACGGTCGGCAGACCTGGAGCGGAAAGGTCTTCGTCACCGCCGGCCAAGCCAACCTCGACTATGTGGGCACCACTTGGAGCGGCAACTACGTCCCGGGCGAGACCGTGACCCTCGTGGCCAACTTCAAGAACACAGGCCACTACATGGCCACCAACGCCATCGCCACCGTTGCCTGCACCAGCGAATATGTCACCCTCCTGAACCCGAGCATCGAAATCGGCACCATCGACCCCGAAGGCGTGGCCACTTGCGTGTTCAACCTCCTGATTGACGCCAGCTGTCCCACATCCGAGCCTATCACGGTCGACTTCGCGATGGAGGCCGACGGCGGCTTGACCGCTGAAGGCAGCTTCGTCATGAAGAACTCCTGCGGCGTCGTCTTTAGCCTGAGCGACTCCTACGGCGACGGTTGGAACGGCAACAGACTCGTTGTGTCGTTCGACGATGGCACGCCCCAACAGGAGCTTACCATCAGCAGCGGCAGCACGGCCACCTACACCCTCGACATCGGCAACGGCGTACACGTCACCTTGAGCTGGATTTCGGGTTCTTACACCAGCGAATGCTCGTTCACGGTGCGTTACGAAAGCGGCGAACTCATCTACGACTGCCCCAGCCCGTCGTCAAGCCTGCATTACGAGTTTGACTGCAACTGCGGCGCCGGTCGCACCTACGACCCCGTCGAGAACCTCGTAGCCGAGGTGAACGACGGCAACATCACCCTGACTTGGGATGCTCCCGAAGGCGCCATCAGCTTCACCGTCTACCGCAACGGACTCCAAATCGGCGAAACAGCCGTGGCCAACTACTCTGACGTGGTCTACACCGAGGACTACTACTCCTACTGCGTCGTGGCCGAATACAGCGACGGACTCAGCGTCCCCGAATGCATCGTCGCCAAGGCCGAGCTTGGCATGGAAGAGAACCTCGACGAGGTGAACATCTATCCCAACCCCGTCAGCAACACCTTGTACATCAGCGCGGGCAACACGGGAATCGCCTACGCCATGTATAACGACATGGGCCAGATGGTGGCCAACGGCAATGCCCAAGGCATCGTGGAAATCAACGTCGACGGCATGGCCAAGGGCGTTTACTTCCTCCGCCTGACCACGGGCACGCAAGTGCGCATCGAGAAGGTCGTGGTGAAGTAAGAAATCCCACAAAACTACGACAAGAGGCGACCTCGACTGACGAGGCCGCCTCTCTTTTTGTCGTGCGACGCGCCGCCTATTCCTCAAACACCGACTCGTGATAGATTCCCTCGCCTTCGATGACCGAGGTGGCGCTGAACCAACCGATGGCATCGCAGTTGGAGAAGACGTTGGTGAACATCGCCGGAAAAGCGCCCATCGCTGGATTGACACCGACGGCAAGTTTCTGTCCCACAAGGAAATAAAGGTAATCCTTCGAGATGCTGTAGAGCTTCACTTTCACCACGTCGCCCTCCTTGAGATACGACTTGTTCATGATGCCCACGGGGATCTCGATGTTGTCCTGCAACATCTCAGGCCCGTTGAAATAATAGCCCGCATAGCCTTGCATGGGAAACAGTTGGAACAGCTTTGAAGGCCGGTTCTTGAATCGCACGCCGTTCAGGTAGAGTTCCACATTGTAGACTATGGACGAGTCGGCAAGGGTCTGGAAATAAGGGCACACGCACACCGCCGCCTCGTCGTCGACCAAAGGGATGTCGTTTTCGTCGCGCTTGGGCAGCAAGCCCACAGAATCGATGCCTTCGGCGTTGTCGGGCATTTTCACGTCGGCATACATGCGGATGGGCCTCGAAAAGAGCGTGTTTTCCTCCACGTTCACCTCAAGGTGATACCAATGCCGCCGCTTGCCCGCCACCGAATCCGTCAGGTAATGGCCCGGATTGTCGGCCTGTTCGTAAAACCAAATCGTGTCGTCGCCATTCACGGCATACACCACGGCTCCCGGAATCATCTCGAAATCAGAGGAATAAAGCTCGGAAGAATAGCTCAAAATCACCTCGTGGCGTTTGTATTCGTCGGTCAACGAGCCTTCCACCACGGGCACTTTGCGGCCTTCGGGCAGGTCCATGACGATTTCCTCGGTACACGACACGGCCATCAGGCAAAGACCGGCAAGCAGGGCGATATGTTGTGCCTTCGTCTTCATGGCGCCATTCATTTTCGGAAAACGGTCTCTGCCGTAACGACAGAAGCCGTGAGGAACCAGCCCACGCCTTCACCTTCGGGTTGGATGTTGGTGCTCACATTGGCCGGCGCACCCAACATGGGATTGCTGCCCGACGACATCATCATGCTGTAGACAAACACCAGATAATCCTGCGGGATGCTGTAAAGACCCACCTTGAAGTGGTCGCCATCGCGGAGCTTCGACCGACGGTAGTAGCCGATGGGGATTTCCTTGTTGGCCGCCTGCATCTCAGGCCCGTTGATGTAATAGCCGGCATAACCGCCCACGGGAATCATCATGCGGTCGGTCAGCGTGTCGGTGAGCAGCGTGTCGTTCTTCACGACCATGGGCATGTAGACAATGCTCGGGTCGGGAAGGCTTTGGAAATAAGGATACATCCATTCTATGGTATCGAAGAAAAACACGGTCGGGACGGAGTCGTTGGGTCCGTTGAAATGCTTGATGACCAAGCTGTCGATGCTTTCCACGTTGTCGGGCATCAGGCTCTCGGCAAAGAGATGGATAGGCTCGCCATGCGCATCAGCCACGTCGACGCAAAAACGGTAGAGCGTGTTCTTGTGACCTGCCGCAAGGTCGGTGAAATAATGGCCTTCCAAAGTCTCGTCCTCATAATAATAAACGGTATCCACGCCATCGGTGACGTAAACCGTGGCTCCTGTCACCATGCGGATTTCGTCCTTGTTGTAGAAATCGGCCGTATAGCTCAAAACGGCCTCATGGTGCTTCAACTCGTCGGTAAACGTAGCCTCAACGCCAATCATAGGCTCGCCTTCCTCGACATCAATCACTATATCCTCGGTGCATGAGGCAAGAAAGGCAAAAGCCGTAACAACCAGTAACTTATGCAATCTTTTCATGGCATTCAGAATTTGAAGTTATACGAAATGGAAGGCACTGCCGAGAAGAGGTACATGTTTTCCGTCACGATGCTGCCGTCGTCGCCTTGGTCGAAGGTGATGGCCCAAGTGTTGTGGCGGGCGTAGGCGTTGTAGACCGAAACGTTGACTTCGTGGTCCCAACGCTTGCTGTTGTCCAATTTGCCCAACTTGCAGGTGAACGAAAGGTCGAGGCGGTGATAGTCGGGATAGCGGCTCTCGTTGCGCCTGCCGTTGTAAACAGCGTAGGTCATGCCGTTGATGGTGTATTGCCCGTAAGGGAAAGTGACGGGTTGTCCCGTGTTGTAGATCCAGTTGGCGGCCAAGGTGATACGCGGCGTCAGGTCGTAACTCCCGACGATGACGATGTTGTGCGGACGGTCGTAAGGCGAACGGTATTCGCGTCCGTGGCTGATTCCGCTAATGGTGCGGAAGGTGCGCGAATAGGAATAGGAAATCCATCCCGTAAACTTGCCCACATTTTTCCTAACGAGCAGTTCGGCACCGTAGGAACGCCCCTTGCCGACACGCAACTCACCGTCAATCAACAGGTAACCATAGGTAATGGCATTGTCCTTGAAGTCGATAACGTTCTGCATGTTCTTGTAATAGACCTCAACCGAAGTCTCGATGGCATCGTCGGCGAAATTGCGGAAATAACCGAGGGCGAACTGGTCGCACTTCTGGGGCTTCACGTTTGGACTTGTCGGGAACCACACGTCGAAAGGCAGGCCTCCCGTGGCCGACGAGGCCACTTGGGCGTATTGCACCGTGCGCGAATACGAGGCCTTGACCGACGAGTGCTCGTCCAACTGGTACATGGCTGCCAAACGCGGCTCGGGATTGACGACGGTGTTGAAGACCTCGCCCTTGCCGTAGTGGATCGTGTCGGTGACGACATAGATGTCCTTGTCGAACACATACAAATCCTCCTCGCCGATGTTCTGGAAACACGAAAGCCTCATGCCTGCGCGGAAAGTCAGGCGCGGCGTGGGGATGTAGTCGTGCGTGAAATACAAGGCGTGTTCCAAACCTTTCCTCGCCACTGATTCCGACTGGTCAATCTGGAGATATTGCGACAAAGCCCCGCCACGGTCGTCAATCTCGCCTTGGAGATACGACTGAATGCCGGTGCTCAGGCCAAACTTGGAAACATGCTTCTCGTTCCAATGCATGGCGAAGTCGTAGTTGAGGCTTGCCGCGTCGGTGCCCGCCTTGATGGAGAAATCGTAAGGGCTGTAGTTGATGTCGATGCTATAGCGATAACGCGAGCCTATCAGCGACAGGTTGGAGGTCAGGCGGTCGGAAAAGATATGGCTCCAACGCACTGTGGCACTGGAGTTTCCGTAGCCCAAGCCTATCATTTCCTGCATCGAGAATTGGTCGTGGCCGTTGTAGAACGACACAAAAAGGCGGTCTTTCTTGCCCAAGTTCTGCGTCACCTTGGCGTTGATGTCGTAAAAGTTGATTTTCGACTTGTTCAGGTCTTCGCCCAAGAAAGGCAAGACAAGCCCCGCATAGGTGCGACGCCCTGCCACCATGACGGAAGTCTTATGGTCGAACAAAGGCGTTTCGAGCATCAAATGACTGGTTACCAATCCGATGCCGCCTTGCATTCCGAAACGCTTGGGCATCTCGTCCTTCACGTTCACGTCGAGCACCGAGGAAAGACGGCCTCCGAAGTTGGCCGGGATGTCGCCTTTGTAGAGCGTGGCGTCTTTCACCACGTCGTTGTTGAACACCGAAAAGAAACCGAGGAAATGCGAGGCGTTGTAGATGGGAGCGCCATCCAAAAGGATGAGGTTGTGGTCGGTGGCACCGCCGCGCACGCTGAAGCCTGACGAGCCTTCCGAAGCCGACTGCACACCCGGCAGCAGCGTGATGCTCTTGATGACGTCCACCTCGCCCATCAGCGCGGGAATCTTCTTGATGGTGATCATGTCGAGCGTCTGCACGCTCATCGCCATAGCCGTCACGTTGCGGTCCTTGCGCTCGCTGGTGACCTCCACCTCAGAGAGGCGTTCCGACTCAGGTTGCAGTCTTACGTTGAGAGTTTGCGGCTTGGCCGTCACGGTCACCTTCTTGTTGGTTGTGGTGTAGCCGACGTAGGAAATGCGCAGCGTGTGGTCGCCCAAAGGCAAATCCAACTCATAACGGCCTTTTTCGTCGGTCGTGGTGCCCACCTGAAGTTGCTCCTCGTAAATGGAGACGCCAATCAAGGTTTCGTTGGTCTCGGCATCTTTTACCGTGCCTGTCACTTTTCCTTTTTGCTGAGCAAACAGATTGAATGTCAACGCAAAAAGGAAAATCAGGGATAAAAAGAATCTTCGTTGCATCTTATTTCAAAAATTTGGGCAAAGATACAAAACAATGGGCTTCCACGGCGCAGAATTTCAATCGACAAGGCAAAAACCTCAATTAACGTCGACGCCATTCGCATAGGCGTCTTGCATCTCGATGTCGACGTTGCCCGCGTCGATTTCGCCTTGCTCCTTCTTCAGGAAAGCGAAGGTCTTCAGCTTGAAGCACTCGGCGATGGGGTCGTCGTCGATGCGGATGCAAAGTCCCTCGCGCGGCACCTTGTTGTTGCACATCGGCTCGTTCTTCTCCATGCCGAAACGCTTCGAGTCCGACGCAAGCGTGGCGAGGAAGTTGTTGCCCCAGTTCTCGTCGTCGTCGATTTCGGGATAGAGGTTGCCCAAGGTGCCGTGATAGAGGATTGGAATGGGATGCACCTGCTCGGCCAATTCGGGATGCTCCTTGATCAGGTTAACCGTCCAGTCGTACACTTGCTTGACGTTCCACTCCTCCTTCTTGCCGTCCTCGCGTTTCAGCGTGATGCGGTAAGGCATGACGAAGTTCTTGCCGCGCTCGCAGCCGTAGTCGTATTGGGGCTGGATCATGTTGTCGGCATCGGTCACATAGCCGCAAATCTCGCCGTAGAGCGTCATTCCCTTGTCCAAATACTTGAAAATCAGCCTTCCATATTCCGTCCAGAGGTCGAAACCATAGAATCCAGGCGTCAGGCCACCGTATTTCGAATCGAACTGGTTCTTGACCACCGTGCGCGACGAAAACACCGGGCCGTAGTCGACGCGGAAGTCGGAAACGGTCTTTTCGTTCAGCGCGGCGATGCGTTTCTCTTGTCGCGTCTTGCCCCAATAGGGGTTCACCTTGCCTTTTTTGAGGTTGTCGGCCTGCTTCTTGATGTTGCGGTTGTGCCAGAGGTCGGCAGAGGTCAAGGTGTGTTGGATGCGTGTGTGTACGTTGGCCACTATCACGCTGGTTCCGTGCATCTTGACGCTGATGGTCACCTTGGTGGAAGGCGCGAAACGCCAGATGTTGCTTTGCAACTGCGAGGTGTCGTAATGCAAGGCGAACTCGCCTTCAATCAGTCGCTTGAAGCGTTTGATGCCCTTGTCGCGCCGTTTTTCGAGCTTGCTCATGGAGCGCGTCACATGGATTCGGGGGACGTAGGCCTTGGCGAACAGCACGCCGTCAACCGTGTCGAACGAAAACGGATGCTCGATGCCGTTCTCGTCGACGGTGAAATAGTCCTCAAGGTTCTCGTTGGCCAATTTCTTCTTCCATCGCGCCAAGGACTCCTGCTTGTAGATGCAGCCGTAGGACGGGCAGCCGCGCAGCTTGATGAGCTTCACGCGACCGTGCTTGTTGAAGAACCCAACGAGTTTCTTGGCTTCGTCGATCTTGCCTTCCTCTTTCAGCTTGAGCACCGTTTCGGCGTTGGCGTTGAGTTCGGCGAGGCCGAGTTCAAACTGGTTGTTGGCGGCCAAGAAGTCCTTGTTGAGTTCGGTCTCGTTCATGCAATAGATGACCGGCTCGCCCACCGTGAACGCGCCTTTCTGCACCACGATGCTGAAGCCGTCGACCATCGTCTGCACAAGGAAATCCGAGCCTTCGATGGGTTTCATCTCGCCGATGCGCACGATTTTGGCGCAATATTCCTCTTTCATGCCTTCGGAGGCCGTGAAGAGGGGTTTTCCTGTTTTGTTTTCCATTTCGTTTGTTTTTTTGCAAAATTACACATTTTTTTATTATTGTCAATCCAATTCCTTATACCCCAACCGCGCCATTTTCTCCACCTCCAACGAAGGCTGCCCGAACTCCTCCGTCACCTTGCCCAAAAGCAGATACACGCCGTCGCCTTGGAAAGGCCACGCTTTCAGCGCCTGCGGGAAATGCACCGTGTCGAAAGCCTCGCCTGTGGCATCGACGAAGGTGCCGAGGGCCATCGTCTCGCCCTTGCTGGTGCGGAGGTATTTCGCCGTCACCAACTTGCCGAGCATCCTGTACCGTTTCCCGACGAAATGGAGCATCTGGCAGGCCATCAGCTCGCCGCGAAACGAGGTCTGCAACATGTCGAACCACGTCATCGAGACGGGGAAGCCGTAAAGCTCGATTTCGTCGTAGGCATTCCGTAAGGCGTTGGTCTTGAAGTCGGGGAACTCAAAATGCTGGGGTTCAAGCCTGAACAGCGTTTCGGGCTGTTCTTTCTTGGCTTGACCCTTGCTCAGGTGCGCCTGCCACAGCAGTTCTGCCTTGGTCTTTCGCGTGAAGCCGAAGGCACCGCCGCGAATGAGCAGCACGAGTTGCTCGACGCTGAACGACACGCGACGGGTGAAATCGTCAAAACTGACGAAAGGCCCATGGGCCTCGCGCTCGGCCACGAAACGCTCCACAAACCGCCGCTCGATGCCTTGCAGGTGGACGAAGCCCATGAAGACCGTCCTGCCGTTCAGGGTTGTGAGATATTCACTCCGGTTGACGCAGGGCAGATGCACCTTTGCGCCCATGCGTTTGGCCTCGTTGAAGTAGAACCATGTCTGATAGAACCCGCCGAAATTATTAATCACAGCCACCTGAAACTCAAGCGGATAGTGGCTTTTCAGGTAGAGGCTTTGGTAGCTCTCCACCGCGTAGGAGGCCGAGTGCGCCTTCGAGAACGAATAGCCCGAAAACGACTCGATCTGCCGCCAAAGCTCGTCCACCAACGCATCGGGATAGCCCTTGGCCTTGCAGTTGCCGAAGAAGCGGTTTTTGACTTCCTCAAACTCCGACTTGTCGCGCATCTTGTGGCCCATCATGCGGCGCAGCACATCGGCTTCGGCCAAGTCCAAGCCCGCAAAATAATGCCCGACTTTTAGCACGTCCTCTTGGTAAATCATCACGCCGTAGGTCTCGGACAAAAGCTCTTTCAGGACAGGATGCCTATAGTCCACTGTCTCTGGATGATGGAAGCGGCGGATGTATTCGCGCATCATGCCCGACTTGGCCACGCCCGGCCGGATGATGCTGCTGGCCGCGACCAAGGTCTTGTAGTCGGAGCAACGCAACTTGCGCAGCAGCCCGCGCATCGCCGGACTCTCGATGTAGAAGCAGCCGCAGGTCTCGGCCCGCAGCAGTTGCCGCTTGATGGGTTCGTCTTGTTTCAGCGCGTTGATTTGGTGGATGTCGATGCGCACGCCATGTCGTCGTTCCACCATCTCCACCGCCTCGCGGATGTGGGCGATGCCCCGCTGACTGAGGATGTCGATCTTCTCAAAGCCCAATTTCTCGGCGGAATACATGTCGTATTGCGTGGTCGGGAAGCCCTTGGGCGGCAGGTCCAAGGCGGCGAAGTCGGTGATGGGCTGCTCCGTCACCAGCACGCCGCCGGCATGGATGGAGCGTTGGCGCGGGAAGTCGCGGAGGCGCTCGGCTATGGCCAGAATCTGACGGCCTATCTCACTCTCGCGGGCAAACGCCTCGGGGTTGCGCTCCATCCGGTCGATTTCGCCCTTGGGCAGGCCGAACACCTTGCCCAACTCGCGGCAAAGCGAATTGCCCTGAAAAGTGACCGTCGCGCCGAGCAAAGCCACATGGTTCTGACCGTATTTCTCAAAGAGGTAGGCGATGACCTTGTCGCGGTCCTTCCACGAGAAATCGAGGTCGAAGTCGGGCGGACTGCTCCGCTTGGGGTTGAGGAAACGCTCAAAATACAAATCCAACTCAATCGGATCCACATCGGTGATTTTCAGGCAGTAGGCCACCACACTGTTGGCACCGCTACCGCGCCCGACGTGATAAAAGCCCTGCGACATGGCGAAGCGCACGATGTCCCAAGCGATGAGGAAATAGGCGCAGAAGCCCATCCGCTCGATGATGTCGAGTTCCTTCTCGATGCGGCGGTAGGCGGTCTTGTTGGCCGTGCCGTAGCGGTACATCATGCCGTCGAAGGCGAGTTTGCGCAGCAGTTCACGGTCGTCGTTGACGTTGTCGGTGAAGCAACGTTTGTTCTTCACGCTCCCGTCGAGGTTGATTTCACATTGGTCCAAAAGACGTTCCGCATTCTCCATCAGTTGCGGATACAAGGCGAAGGTCGTTTTCAGCCGCTCGTAAGGCAGTAGAATCTCGTTGGGACAAGCGCAAGCGGCAGGTTCGAGGCGAGAAATCAGCACGTTTTCGTCGATGGCCCGCATACATTGGTGCAGTTGGAAGTCGTCGGCCTCCGCAAAGGTCACGGGCTGCATGGCGACCAACTTTTCAAAGGATTCGCAATTGTATATCTTGGTCAGTTGTGAAAAACGCACACCAAGGAATTCATTCTTTTTCAGTTGGTTTGCTTTCCTTTTCCCGAAGGGATAAATGACGAAAACGTTGTCCCACTCGGGAGCCGCCTCGGGATAGGGTTGCTTGCTGAGGTTGTGTTGGGTCAGGAAGCGATTCAGTTCGGCAAAGCCCGCGTTGTTTTTGGCCAAGGCCACATACAGCAGCTCGTTGCCGTTGCGAAACTCCACGCCCACGACAGGCCGTACACCCCTTTTTTGGCACTCAAAGACGAAGTCGGCAGTGCCCATCGTCGTGTTGATGTCGGTCAAAGGCAGGGTCGAATAGCCCAGTTCCTTTGCCTTTCCGACAAGGTCTTGGATGGACAACGTGCCGTAGCACAGGCTGTTATATGAATGAACCTCGATCAATTTACGCTGTTTGATTAGTTTTTAATCAAAATTTTCGCCGTAAATTTAATCAAAGTTTTTGGGATGATGAAGCATTAATGTACAAAATCAAGATTCTTTTTCAACCTGCCATTTCCTGATACAGCTTGAACAGTGCGGCCACGCACTCGCTCTCCGTCATTTTTGTGCTGAAGCCGTAGGCCTGCATCACGGCGCGGTCGTTCTCTTGGTGGGCTTTGCGAAGCTCGACAGGCATTGTTACCTCGTCATAAAGGTCGGCAAGCGAAGAGTCGGGATAGAGGGCGCGGGCATCGAGAATGGCTTGGGCGGTGCTTTCAATCAAGGATGTGAAGTTTCCAACTTCACCTTTCCCAACCAAGGATGTGAAGTTTCCAACTTCACCTTTGCTTGGCGAAGATACAATCTTCGCGTCCTCGGTGTCGTTTTGCGAAGATACAATCTTCGCTGCCTTGTGGGGCCACGGGAAGTTGTTGTAGACCACATCCTTTGAATAACGATAGTCGCTTTTTAATCTTCCACAAACAGCCCGCACCCATGCCATGTGGACATTCGAGGTGAGCACGCCAAAATGATACAAGGTGGCATCAGGAATGAGATGAACCGCATCGCTGGCTAAATTGTCAGGCGACATAAAGCCAATAGGAATAAAGCGCCGTTTCTCGGACGACACTCTTGGTATGATGATAAAGTTCGTGACAGGCATATTCTCTACATGAAAACGAGTGGGACGGTCAGCCAGTTTCCGTGTGCCGGCACTCTTACTTTCAAGACGCATGTTACGGACGGCCTCTACCCTTTTAAGGCAGTGAGGCATGCTTCTGAGTTCGGCAGGCGTGCAATCGCCTAACCACAGACAATAGCGCGGGCGTTGATGTATGAATTCCTCGGAACCATACCAAGGTTTGAAATACCGCGCAGCCTTCGGCTCTGTCTTTATAAACTCATCCATTTCCTCTTTGGTAAACAGATAGTTGCCGCCGTCGATGGGTTTGTTGCCTATTCCGATACAAGGCACATCGCAAAGAGGTGTTGGCCGACTTCCAATGAACACGTCAGGAGCATCCATCAAGTAGCCGTTGATGTGGCTGGCTTTCGTCACTTTGTTGTTGTCAAACAGCAGGCACTCCCTTTCTTGGCAATCGTCTTGGCCGAAGCCGACAATGACACAATACACATGGGCTTTCTGCGAGGATTCGCTATCCCAACGGAATGTACGGTGGGCAAAACCTATCTTTATGCCATCTTCAAACAGCGATTGCCACAAATCTGCCACTTGCTCCCCCTGGCATATACTGTTCGTCGACACAAACGCCGCTTTCGTCCGCTTATTTGCTTTCAAAATGTCTGAAGCCTTTTTGTACCAGCAACATACATAATCAAGGTTGCCGGAGTTCTTCCATTTTGTCCCGAATACATCCAACACATCCTGTTTTTGGCTCTTGCTCATCCATCT
>CALFIT010000299.1 GCA_937877465.1 uncultured Bacteroidales bacterium | reverse complement strand
TCTTGCCTTTCTGTGGCCTTCTGTATTTTTGTCTTTTAGGTTGTAACATATTCAGTCAACTTTTAAAGATTAACACGATCATTTACGTTTGCCTTCGCCACGACGGGGGCCACGGCCTGCGGGACGCGGGGCGCCGCCTTGCTTCTTCTGAGGAGCGCTGACGGTTGTGGGGACCAGTTCGGGCTTGCCATAGATTTCACCTTTGCAGATCCACACCTTGACGCCGAGACGTCCGTATGAGGTATGGGCTTCGACCAAGGAGTAGTCGATGTCGGCGCGCAGCGTGTGCAGCGGGATACGGCCTTCCTTGTAGGATTCGGAACGTGCGATTTCGGCACCTCCGACGCGACCCGAAATCAAGATCTTGATGCCTTCGGCACCCATTCTCATGGTGCTGAACGAAGCGGTCTTGATGGCGCGGCGATACGACACGCGGCCTTCAATCTGCTTGGCGATGGTGCTGGCCACGATGTAGGCGTCAAGCTCAGGTCTCTTGATCTCGTTGATGTTGATTTGGATTTCCTTGCCGGTGAGCTTCACCAGTTCTTTCTTCAGCTTGTCGACTTCCTCGCCGCCCTTGCCGATGATCGTGCCCGGCCGGGACGTGAAGATGGTGACAGTGACATACTTCAAGGAACGTTCGATGGCGATCTTTGAGATGCCGGCCTTGCCGAGACGGGCGTTCAGATACTTACGAATCTTGTCGTCCTCGACGAGCTTGGCCGAAAAGTCTTTTCCGCCATACCAATTGGAATCCCATCCTCTGATGATTCCCAATCTAAGACCTATAGGATTAGTTTTTTGTCCCATTATTTAAACTCTTTTTGTTCTCCAATTATTCTTCGTTAGCAATTCTGCTGTCCACAATTATCGTGACGTGATTAGAACGTTTGCGGATGTGGAACGCACGTCCGTGAGGGGCGGGCTGGATACGCTTCAGCGTGCGGCCTTCGTCGACCCAGATCTCCTTCACGTAGAGGTTGCTGTCCTCGACGCGCTTCCCTTCGTTCTTGGCTTCCCAGTTGGCGATTGCTGAACGAAGCAGCTTGTAGACCGGCTTCGCAGCATCCTTGGTCGAATATTGCAAGGAGTGCAATGCAAGCTCAACCTTTTGGCCTCTGATCATGTCGGCCACAAGGCGCATCTTGTAAGGGGATGTCGGCGTGTCGTTCAAGCGAGCGATGGCGACATTCTTGCGGGCTTCTTTCAAAGCCTCAGCTCTTTTGTGTTTTCTTGCTCCCATTGTTTCCTGTGTTTTTACTTGTTACCTTTATCTTTACTACCGGCATGACCTCTGAAGATTCGGGTCGGGGCGAACTCGCCAAGCTTGTGGCCCACCATGTTCTCCGTCACGTAGACCGGGATGAACTTGTTGCCATTGTGCACGGCGATCGTCTGACCGACGAAATCAGGAGAAATCATCGATGCTCTCGACCATGTCTTGATAACGGTCTTCTTGCCGCTTTCGACGTTTTCCATCACTCTCTTCTGGAGTTTGTAGTGGATGTACGGTCCTTTCTTTAATGATCTGCTCATAGTGTTATGCGATTTTCCTGATTAAATTACTTCTTTCTTCTGTCGATGATATACTTGTTCGAGGCGGCCTTTGGCGAGCGGGTCTTGTAGCCCTTTGCCGGCAAGCCCTTGCGTGAGCGCGGGTGACCGCCTGAGGCGCGACCTTCGCCACCACCCATCGGGTGGTCGACCGGGTTCATGACAACGCCACGGTTGTGGGGGCGACGACCGAGCCAGCGGCTGCGGCCTGCCTTGCCCGACTTCTCAAGGTTGTGATCGGCGTTGCTGACGCTGCCGATGGTGGCCTTGCAAGCCTGGAGGATCATACGGGTCTCGCCTGAGGGCATACGCAGGATGGCGTACTTGCCGTCGCGGCTCATCAGCTGGGCGTAGCTGCCGGCGCTGCGGGCCATCTTGGCGCCTTGGCCAGGACGAAGCTCGATGTTGTGGATGATGGTACCGAAGGGAATCTCGCTCAGGTAGAGCGTGTTGCCCACGTTGGGTTGGATGCCCTTGCCGGAGAGGATCTCCTGGCCGACCTTCAGGCCGGCGGGGGCGATGATGTAACGCTTCTCGCCGTCCTTGTAGAACACAAGGGCGATGCGGGCGGTACGGTTCGGGTCATATTCGATGGTCTTCACAACGCCCGGGATGCCATCCTTGTCGCGCTTGAAGTCGATGACTCTGTACATTCTCTTATGGCCGCCGCCTCTGTAGCGCACGGTCATTTCACCACTTGAATTACGGCCACCCGTGCTCTTCTTGGGTCTCAAGAGCGACTTCTCGGGTTTGTCGGTCGTGATCTCGTCAAATGCGCTAATCACCTTGAAGCGCTGACCTGGTGTCGTAGGTTTATATTTCTTTAAAGCCATGTTCAGATATTGCTAAAAAAGTCAATTGTATCACCTTCTCTCAACGTCACGATAGCTTTCTTGAAAGCGACAGTCCTGCCTGTGATGGCGCCAGACTTCGTGTAGCGTGACTTCTTTTTTCCTGCATAGTTCATCGTGTTGACGGCGACCACCTTCACATCGTAGAGCTTTTCGACGGCGTCCTTGATCTGGTATTTGTTGGCGTTCTTGTCAACGATGAATGCGAACCTGTTCAGCTTCTCGCTGATAGCGGTCATCTTTTCAGTAATGACGGGTTTCTTTATGATAATCATCTCTAGTGCTTTTTAAAGGTTAAAACTCTCTGTTCAAGACTTCCACGATAGGCTGGAGAGCGCTTTCGGTGAGGAAGATGTTCTTGGCCTTCAGAATATCATAAGTACTCAAGTTGCGGGCCTCCATGACCTCGGTGCGCTGGATGTTGCGGGCACTCAGCACCACGTTCTTGTTGGGCTCGGCAAACACGAAGAGGTTGCGGTTGCCGTTCACCTTGAAGGTGTCGAGCACTCCGACCATCTGCTTCGTCTTGATGGCGTCGAAGGTGAAGTCTTCGACCACCTTGATGGCGCCGTCATTGACTTTGGTCGACAGGGCCGACTTGCGGGCCAGCACCTTGACTTTCTTGTTCAGCTTGAAACGGTAGTCGCGCGGCTTGGGGCCGAACACGCGGGCACCGCCTCTCAGCAGGGGCGAGTTGATGTCGCCACGGCGTGCGCCGCCCGTGCCCTTCTGACGGAAGAGCTTGCGCGTGCTGCCGGAGAGTTCGCTGCGTTCCTTTGATTTGTGAGTGCCTTGGCGTTGGTCGGCAAGGTATTGTCTCACTGCCAGATACATGACATGCTCGTTCGGCTCGATGCCGTAAATGTCGTCGTTCAGCTGAACCTTGCGGCCAGTATCTTCGCCTTTGATGTTATAAACTGTTAACTCCATCTCTCAATCTTTAAGTATCCATTGTTATGGCCCGGAACGGCACCCTTCACCACTATCAAATTCTTCTCGGGGACGATCTTCATGATCTGGAGGTTCGTCACCTTCACTTTCTTGTTACCCATTTGACCGGCCATGCGCAGTCCCTTGAACACTCTCGAAGGATAGGCGCAAGCGCCGATGGAACCGGGTTTCCTCAAACGGTTGTGCTGACCGTGAGTTGCTTGTCCAACGCCATTGAAATGATGGCGTTTCACCACGCCCTGGAAGCCTTTGCCTTTGCTGATGCCGCTGACATCGACAAACTCGCCTTCCATGAACACGTCGACGGTGAGCGTTTCGCCCAATTGTTTTCTGTGGCCTTCTTCGAAACGCGAAAACTCGCGCACCAGTTTCTTAGGAGTCGTGCCGGCCTTGGCAAAGTGACCTTGCTCGGCCTTCGAGGTGTTTTTCACCTTCTTCTCGTCGAAACCTAACTGGATGGCGCTGTAACCGTCTTTCTCAATCGTTCTGACTTGGGTGACTACGCACGGGCCTGCCTCGATGACAGTGACGGGGATCGCCTTTCCGGCGTCGTCATAGATGCTCGTCATCCCAATCTTTTTTCCTAGTAATCCTGACATGCTACTTTAGCTTTTTAATTTGTTGTACTAGATAGGTTTAATTTTACAGTTTGATTTCTACTTCAACACCGCTGGGGAGCTCCAGCTTCATCAGCGCGTCAATCGTCTGCGAAGTCGAGTTGTAGATGTCGAGCAAACGCTTGTAGGTCGAAAGCTCGAACTGCTCTCTCGATTTCTTGTGGACGAAGGTCGAACGCAGAACCGTGAAGATTTTCTTGTTGGTCGGCAACGGGATGGGACCGCTGACGACAGCTCCAGTCGACTTGATGGTTTTTACGATCTTCTCGGCCGACTTGTCAACCAAGTTGTGATCGTGCGACTTCAGTTTAATTCTAATTCTCTGGCTCACAATATTACTGTTTATTGGATTGTTTGCTTAAATGAATAATAGTCCTTTTGCCTTCTTGATCACCACATCGGCAATGGCTTCGGGGACGGGGGCGTAGTGGCTCAGCTCCATGTTGAAGTTGGCACGGCCCGACGACATCGAGCGCAGCTGCGTGATGTAACCGAACATCTCAGCCAGCGGCACGTCGGCCTTGACCACCTGAAAACCAATGTCTGCAATGACTTCGCGCAATATTGATCTCTTTTTGTTCAAATCGCCCGTGACATCACCTAAGTACTCGTCGGGGCAATGGATTTCTACTCTCATGACAGGTTCCATCAGCACGGCGCCGGCTTTGAGTCCGGCCTCCTTGAAGGCGATGTGCGCCGCGCTCTCGAACGAGAGGGCGTCGCTGTCGACCGGATGGAACGAGCCGTCGGTCAGGGTCACCTTGAGGCTCTCGACGGGGAAGCCTGCCAACACGCCGTTGGACATGGCACCCCTGAAGCCCTTCTCGGTGGCTTGGATGAACTCGCGAGGGATGACGCCACCCTTCACTTCGTCGACAAACTGCAATCCTTGCACGCCGTCGTCGGCCGGACCCATTGTGAACTCGATATCGGCAAACTTACCCTTCCCACCGGTCTGCTTTTTATAGACTTCTCGATGCTGAATTGTTTGAGTAAAGGCTTCCTTGTATGCGACCTGTGGACGACCGGAGTTGACTTCGACGCCAAACTCTCTCTTCAAGCGGTCCAATATGATATCGAGGTGCAATTCGCCCATACCTGCCAATATGGTCTGGCCCGAATTTTCATCGGTGTGTACGAACAGCGTCGGATCCTCTTCGACCAATTTGGCCAAGGACTGATCGAGCTTGTCGAGGTCTGCTGTAACCTTGGGTTCGATGGCGATGTTGACCACCGGCTCGGGGAACTTGATGTTCTCGAGCACCAATGGCTTGTTCTCAACGGCCAGCGTGTCGCCCGTGCGGATGAGCTTGAACCCGATGGCGGCACCGATGTCGCCGGCCGAGATTTCATCCAACGGGGTTTGCTTGTTGGCATGCATCTGAACGATCTTGGCGATGCGTTCGCGCTTGCCCGTCGACACGTTGAGCACCATGTCGCCGGCTTTCAACGTACCGGAATAGACGCGGAAGAAGCAGAGACGGCCTACGAAGGGGTCGGTGGCAATCTTGAACGCCAAGGCGCAGAAAGGCTCCTTGGGGTCGGCCTTGCGCACTTCCTCTTGTTCGGTCTTGGGGTTGACGCCCTTCACATGGTCGATATCCAAGGGGCTGGGCAGGTAGTTGACAATGGCGTCAAGCAGGGGCTGCACGGCCTTGTTCTTGAACGACGAGCCGCACAACACGGGGCAGATGCGGAGGTCAAGCGTAGCCTTGCGGATCTGGCCGATGAGTTCGGCTTCGGTGATGCTGTCGGGGTCTTCCATGTATTTCTCGAACAACTGTTCGTCGTCTTCGACGGCCCCTTCGATGAGGCGGGTGCGGTAGTCCGCCACCATGTCCTTCATGTCGTCGGGGATTTCGATCTCGTCGAAGACCGAGCCGTTGTCTTCTTCTTCCCAAGCGTACGCCTTGTTTCTCAGCAGGTCGACCACGCCGACGAAATCGTCTTCGGCGCCGATGGGCAGCTGGACGGCCACCGGGTTGGCATGAAGCCTTTCGCGGATTTGGTCCATCACCTTAAAGAAATCGGCGCCTGCGCGGTCCATCTTGTTGACGTAGCAGATACGCGGGACGTTGTACTTGTTGGCTTGGTGCCACACGGTTTCCGACTGGGGCTCGACACCACCGACGGCGCAGAAGATGGCGATGGCGCCATCCAGCACGCGCAGCGAGCGTTCCACCTCTACGGTGAAGTCGACATGGCCGGGCGTGTCGATGATGTTGATCTTGTAGGCCTCGTTGTTGAGGTGCCAGAACACCGTGGTTGCAGCAGAGGTGATGGTGATGCCACGTTCTTGCTCCTGTACCATCCAATCCATGGTGGCGGCGCCGTCGTGGACTTCACCTATCTTATGGCTACGGCCAGTGTAATACAGGATACGCTCGGTCGTCGTCGTCTTGCCGGCGTCGATGTGTGCCATGATGCCGATGTTACGCGTGAGGCTGAGCGGATTCACCATATTTTCCTGTCCGTTTTGCATAATTCCTTCTCTCCTATTAGAATCTGAAATGCGAGAATGCCTTGTTGGCATCTGCCATTCTGTGGATTTCTTCTTTCTTCTTGAATGCAGAACCTTCTTCCTTGTAAGCTGCCATGATTTCCGAAGCGAGCTTCAGGGCCATCGATTTCTCGTGACGTTTGCGGGCGTAACCGATCAGGTTCTTCATTCCGATGCTCTGCTTGCGCGAGGGACGGATCTCTGAAGGAATCTGGAAGGTGGCACCACCGATACGACGGCTTCTTACTTCCACTTGAGGGGTAACGTTGGCCAGGGCCTTCTTCCACACCTCAACCGGATTTTCGTTGAGCTTACTTTCAACGATGTCCATTGCTTCGTAGAAAATCTGATAAGCCAAATTCTTCTTACCCTCAAGCATGATGTTGTTCACGAACTTCGTGACCTGCACATCGCCGTACTTCGGGTCGGGAAGGATAATTCTCTTCTTTGGTTTAGCTTTTCTCATGTCTGTAAGTCTTTCTTTTTTTGACTAATCGTTATTTCTTTGCGGCTTGTTTGGGTCGTTTAGCGCCATACTTCGACCTGCGTTGGCGGCGGCCTTCAACGCCCGAGGTGTCCAATGCACCACGGATGATGTGATAACGCACGCCCGGCAGATCCTTGACACGACCACCTCTGATCATGACGATAGAGTGCTCCTGCAGGTTGTGGCCCTCACCGGGGATGTAGGCGTTGACCTCCTTTTGGTTGGTCAGGCGGACCCTGGCGACCTTACGCATTGCTGAGTTAGGCTTCTTGGGGGTCGTCGTGTAGACACGCACACATACACCGCGACGTTGCGGACTGGCATCCAATGCAGGCGACTTGCTCTTGTCGATCAATTTCTTGCGCCCTTTGCGCACTAATTGTTGAATAGTCGGCATTTTTAATTTGTTAGGTTAATGTGTTAGTTGTTTAATCCGTTGATTAGGAATTATTTACTATCTCTTGCCAAACTGGCCGAGGATTGCTCTTTGCGAGATGTAGTCAGGGAACACAATAAGCCCAACGGCTTAGAAGTCTATAAACCCACGGTGCGACTTAGACGCTTGACTTTCCCGTCACATCGTGTAGAAACCTATCACGTTTAAACTTATCAGGTTCCTAACTATATCATTTTCAAGGGCAAGCCCTCTTTCAATTCAGCGGGTGCAAAAGTACGACTTTTTTCAATACGCCGCGCATTTTTTTGAAAATATTTGGATATTTTGTTGATAATTTTAATCAATGTGCTGTTTTTCAATGCTTTAAACATGTTGAAAACTTCTGCCTTCGCATGAAAAAAGCGTCTTTTTCGGCGCGTTTTCGCCGAAAAGGACGCCTTTTGGCCATGTGATGGCGCCTCAATATTTCACGAAACGGTCCTCGCCGTTGCTCAAGCCGAGCAGCGGACTGCGTCCGAAGAGCAAGAACACCTTGTGTTCCCAGATGAGTTCCCAAAGGAACCGGCTCACGCGCACTTGCTCCTCGGGGGCGAGTTCCTGGCTGGAGTAGACCGTGTTTTCCAGGTCGGCAAGGGCGCGGTCGCGGATGGCCTGCTGGCGGATTTGGTTGCACAGGTTGAGGAAGGTTGTGCCCGACGTCGAGTCGTTGTTCTCTATGACGACCTCGATAAGATGTTTCAAAGTCTCGTTGTCGTAAAGGGTGTGGATCGGATTTGCATCGTAATTCATGATTGCTCGGTTATGAAATGATGGGGCAAATATAGGGCTTTTTCCGAAATGTGCAAGCGGCGACGGGAAAAAGAGTTTTTGTTTTATTTTTCACACCTATTAATATAATGCGCTTTATTTTCGTAATTTTGCGCCCCAACAAAACAGCATACTATGGTTACTGAATTGATTGTCGTTTGGGCCGTCGGCGTGGTGGCGTTCTTTGTGCTTTGGGCGCTTTTGGCCAAAGTCATCCAGAAGATTAGCGAAAAGAAAGGAAAGAAACAAGCCTCTGCCAGCCCTGTGGACGAGTCCGACAACGAGGGCAAGAACGAGGATGTCTCGGACGAAATTCCATAGAAAACGGGTGGATTTCGCCCGGAATGATTGGTAAATTGATTCATCGGTTGCCGATTGCGGAATTTTTCGTAATTTCGCGCTTTCAAAGAGATGGGAAGCCTACCGCACCCAAATCTTTAAATCTTAAATCTTTAAATTCTAAATCCTCGAATCCTTAAATCCCTGAACTATGAAATACGACATCATCGTTATCGGCAGCGGCCCGGGGGGCTATGTGGCTGCCATCAGAGCATCGCAATTGGGCAAGAAAGTGGCCGTCGTCGAGAAGGCCGAAGTGGGCGGCATCTGCCTCAACTGGGGCTGCATCCCGACCAAAGCGTTGCTGAAAAGCGCACAAGTCTATACCTATATCAATCACGCCGAAAGCTACGGCATCAAAGTGGAAGGCGAAGCACGGCCCGACATGGAAGCCGTGGTGGCCCGCAGTCGCGGCGTGGCCGACACCATGAGCAAGGGCGTGCAATACCTCTTCAAGAAGAACAATGTGGAAGTCATCGCCGGCTACGGCAAACTGACCGCCGACAAGCAGGTGGAGGTGACCGACGCCGAAGGCAACAAGACCCTTTACGAGGCCGACGACATCATCCTCGCCACAGGTTCGCGCGTGCGCGAGCTACCCGCCCTGCCCATCGACGGCAAGAAAATCATCGGCTACCGCCAGGCCTTGGTTTTGGACAAGCTGCCTGAGAGCATGGTGGTGGTCGGCTCGGGCGCCATCGGCTCGGAGTTCGCCTTCTTCTTCACCTCGATGGGCGTGAAGGTCACCTTGGTGGAGTTTTTGCCCAACGTGGTCCCCAACGAGGACGAAGAAGTGTCGAAGCAAGTGGAACGCGCCTTCAAGAAGCTGAAGATGAACGTGATGACCGAAGCCTCGGTGACGCATGTCGATACCACGGGCGAGAAGTGCGTGTGTACCATCAGCACCAAGAAGGGCGAGAAGACCGTGGAGGCCGACATCGTGCTCAGCGCGGTGGGTGTGCAGACCAACATCGACAACCTCGGCCTTGAGGAACTTGGCATCACCACCGAGCGCGGCAAGGTCAACGTCGACGAATGGTACCGCACCAACGTGGCGGGCGTCTATGCCATCGGCGACATCGTGCATGGACCCGCCTTGGCCCACAAAGCCGACCACGAGGCCATCATCTGCGTGGAGAAGCTCTGCGGCCTCAATCCCAAACCACTGAACTACAACAACATCCCCGGCTGCACCTACACCACACCCGAAGTCGCCAGCGTCGGCCTGAGCGAGGCCAAGGCCATCGCTGCGGGCTATGAGGTGAAGGTCGGCAAGTTCCCCTTCACCGCGTCGGGCAAGGCCACGGCTGCCGGCAACCGCGACGGTTTCATCAAGGTCGTCTTCGATGCCAAGACCGGCGACTGGCTCGGCTGCCACATGGTCGGCGACAACGTAACCGAGATGGTGGCTTCGGCGGTGCTTTGCCGCGAACTCGGTGCCAAAGGCGAGGACATCATCCGTGCCGTGTTCCCCCACCCCACCATGTCGGAAGGCATCATGGAGGCGGCGGCGGCGGCGTATAATGAATGTGTACACCTTTAATCACAATGGACATCATCGAAACCAAGATAAAAGACCTTTTGGTCATCAAGCCGGACGTGTTTTTGGACGAGCGCGGCTATTTCTTCGAGAGCTACAACAAACAGCGTTTCGCCGAGCATGGCTTGGAGATGAACTTCGTGCAGGACAACGAGTCGCAGTCGATGAAGGGCGTGCTGCGCGGGCTGCATTTCCAGAAGCCGCCCTTTGCGCAAGGCAAGTTGGTGCGCGTGGTGAAAGGCGCCGTCATGGACGTGGCCGTCGACTTGCGCAGCGGCTCGCCGACCTACGGGCAGTGGGAGTCGGTCGTGCTGACCGAAGGCAACAAGTTCATGTATTGGATTCCGGAAGGCTTCGCGCACGGGTTCGTGTGCCTCGAAGACCATTCGGTGTTCACCTACAAATGCACCAATGTGTACAACAAGGCTTCGGAAGGCTGCATCCGCTGGAACGACCCCAACCTCGGCATCGAGTGGGACATTGAGAACCCGATTCTCTCGGAGAAGGACAAGATAGCACCGTTGTTCAAAGACTTTGTCACACCGTTTTTTTAGTGAGGAGTTAGGAGTTAGGAGTTAGGGGTTAGGAGTTAGGAGTTAGGGGTTAGGAGTTAATTATTTGTAGTTAAACAAGTTAGAATATAAACACATGGAAAAAGAAAACACTGTAAAATTCAAAAGCAGGCAATTTGCCATTGACATTATCAATCTTTATAAAAGTTTGGTTGAAAACAAGAAAGAGTATGTGCTTTCAAAGCAGGTATTAAGAAGTGGCACAAGCATTGGAGCCAATGTTGTTGAAGCTGAGGCGGGCATTTCGAAGAGAGATTTCTTGGCTAAAATGTACATCGCACTAAAAGAGTGTTGCGAAACTGAGTTTTGGCTCGACATTATGCACGAGACACAATACATTGATGAGAATTCTTTCAACGATTTAATGCCTAAATGCTCAGGGCTGAAAAAAATGCTGACCTCTATCACCAAAAGCACCAAAGAAGCCCTTGAACAACATAAATAAGCCAAACACTCATCACTCATCACTCATCACTCATCACTCATCACTATGAAAAGAAACTTGCTTTTCGCTTGCGGCATGGCCATTATATTAATAGGTGTATCCGCCGCCATCACTTTTTCGTTGGCACAATCCAACGACGAACAGTTGGAAACCTACGAAGGCACCGACAGGGAATACCTTTCCTTCGACCGCATCGACCACCTCACGCACGACATCGAGTTGCCCGAGTCTATGGAGTTTTGCGGCGAGGAAGTGCCGTTGGACTTGTTCTACGTCAGGGAAAGGCTCGAAAGGGAAATCATCGTCAACTCGTACAGACATTCGGCCACCATTCTGCTGCTGAAGCGCACCACGAGATGGTTCCCCGTCATGGAGCCGATCATGGAGAAATATGGCCTGCCGGAGGATTTCAAGTACCTCTCGATGATTGAGAGCGAGCTGACCAACGCCGTCTCGCCTGCCAAGGCCGTCGGTTTCTGGCAGTTCCTCGAAGCCACAGGCAAGCAATACGGACTCGAAATCAACAAGGAGGTGGACATGCGCTACAACGTTGAGAAAGAGACCGTTGCGGCCTGCAAGTACTTAAAGGACTCGTATCGCAAGTTCGGCAGTTGGACCTTGGCGGCGGCGGCCTTCAACGGCGGCAACGGACGCATCAGCAAGACGCAAGACGAGCAGCGCGTGGACTCGTACTACGACATGATGCTGCCCGAAGAGACGCAACGCTATGTGTTCCGCATCCTCGCCTTGAAGCTCATCACCGAGAACCCAGAGAAATACGGCTACCAAATCGGCGACAACGGCTGGTACAGACCCTACGAATGCAAGACGGTGACTGTCACCGAGTCGATTCCTGATTTGGTGGAGTTCGCCTACGAGCAAGGCACCAACCTGAAGATGCTGAAATACTTCAACCCTTGGCTGCGCAGCAATTCGCTGACCATCTCGGCGGGCAACAGCTATGACATCAAGATCCCGACGGGGAAATACGCGAAGACGCATGGAAGAATGAGGAAAGCAGAATGAACGATTTTTCCGAAGACAAAACCCTTGAAATCCTTGGGGCGAGAGAGAACAACCTAAAGAATATCGACCTTTCGATTCCGCGCAATGCCTTGGTGGTCGTCACGGGCATCAGCGGGAGTGGCAAGTCGTCGTTGGCGTTTGATACCATCTATGCCGAAGGGCAACGCCGCTACATGGAGAGTTTTTCGGCCTACGCACGCCAGTTCATCGGCAGCATGGAACGCCCCGACGTGGACAAAATCACGGGCTTGAGTCCCGTCATCAGCATCGAGCAGAAGTCGGTGAACAAGAACCCGCGCTCGACCGTGGGCACCATCACCGAAATCTATGACTTCCTGCGACTTTTGTACGCCCGCATCGGCGAGGCCTATTCCTACAACACGGGCGAGCGCATGGTGCGCTACACCGAAGAGCAAATCACCGACCTGATCCTCAAGGAGTTCGACGGACGACGCATCAACATCCTCGCCCCTACCGTCCGTGGGCGCAAGGGACACTACCGCGAGCTGTTCGAACACATCCGCCAGGCGGGATTCACAAGGGTGCGCGTCGATGGCGAGATGCGTGAGATCGAATTTGGCATGATGCTCGACCGTTACAAGACCCACAGCATCGAAATCGTCGTTGACCGCATCGAGGTACACGAGGACGCACTAACGCGCATCAAGAAGTCGGTGCAGACCGCCTTCCGCTACGGCAAAGGTTTGCTCATGGTGCTCGACAACGACACGGGGCAACTCAGATATTTCAGCCGCTTGTTGATGTGTCCCACGACGGGCCTCTCCTACGAAGACCCCGAGCCCAACACCTTCTCGTTCAACTCGCCTTTCGGAGCATGCCCGAAGTGCAACGGATTGGGCGAAATCGCGGTGGTCGACAAGGAAAAACTCATCCCCAACCCCAACCTGAGCCTCCGCAAGGGCGGCTTGGCGCCTGCGGGCGACTACAAGTCCGGCAGCTGGATTTTCAAACAACTGGAGGCCATCGGGCTGAAATACGGCTTCACCTTGGACACGCCCATGAAGGACTTCTCCGACGAAGCCTTGGACGTCATCCTCTACGGCACCAACGAGACTTTCGACATCAAGCGCGAGACCCTTGGCGTCACCTCGACCATCAAGGTCAACTTCGAGGGCATCGTCAATTTCATCGAGGAGCAGAACACCGAAGACGCTCCGGCTTCCATTTCGCGATGGGCCGGCTCGTTCATGAACCACGTCACCTGTCCCGTTTGCGGCGGTACACGATTGAAAAAGGAGTCGCAATGGTTCCGCATCGACGGCAAGAACATCGCCGAGGTCGCCAACATGGACACGCTCACGCTCGGCAAATGGATCGACAATCTGCCCGAGCATCTCACCGAGCGGCAAAACGGCATCGCCAAGGAAATCTTGCGCGAGATCCACAAGCGCGTGCATTTCCTCTTGGACATTGGCATCGACTACCTCAACATGAACCGTCCGGCAGCATCGCTCTCAGGCGGCGAAGCCCAACGCATCCGCTTGGCCACCCAAATCGGCTCGCAACTCACCGGCGTGCTGTACATCTTGGACGAACCCAGCATCGGGCTACACCAGCGCGACAACCAAAGGCTCATCGAGTCGCTGAAGGAACTGCGCGACATCGGCAACTCGGTCATCGTGGTGGAGCACGACAAGGACACGATGCTCAACGCGGATTATCTCGTCGACATCGGCCCGGGGGCGGGACGGCACGGCGGCGAGGTCGTCTTTGCCGGCACGCCCGCCGACATCAAGAACGGCCATTCCATCACCTGCGACTACCTCAACGGCCTGCGCCAAATCGAAGTGCCAAAGGAAAGACGCAAGGCTTTGGACGGACAACACCTATTAATAAAAGGTGCGAGTGGCCACAACTTGAAAAACGTCGACCTCGACCTGCCCCTCGGCGTGATGGTCTGCGTGACGGGCGTCAGCGGCTCGGGCAAGTCCACCTTAATCAACGAGACCCTCTCCCCCATCCTCAGCCAGAAGTTCTATCGCTCGCTGAAGGAGCCGCTGCCCTACGACGGCGTGGAAGGCTTGGACAACATCGACAAGATCATCCAAATCGACCAAGCCCCGATTGGGCGCACACCGCGCTCTAACCCAGCCACTTACACAAAGGTCTTTGACGACATCCGCAAGCTCTACGGCGAGTTGCCCGAGTCGAAGATCCGCAACTACAAGGCGGGGCGTTTCTCGTTCAATGTGAAAGGCGGTCGCTGCGAAGCCTGCAAGGGCGCGGGCCTGCGCGTCATCGAGATGAACTTCCTGCCCGACGTGAGCGTGATGTGCGAGGAATGCCAAGGCAAACGCTACAACCGCGAGACCCTTGAGGTGCGCTACAAAGGCAAGTCGATCAACGACGTACTCAACATGACCATCAACGAGGCGGTGGAGTTTTTCGAGAACATCCCGAACATTGTACAGAAAATCAGGACCTTGAAGGATGTCGGCTTGGGCTATCTCACCCTCGGACAGGCCTCCACCACCATCAGCGGAGGCGAGGCGCAGCGCGTGAAGTTGGCCACCGAGCTTGCCAAGCGCGACACGGGAAAGACGCTCTACGTCCTCGACGAACCCACCACCGGCCTGCATTTCGAGGACATCAAGGTGCTGATGAACGTGCTGAACAAACTCGTCGATAAGGGCAACACCGTCCTCATCATCGAGCACAACATGGACGTCATCAAGATGGCCGACTGGATCATCGACATGGGTCCCGAGGGCGGCGACCGTGGCGGACGCATCGTGTGCCAAGGCACGCCTGAGGAGGTGGCGCTTTGCGCGGAGAGCTATACGGGGAGGTTCCTTAGTTTAGAGTTGAGAGTTGAGAGTTGAGAGTTGTTCAGTTTTCAGTTGTTCAGTTGGCAGTTGTTCAGTTGTTCAGTTGTTCAGTTGAGAGTTTAGAGTTGAGAATTAGAAAGGCTTCACCTCAGCCAAAGCACTTGGCCTTGTTGCAGTTGGGTCGGATTTATGGAAAATAAGGAAATAATTCCGCAGTATTTGACGAATATAAGGAAAAAATTCAGCAATATTTCAAAAATATGAGGAAAAAATTCCGCAGTTTGAGAAATAGTAGTACCTTTGCGGCGCAAAAGAGGAGGAATCATGGACAAACTATATGAACTTTTCCACGCGAGATTGGCCGAAACGCCGACCAACTTCATGCGTTACCTGCACGACCGCATCAACTGGGATAACCGCATCATCGCCATCATGGGCGAGCGTGGCGTGGGCAAGACCACCCTAATGCTCCAGAAAATCAAGATGGACGGCCCCGACAAGACGCTGTATTTCAGCGCCGACAACGTGTATTTCGCCCAACACAGCCTTTTCGACACCGCCAGCGCATTTTATCGCAAGGGCGGCGAAAGGCTCTATATCGACGAAATCCACAAGTTCCCTGCGTGGTCGTCGGAACTGAAGATGATCTACGACTACTGCCCCAAGTTGCAGGTGGTCGTCACAGGCTCGTCGATCCTCGACCTCTACAAAGGCACCCTTACTGGACTGTCGTTCAGGGAGTTCCTCGCCATGAGCAAAGGCATCGCGCTGCCGCCCGTCCCGCTGGAACAGATCTTGCGCCACGAGGTGAGTTTCCCCGCCGACGAGCGGCCTTTGGCCCTGTTCGACGACTACCTCAAATCGGGCTACTACCCCTTTTGGAACGAAACGGATTACACGACCCGCCTCAACAATGTCATCACCCAGACCGTCGAAAACGACATCCCCACCTACGCCCGGATGAACGTCGCCACCTCGCGCAAGCTCAAGCAGTTGCTGTTCATCATCTCGCAAAGCGTGCCCTTCAAGCCCAACTATTCGGAGATTGGTGCCGCCATGCAATGCGACCGAGGCACTGTGGCCGACCTGTCGTTCTACATGGAAAAAGCACGTTTGCTCATGTCGCTCAGGCACTTGGACGACGGCATGAAGAATTTCGGCAAGTTAGAGAAACTCTACTTGGGCAACACCAACCTCGTTTTCGCCCTCTCGGAAGGCAAGCCCGACATCGGCAACCTGAGAGAGACGTTCTTCTTGTCGCAAATGCAAGTGAACCAGCAGGTTTACGCCTCAAAAGCCGCCGACTTCATCATCGACGGGAAGACCTTCGAGGTGGGCGGAAAAAGCAAGGGCAAGAAACAGCTTGCCGAGGCCAAAGAAGGTTTCGTCGTGAAAGACGACATCGAATACGGCTACGACAACATTATCCCGCTATGGCATTTCGGGTTGAATTACTGAACACCCATCCTCATGTCTCAGTTTGGAGGTAGGAGTTAGGAAGTAGGAGTTGAGAGTTTAGAGTTTAGAGATTAGAGTTGTTCAGTTTTCAGTTTTCAGTTGGCAGTTTTCAGTTTGGAGGTAGGAGGTAGGAGTTGAGAGTTGAGAGTTTAGAGTTGTTCAGTTGGCAGTTGTTCAGTTGGCAGTTGTTCAGTTGTTCAGTTGGCAGTTGTTCAGTTGTTCAGTTGGCAGTTTTCAGTTTTCAGTTGAGAGTTAGAAGGGCTTATCTCAGCCAAAGCACTTGGCCTTGTTGCAGTTGGGGCGACTGTAGGCCGTTCTTCTTCAGGATTTTTTCGGGCTTCACGGCGAAACGCAGGGCCACGTCGCGAAGGGTCTCGCCTTCGACGACGGTGTATTTCTTGGCCTTCCAGTTCTTGTTTTTCAGTTTGGAGAGATAGACCACATCACCACTGTGGAACACCATCTCGTCGGGACGGCGCAGCAGGTTGTATTCGCAGAAACGCTTGTATTTCACGCCAAACTCCTTCGCCATCTGCTCGGGCGTCTCGCCTTCCTTGGCGAAGACGAAGCGCACGCCGTTGTTCTCGTAGATGAAGCGCTTCGAGTCCGTCATGTCGACCAACTCGTAGGCCGAGCGGTCGTCGGGCGAGAAAGCCAGCTCTATCAGCTCGTCCTCAGGCTCGATGTCGGGCAATTGGTTGTCGTCCTGCATCTTGCCGAGGGCGATTTGGTCGTATTTCGTCAAGTCGTACAGTTCGATGCGGTCGATGAGCAACTGGGCATATTTCGGGTTGGTGGCATAGCCCGCCGCTTTCAGGCCTTTGGCCCAGCCACGATAATCGGTGATTTCGAGGTCGAAGAGGGCTGAATAGCGGCCACGCGTCTTCAGGAACTCGGAATGGTCCTTGAACGACTCCTCGGCGTTGTTGTACTTGCGGAAACACTCGTCCTTCTCGTCGTCGTCCTGATAGTAGGTCTTGCCCGTCCAACCGGTGTGGCACTTGATGCCGAAGTGGTTATTGGCCTCGCGAGCCAAGGCGCTGTTGCCCGCCCCCGACTCCAACAGGCCTTGCGCCAAGGTGATGGAAGCCGGAATGCCGTAGTCGCGCATCTCGCGCATGGCGATGTTCTTGTAGGTCTGGATGTATTCTTCGGGCGTGATGCGTTGCGCCATGAGCGTGAACGGCAGCAACAGGAATGGCAACAGCAGTTTCTTCATTGGGACAAAAGAATTGAAGCGTAAAAGTACGACTTTTTCTGAAACGCAATCCATAGAAAAGAAAAAATCCATACCTTTGAAGCCCAATTCCACCAGAAAAATGGACACGACAAGCCTATTCAACCATTTCCCCGACCTCACCGAGCGTCAGAAGGAGCAATACAACCAACTGAAAGACTTATACTTGGACTGGAACGCCAAGATCAACGTCATCTCGCGGAAAGACATGGAGCACTTCTACGAGCACCATGTGTTGCATTCGTTGGCCATCGCCAAATACTTCGAGCTGCTGCCCGGCATGAAGGTCATGGACCTTGGCACCGGCGGCGGCTTCCCCGGCATCCCCTTGGCCATCATGTTTCCGCAGACCGAGTTCTATCTCATCGACGGGACGGGCAAGAAAATCAAGGTGGTGAACGCCGTCAAGGACGCCATCGGGTTGGAGAACGTGGTGGCCGAGCAGCGACGCGCCGAAGAGGTGAAGGCGAAGTTCGACGTGGTGACCGGTCGCGCCGTGATGACCTTGCCCGAAATCGCCAACCTTGCAGGCAACAAGCTGAGAATCAGAGGCGACGCCGAGGCTGGCGGCATCCTTTACCTGAAAGGCGGCGACCTGACGGAGGAAATCGGCAAGATCAACCGCTACTGGCGCGTCAAGAAAGTGCCGGTCGCAAAATGGTTCAAGGAGGCGTATTTTGAAGAAAAGTTCGTGGTACATCTGTATTGACACGGGACTTCGGGACGCGGGACACGAGACGACCTCGTCCTGAAGGGACGACACTTTATCAACCCGATACAAGCGCAGCGCAGTGTCGGGCAACAAGACAACAAACCAACAAAGAAATAACAAAATGAAAAAACTAACCCTAACCCTAACGGCTGTGCTCGCCCTGAGCGCGACGATGCTCGCCCAGCAAGCCATGCCCGTGCCCTTCGACCAGAACGTCAGAAGAGGCAAATTGGAGAACGGACTGACCTACTACATCCGTCACAACGAGAAGCCCGCCCAACGCGCCAACTTCTACATCGCGCAGAAGGTAGGCTCCATCCTCGAAGAGGAAGACCAACGCGGCCTCGCCCATTTCTTGGAGCACATGGCCTTCAACGGCACGCTCAACTTCCCCGGCAAGGAACTCCTTAACTACATGGAGCACAACGGCGTGAAATTCGGCGAAAACGTCAACGCCTGGACCAGCATCGAGCAGACCGTCTACATGCTCACCAACGTGCCCACCACCAACATGGACCTCGTCGACTCGTGCATCCTCATCCTCCACGACTGGTCGAGCTTCATCTCGCTCGAAGACGACGAAATCGACAAGGAGCGCGGCGTCATCATGGAGGAGAAACGCACCCGCAACAACGCCCAGCAACGCATTTGGGAGAAGATGCTGCCCGACATCTACCCCAACAGCCCCTACGGGCACCGTATGCCCATCGGCACCGACGAGGTCATCATGGGCTTCGACCACGATGCGTTGAGGGCCTATTACCAGAAATGGTATCGTCCCGACCTGCAAGGCATCATCATCATCGGCGACGTGGATGTCAACATGGTGGAGAACCACCTGAAGGCCATCTTCGAGGACATCCCCGCCCCCATCGACCCCGCCGAGCGCACCCGCTTCGAGGTGGCCGACAACGCGGAACCCATCGTCAGCATCTGCACCGACCCCGAGAACACACACTACCAAGTGTCGGTCTTCTACAAACACGACATCGTGCCCTTTGAGGAGCGCAACGACATCCAGTATTGGCTGAAAGGCTACATCGACGAGTTGGTTTCGACCATGTACAACAACCGTATGCAGGAACTCACCCAGAAGGCCAACCCGCCCTTCATCTTCGGCTACGGCTACTATGGCGGCTTCTTCGTCAGCGACACCAAGGACGCTTGGACGAGCATGGCCTACGCCAAAGACAAGGACGGCATCGACGAGGCCATTGGCGCCATCGTGGCCGAGAACAAGCGGATGCAGCAATACGGGTTCACCGCCTCGGAGTTTGAACGCGCCAAGGCCGACATGCAGAAACGCATCGAGAACCAATATGACGAGCGCGACAAGCAGGAAACGAGCCATTACCTCAGCCCCATCCTCAGCCATTTCCTCACCAACGAGCCGCTGATGGGCATCGAGAACGAATACATGCTGCTGCGGCAAATCCTGCCCAACCTCCCCGTGGAAGCCATCAACATGTATGTGGCCGAACTCATCCGCGACGACAACATCGTCATCACCTTGGTCGCCCCCGAAAAGGAAGGCGAAACGCTGCCCACCAAGCCCCAGCTCCTCGCCATGTTCGACAAAGCCAACCAAGTCGAGGTGGAACCCTATGTGGAGACCGTCAGCAACGAGCCGCTCATTGCCGTCCTTCCTCCCAAAGGCGCCATCGAATCGAAGAAACACGACGACACCTTCGACGCCACCGTGCTCACCCTGAAGAACGGCGTGAAGGTCATCTACAAGCCCACTTCGTTCAAGGACGACGAGGTGCTGATGACGGCTTACAGCTTCGGCGGCTACTCCGTCATGGACCAGAGCGACCCCTACACCTTGCAGGAAATCAACACGTTGGCCACCCTCGGCGGCGTGGGCAACTTCAGCGCCATCGACCTACCCAAGGTGTTGGCCGGCAAGAAAGCCAACGTCCACCCCAACATCGGCATGTTGACCGAAGGCATGAGCGGCAGCTGCTCGGCCCGCGACCTCGAGACCATGCTGCAACTCACCTATCTCTATTTCACCTCGCCCCGCAGCGACGAAGAAGCCTTCCAGTCGTACCTCACCCGCACCAAGTCGATGGTCGCCAACGCCGAGTCGGACCCGATGACCGCCTTCCGCGACAACCTCATGTTCGCCATGTACGACAACCACCCGCTCGTCAAGCGCATGAGGGCCGAAGACTACGACAAGGTGGACTACGCCAAGGCATTGAAGCTCTATGCCGACCGTTTCAAGGACGCCAACAACTTCGTGTTCACCTTCGTGGGCAACATCGACCCCGAGGCCTTCGAACCCATGATTGAGCAATACATCGGCGCCCTGAAGACCAAGAAAAACAACGAGACCTGGACCTCCAACATCCCCATCCTCACCGACAAGAACGTGACGAGCCACTACACCAAAGCCATGGAGAATCCCAAAGTCACTTGCTACACCATCTTCAACGGCGAGATGGAGTTCACCCGCAAGAACCAGCTTGTCATGCAGGCTTTGGGCGACGTGATGGACATCGTCTACACCGAGAAGATCCGCGAGGACGAAGGCGGCACCTACGGCGTGGGCGTGCAAGGCAACCTAAGCCTCCGCCCGAAGCCGAGCTTCATGTTCCTCATCGGCTTCGACACCAACAAGGAGATGTACGAGAAGCTGATGGGCATCGCCATCGCCGAGCTGCAAAGCGTGGCCGACGAGGGTCCGCGCCCCGACGACCTCAAGAAGGTGAAGGAGTTCCTCATCAAGAAACACGCCGAGGACGTGGAGAGCAACCGCTACTGGATGAACTGCATCCAGACGCAGGAGCGCGACGGCTACAACCCCATGACCGACTACGAGCGCATCGTCGACGGCATCACCGCCGACGACGTGGCCAACATGGCCAAGGCCGTGCTCGATGGCTACAAAAAAGAAGTCGTGCAGATACCTGAATGATTTTTTCCTATCTTTGCGGCATGAATGACACGAGACTGCGAGACGCGAGATGACCCGAAGTCCCGTGTCCCGAAGTCCCGAGTCAAACAAACTGAAATCTTAAATCTTTAAATACCAAACGTTATGACAGAAAAACAAACTTTGAGAGACAACGCCACCATGCGGTGGATTGCCTTGCTGCTGTTGGCCTTGGCCATGTTTTGCAGCTACATCTTCATGGACATCCTCTCCCCCATCAAGGACCTGATGGAAACCCAACGCGGATGGGACTCCAAAGCCTTCGGCACGATGGAAGGCGCCGAGACGTTCCTCAACGTCTTCGTGTTCTTCCTCATCTTCGCCGGCATCATCCTCGACAAGATGGGCGTGCGCTTCACCGCCGTGCTTTCGGGCGCGGTCATGCTCGTCGGCGGCTTGATCAAGTACTACGCCATCAGCGAGTCGTTCATCGGCAGCGGCCTTGAGACGTGGTTCACCAACAACCTCAACTACATCCCGCTGTTCGACGAACTCGGGGTGTCGCCGTTCTATCGCGGCATGCCCGCCTCGGCCAAATTAGCCGCCGTCGGCTTCATGATCTTCGGCTGCGGCACCGAGATGGCCGGCATCACCGTGAGCCGTGGCATCGTCAAGTGGTTCAAGGGTCGCGAGACCGCCTTGGCCATGGGTTCCGAGATGGCCCTCGCCCGCTTGGGTGTGGCCACCTGCATGATCTTCTCGCCCTATTTCGCCAAGCTCGGCGGTCATGTCAACGTGAGCCGCTCGGTGGCCTTCGGCGTGGTGTTGCTTTGCATCGCCCTCATTATGTTCGTCGTCTATTTCTTCATGGACAAGAAATTGGATGCCCAAACCGGCGAAGCCGAAGAGAAGGACGACCCGTTCAAGGTCAGCGACATCGGCAAGATTTTGTCGAGCCTCGGCTTCTGGCTCGTCGCCTTGCTCTGCGTGCTCTACTATTCGGCCATCTTCCCGTTCCAGAAGTATGCCGTCAACATGCTGCAATGCAACCTCACTTTGACCGAGCCTGCCGCCGGTTCGTTCTGGGCTGGCGACAGCGTCACCATCGTGCAATACATCATCATGCTTGTGGTGGCCGTCTGCTCGTTTGCCAGCAACTTCTCGAAGAACAAAGGCATGAAATATGGTCTGATGGCTGCTGCCGTCGTCGCCCTCGTGGTCTATTGCTACATGGGTTACATGCGTGGCACCGCCGAGACCATCTTCGCCGTGTTCCCGCTGTTGGCCGTGGCCATCACGCCTATCCTCGGCAGCTACGTCGACCACAAAGGCAAGGCCGCTTCGATGTTGGTCTGGGGTAGCATCCTCTTGGTGCTCTGCCACCTCACCTTCGCCTTCATCCTGCCCAAGGTCTCTGCCGGCAGTGCCGCTGGTGGCGTGGTCGTGGCCTATGTGACCATCCTCGTCCTCGGCGCCTCGTTCTCGTTGGTGCCCGCCGCCTTGTGGCCAAGCGTCCCGAAGTTGGTGGACGAAAAGATCATCGGTTCGGCCTACGCCCTGATTTTCTGGATCCAGAACATCGGCCTGTGGCTGTTCCCCATCCTCATCGGCAATGTGCTGACCTCAACGAACCCCGAAGGCACGCCCGCCGACCAGCTCAACTACACTTGGGCTTTGGTCATGTTGGCCTGCTTGGGCATCGCCGCCCTACTCATCGGACTCTACCTGAAGGTAGTCGATAAGAAGAAACACCTCGGACTCGAAGAGCCGAACATCAAGTGATAAAAAATCGGGGTTGCCGCACGGCAGCCCCGATTTTTTATTTATGCACAAACGGCACCTCGCAGTAGTCGAGGATTTCCTTCACGAAAGCCTGTTCGCGCGGGCCGAAATGACCATCGGAGCGTGACATTTTTGTCATCATGCGCGAGAAGGTGCGTTTCTTCTCCTTCGACATGCGCTTCAAGGTTTCGTAGGCCTGTTTCGGCAGTTCCTTCTTCGGAATCGGGACAAAACCCGTCGCATCAAACCCAATTTCCTTCAGGCAAGCGTCGAGACATTCCTTCTCCGCCTCGTGGCTTTGGAAATCGGCATCGGCCAAGCTGAACAGTACGCTGGCCACGGCTTTTTGCTCTTCAAAGGTAAATTCTTCCTCCATGACAATTTTTTTTCGTGCAAAGAAACGATTTTTCTTACTTTTGCGCCAACAAACACAGCAAAAAACTTTTCACTATGAAGAAATCACTACTAATGATGCTGGCTTTGGCGGCTTTCGCGACGCTGCAAGCCCAATGGACCGACAACGCGGCCCAAAACACCTTCATCGCCAACTGCTCGTCGGATGCCGGTGAAGTCTATACTGCCACCGACCCCGTTTCGGGCGACACCTATGTGCAATGGACCACGGGCAGCAGCAACGGCTGGTCGCCCTGGCTGCAACGCCTCGACTTTGAAGGCGTGCCGCAATGGGGCGAGGCGGGCATCCACATCACCACGCCGAACCTGACCTCATGGTCGCCGGGCTATGCCATGGCCGCCACCACTGACGGCGGCGTGGTCAGCATGTTCCGCACCGCCGACGCGCATCATTTCGCCGTGAGGATCAACGCCGACGGCACCTTTCCTTGGGGCGAGCACGGCCTCATGCTCTTTGATGGCGCGGGCGGCGACCGCTCGGAGGTGATGGCCGGCGACGACGGCGGCGTGTGGGCACTCGGTACCGACTTGGACTACAGCTTTCTGCAATACGTCAGTGCCGACGGCACCTTAGGCCCGACCATTACCCTCGGCGACGGCAACGAGGATTACACCTTGGGCCTGATGGTACCCGGCCTCGACAACAGCGTCTTGGTCGTCTACGAGAAGGAACATTGGGCCTACACCTATTACTACGAAAAGGAACTCTGGGTGGTCGGCTACACCCAAGATGGCACGCAAATCGCCCCCGCACAGCAGCTTATGAACCCCTACACCGTGGGAGGCTACTACCATCATTATGTCGTTTCCGACGGCGCCAACGGCGGTTACGCTTATATGTGGCATCCCGCCATCGGCAACGCCTTCAACACCTACGTCTTCCATTTCGACGAATACGGCAACTCCACCATCGCCGACTTGAACGGCATCGCAGTGCATGAGGCCGACCCGATGAACTATTACCTCGATGCCTACGCCACCGTCGACCCCACCAGCCACGACCTCATCATCGCCTACGAAGTGAAGGATGCTTCCACGCAGACGCAAGACCACATCTACATGAACCGCATCACCGCGACGGGCGAAAAGGTGTGGGGCGAAGGCATCCTTGTGGCCGACTACATCGGCGTCGACTATTCAGACGTCATGGTCGACGCATTCGAGGATGGGAGCGGCTTCGCCGTCGTCTACATGCAGGACAACCTGTTGATGGCCAAAGGGTTCGACATGGACGGCAATCCGCTTTGGACTACCACGATGAGTTCGAACAACTACGGCAAGTATTTCTGCGAAAACAGCACCGGTTTCCATCTTGGACAAGACGTGGTGGCTTGGGTCAACACCACAACAGGCGGCGTTTATGGCCAAAACATCGCTCCCGACGGCACGATGGGGCCCGTCGAGATGCCCGAGCCATGCTACGCGCCTGAGAATCTCGAGGGTGAATATGTGTATCAAGAAGAAGACCAGAGTTTTGGAGCCTTGTTGCGCTGGGACGCGCCCGAAACGCAACCCTTGTGGTACAATCTCTACCGCTATGTCATTGTCACGAAAGAAGACGTCGTCATAGAGGTGCCCGGCGATGCTACATCCTATTTCGACGCAAGCGAGCCTGGGCAATACAAATACCAACTGACCGCCGTGTATGAGGACTGCGAGTCGGACTACGCCCTTACGCCCGACGGCGAGGACCATGTTATCATCGAAGTGACTGGCATTGAAGAGCATACGACCGATGAAATCGTCACCGTCGTCAGGATTTACACCATGAACGGCCAAAGCCTGAAGGTGACCGACCTGAACGAACTGCAAACGGGCCTCTACATCCTGCAAGGCCTGACGCAAGACGGGCGAATGGTCAGCAAGAAAATGGTGGTGAACCAATAGTTTTCAACCCCATAAAAACCAAAGTAGAGGCATGCCATGGCGCGTCTCTACTTTGGTTTTTGTGGGAACTGTTGGACTCGAACCAACGACCGCTTCCCACTTTTTTGACTTTCCAACCCCTTTGTCCGTCAGTTAGTTATAATTGATGTTTCGTTTCTCGTTTATAGGTTTTGTGGCATTTTTGTGGCGACTAAGATTTCACCTGTTTCAACTCTATAACTCGCATTGCGTCTAATAGTACATCAAGTCTTTTCTGGTATACGACCATAAGCTCTGCATCGTAGGCATCCATGTTTGATACTGGATTTTCATTGGCATCATAGAGATAGCATTTAGTTTCAGAAATATAATCCGGCCTATTCGAAGCAATTTTCTCAAATAACTTCTTTCTATTGAATTTCTCAGGCAAGACACCCTCAAAAATCATCAGTTTTGGCTGCTGGCTATAAATTCTAATAGTCTTATCCGTGCACTCTATATAGTGCGGAAAACATTGTCTAAAGAAGTGATTATCCATATTTATTTCAAATTGTTTCTTTCAATTATGGCCAACAGCCTATTGATCTGTTTATCTTTCTCTTTCAGTTGGTCCTTCAAGGCTTGGATGGCCTCGTTGGAGTTTTGCGTGTTGCCGCCGCTGACGTGCGAGGCATAGTTGCCGCTGCCGAAAGACGGGACACCCCCGTCCCAGCCGAAAAACTCGTTAGGGGAAATGCCAAGAAGTTGGCAACACAGCAATACCTTATCGTAGGGCAATTTGTCCGAATCAAGACTTCGCTGAAGCCCTTGGCGTGTCATTTTAAGTTGCTCACTGAAATCGGTGATTTGAATTTGCCTTTCGGCAAGTAGAATTTTTAATCTATTGTATTTCATATTATTAGTATATATATTAAAAATTTTGATGATTTTTTATAGAGAATATTTGCTTTATATAGAGAATTTATTCTACTTTTGCCGTGTCAAACTTTTGACAAAGATAAACAAAACATCAAAAACAGCAACGAAATGGAAGAGTTCATCAAGACAATCAAGCCCGACAGCCCTTCGCCCTACGACACGTTCAAGCTGCGCGTGATGGAGGAGTGCAACGTGACCAGGCAGTCGTTCAACAACTGGGAGAACGGCAAGCCCATCCAAGAGAAGTTCAAACCCATCATCGACCGCATCGCCCTCGAAATGTTCGGCAGGGCGGTGTTCGGCGAGGAAGGAGGCGAGGAATGAGTTACGCCTTCAAATACCGCCTCTCACAAAAAAGCAGCCTCGCCACCATTGCCACAGCAGTACGCGCCTTGGGCTACAGCATGAGCTTGGAGAAAGGCGGCTTCGACTTCGGATGGTACAAAGACGCGCCCGGCGCATTGAGGGGCAATGTCTACCAGCAGCACTTCGAATTGGACGAAAACGTCCCTGAATGGCTCAACGGACGGCTCGAAGCAGCCGGATTACTCAAACCTTTAGATCCAGAGCCATGACCAAGCAACAGCAATACCGCATCGTCTGCAACGAAAAAGACGACTTTTTCCGCGTGGAAAGGAAAGACAGCACCGTCCCCTGCCCCGTATTCGTGGGCGGCAAGGGCAAGGCGGGCCTCGAAGCCTGCGAGGAATGGATAGCAAAACGAAAGGAGGATGAATGACCATGCCACAACGCGAACAACTTGCCCTCATGGGCGAATCAGACACGCAGATGCACTTCATCTCCGAACGGTGGGGTCTGCTGACATTCTTCCCCACGAAAGGCAGCACATGGAAAGACACTTGCCGACATTGCCTGCTGTGGGACAGTGTGCTGGGCGAAACGCCCGAATGTGCACAAGCCCACTGCCGAGCCGAAGACCGCCACGACGGACGGCATGGGTACTATTCAATTCACGATATGCCAGGAGGCAACGCCAAACATTGACAATCATGACCACCGATGGCAAACCCATATTAGACGCATGTTGCGGCAGCCGGATGTTCTGGTTCGACAAAGACAACCCCTTCGTGGAGTTCATGGACATCCGCGACGAGGAAGTCTATTTGTCGGACGGCCAACTTTGCATCGTGCATCCGAACACCATAGGCGACTTCACGGCAATGCCATTCCCCGACAACAGCTTCAAGATGGTGGTCTTCGACCCGCCGCACTTGGTGTGGTCTGGCAAGACCGCCAACCTTTACAAGAGGTTTGGCAAATTGGATAAGGACTGGAAAACGGAGTTGTCCGAGGGTTTCAAGGAATGCTTCAGGGTACTTGAACCCTACGGCGTTCTCATATTCAAGTGGGCTGAAACCCAATTGAAGTTGAAAACGGTCCTGGCACTCACGGAAGAAAAGCCGTTGTTTGGTCACCGACGCGGCAAAACCTTTTGTGTGGCCTTTATGAAATTCACTACCAATAATAAATGAAATACTGCGAAGAAACACGGGCAATGCTTCGCGCCTATCAGCGCGAGACTGAAGCACAGATTTATGCCTTGCAGCAAAAAGTCTATGAGTTGCAAAGCCGCCTGTTTTCCCTTGAAATGGAACGCTATATTGAAACACGCAATAAAATCGAAAAACAATGATTTCACAAGCTGACATCAGCCACATAGAGGAAGCCACCGACATCGTTGACCTTATCGGTGAATATGTATCACTCAAAAAAGACGGTGCAGGATTCAAGGGGTGTTGCCCCTTCCACAACGAGAAAACCCCATCGTTCAAGGTCAATCCTGCACGACAGATATATAAGTGCTTCGGGTGCGGCAAGGGTGGCGATGCCGTGAGTTTCGTCATGGAGCACGACCACCTGAGCTATCCCGATGCACTCCGCAAGTTGGCCAAACGCGCACACATCGAAATCGTGGAACGCGAACGCACCCCCGAGGAAATTGCCCGTGAGTCGAAACGCGAGGCCATGTTCATGCTGACCAAGCAAGTCAACGACTTCTTTGTCGAGCAAATCCAAAAGAACGAGAAAGCGATGGCCTATGCCGTGAAGCGTTGGGGCCAAAAATATGTGGAGGAAATGGGCATCGGCTATGCGCCCACCAGCACGATATTCATGGACTGGGTGAAGGCAAACTGTCTCAACATCGACCTGCTGAAAGAGTTGCATATCGTTGGCGTGAACGACAAAGGCGGCCTCTACGCCCAATTCCGTCAGCGTGTCACCATTCCGCAACGCAGCCGCGCCAACCTCATCAACGGATGGACTTGCCGCGACCTCAGCGGAAAGGAAGACACCCCCAAATACCTCAACAGCAGCGATTCCGAAATTTATCAGAAGTCTGAGCTGCTTTTCGGCATCGATGTGGCACGCCCAGAAATCCGTACCACGGGCAAGGTGTATGTGGCCGAGGGTGCGCCCGACGTGATGCGGATGCAGATCATCGGAGTAAACAATGCCGTGGCACCGCTCGGAACGGGCGGCATGGGTAAAGACCAGTTCAAGCTGCTGTCCACCTGCTATGCCAAAACGGGTACACGCCAGGTGTGCATCCTCCCTGACGGCGACATAGACAAAGAGAACGGAACCAACCCCGGCAAGGCCACCGCTATCAAGATAGGAAAGATGGCCATCGAACTCGGATATGTGGTGACCATCAAACCCATCCCCGACACCATCGACACCACCGATGAAAACGGCAAGCCGCGAATCATCAAGCGCACCAAGAAAGAAGACCCCGACAGCTATTTCACCACCAAGGCCAAGTTCCGCGACACCAAGGAAGAGGATTTCATCCTTTGGTACGCCAATTATCGCTTTGCCGACAACCCCAACACACAAGAGACCAACGAAATCATCCGCGAGATCGCCGGCATGATCGCCATGGGCGACGATGAAGTCCGCATGGAAGGTTACTTGAAATCGCTGAAGGATGTCTATAAGGAGTCATCGGTTTGGAACAAAGCCCTCAAAGCCGCCAAGGTCGAGAGGCAGAAAGAAGAGGTGGAGAAAAAGGCTTTCTCCAAAGACCTATTCACCAAGTACGGATTCTTCGAGGAACGCGGCTGCTATTTTGCCCTGCAAGGTGCAGTCCAGGTGCAGTGGTCCAACTTCACGATGGAGCCGCTGTTTCACATCAAAGACGCTCTCAACCCAAAACGGCTCTACGCCCTGCATGGCGAACATGGCGGCAAGGAGATTATCGAGCTGAAGCAGGAAGATTTGGTCAGCCTCTCCAAGTTCAGGCAACGCATCGAGGGCTTGGGCAACTACATCTTCGAGGCTGGCGAGCCGCAGTTAATCAAGTTGAAGAGATACCTATACGAGCAAACCGAGACAGCCACGGAGATTGTGCAGTTAGGGTGGCAAAGGCAGGGATTCTATGCTTTCGGAAACGGCGTGTTCTACCAAGGCCGTTTCCACAAGGCCGACCATTACGGCATCGTGCGCCTCGAAGACCTTGGCAACTACTATCTGCCTGGTGCATCCGACATCTACAAGGAAGACACGCTTTTCCAATTCGAGAAACGCTTTGTCCATCTTGCCTATTCCACCGTCAGCCTCAACGAAGTGGCCACCTCAATGCTGAAGGTGTTTGGCGACAACGGCAAGGTCGGTTTGGCGTTCCTGGTCGCCACGCTTTTCCGCGACATCATCACGGCCAATGTGAAGGCTTTCCCGATGCTGAACTTATTCGGTCCAAAGGGTAGTGGTAAGTCGGAACTCGGCCACACGCTGATGTCGTTCTTTATCATCCAAAACATACCGCCCAACCTTTCCAACTCCACCATCGCGGCATTGAGTGAGGCCGTGGCACAGTGTGCCAACGCCATAGTCCATCTGGATGAGTTCAAAAACAACATCGATCTCGACAAACGCGAGTTCCTGAAAGGCCTGTGGGACTCAGCCGGGCGCACCCGCATGAACATGGACCGCGATAAAAAGCGCGAGCAAACCCGTGTCGATAGCGGTGTGATCATCAGCGGCCAGGAGATGGCCACTGCCGACATTGCGCTATTCAGCCGCTTCATCTACCTGACCTTCAACAAGACGGAGTTCACCACGGCAGAGAGCAACGCCTTTGCCGAACTCGACCACCTTCGCAAGTTGGGTTTCACCCACTTGACATTGCAGATTCTCAACCAACGTGAAACCTTCAAGCAGAATTTCGCGGCCATGTACAATGCCACAGCTTCCGATGTGATGACCAAACTCGGCAACGAGATATGCGAGTCGCGTATCATCAACAACTGGACGACGGTGGCCGCCGCATTTCGCACCCTCGAAAACACGCTTGACATTCCGTTCACCTATAAGGAGCTGCTTGACATTTGCGTTGAAGGCATCAAGCGACAAAACAAGGAGTGCAAGTCGAACAATGAGATTGCATCGTTCTGGAACGTCATCGCCTATCTCCAGCAGGAAGGCCAGTTGGTTATGGACAGCGATTTCAAGATTGAGTATAGGAGCCAACTGAAGACCACCAAGGCCGTGATTGAGTTCGATAAAATCAAATCCATCCTTTTGCTCAGGCGAGGGAAGGCATTCCAACTCTACAAACGCTTTGCAAAGAGTTGTGGCGAAAACCCGTTGCCGGAAGGATCGCTGAAATACTACCTCGAAAACTCCAAAGAGTTTCTCGGCATCAAGCAAAGCGTTAGGTTCAAGACCATGATTGGTGGCCGCGAGCAGTTGAAACACGACCCAATGACCCAACAGATGCAACCTTTATCACAGATAGACATGGCGCTTTGCTTCGACTATGAAATGTTGTCGGCCAACCATGAAATCACCCTCGAAACAGAAATCCTTGAGCCATGAGAAAGAGCATTGAGATAAGAAATACCTGTATATCAGCGGTTTCGCTGATTTTTTTTGAAAACATTTCCCGATATTTTGAGCGGAAAATGCTTTCTACATTTTCTACACTTTCTACAAAACTGAATTTCAGTAAGATAATACATATTTTCGTATTAATACAATCTTCTACATTTTTCTACAAAACGCCGTTTTTGACGGTTTTTTCTACTTTTTTCTACGATTTCTACACATTAATTACAAAACCGCTTTTGCAAATTGCTGATAATGTGCATTGTAGAAAAACGAATGCTTGTAGAAAATGTAGAACGGAAAAGTGTGTGTTCCAGACCAACATTAATACAGTCACATCCATACCAACCATCACTAATACCTTTGCCCGATGAAAGACCGCATCCTAACCATAACCGTGAAGGCAGACCTGCACAAATATCTCACCGAATCGCACCAGAGCGACATCATTAGGCCCGAACGCGACTCCGAACTAATGACCGTCATCAAGCCCTATCTTTGCCTTGAGCCTGACGAATGGGAATCGCAACCTATTCCCGATGGCTATGCCCAACTCCAAATCGCTCTTCCCAACCTACGCAAAGTGTATGAGGCTCGAAGCGGTAAGGTGTATTATTGCGACACCCTTTTCCGCGACCACATCACCGAGGAAGGCTTGAAAAAGGTGCGCTCCTACTTCAAACGCACCTTCAATGACAAGTTCCTGACTTTCCTTGCAGGGTGGGTCGAATATCAGAATGTGGCCAACGAGACCTCAGAAAATAAAAAACGGATTCAAATAACCAAAGGTATCGTTGCTTTCTTCAACAACTATCATATCACCTTCGATGAAAGCATGATCGAAGCGCGAAGGAAGGCTTGGATTAGGTATCTGGAAAAACTGGAGGAAAACAGGGTGTCGGCAGCATCGAACTAAACAAAAAACCACACGATTTCATGTCCCTGAAAAAAACCAAGTAGATAAAAGAAAATCACACGATTTCATGTCCCTGAAAAATTGATATAAAATGAGCAAAGTTGGAATACTGAAAATCGGCTTCAAGGAGCAAAACGAAGTCAACGACCAATGGGTGCAGCAAGAACAACAGTCCGAAAGGAGCATCCCCGACATCTATATTGACGGAAGTCATTGGTTCAAGTCCATTGACCAGGACAACACCTCGCTCACCGAGGAACTGACTTTTTCAAATTGTAGTAGTTTGACATCCGTGGCTCTTCCCTCCAAGTTGACAAGTCTCAATAGCGGAGTGTTCCAAAATTGTACGGGCTTGGCATCAGTAGTTTTACCCGACAACCTCGTCTCAATAGAACGTAATGCTTTTGCCTCTGATTGTAAACTCTATGTGAAGAAAGGTTCGAAAACGTTGCTGACCTGTTGGAATACGAATGGCTATACTCCATACGACAAAAGCACGAACAAGGAGATTCTGCCACCATCGCTGAATGTGGCTCAAACTACACAGACAACGGCAATGGTGAAGATTGAAAATATGTATGATGGATATACTTATCTGTACAATGGTGAGAAAACCGATAAAAACGAGTTCAAATACACGAAGTTGAAGCCTGAATCGACACAGAATTTGACGTTGAAAGTCTCGTTGGACGATGTTTCTTATGAGACAAGCGGCAAGTTCACAACCAAAAGCCTTTCCCCTCGAATAGAAGGATACTTTTCAACCGCTTCGTCCATTTCTGCAACTGGAGCCTATACGGAAGAAGATGCCAAGGTGTTGGCAGAGAGTATTTCAGTGGGATGGAACAGCGGTTCCGTAAACGGCAACCAGTGCTTTGTGTCGGGTTTGAATCCTGGCAGAAGTTATGAGGTGAGATACAAGATAGAGGTGGATTACGGAGGCTCAGAAACCGCCTTTTATACCGGGACAAAATCTGTCTATACCGATTATCTCCGTTTCAATACGGCAGCCGCAAAAATCGTGTCTATAGGCAATGCCATTGTTTCTGCCACCACGAATCTGGATGAGGAAGAAACAAACGTGGGGTTTGAGTGGAGATGTGTAGATTGGACAAACGAGTTCCCTTCAAACACAGGCACGGCATATCTGTTTGACGGAACCATCGAGGGATACATCCGAGACCTGAACACGGACAAACTTTGGAAGTACAGACCTTACTACTTGTCGGACGATGGCACCTACCATTATGGTGATTGGATAGGACTTGACCCAACGAACACTTCTTACTTTGAGCCGACGGTACACACCTATTCGAAAGTGACCGTTCAAGGTAACACGGCTCTGGTGAGAGGATATGCTCTGAGCGGCACGGATGACGTGGTGGTGAGGGGCTTCAAATACTGGAGGACACGTACAGGCGGACACGCTCAGACAAGGGCAACCTCTGTGCCTGACGATGCCGCTACGGTGGAGGCAAGTGGGCAGCAGGCGATGTCCGCCAACCTGACAGGGCTTGACTATGGTTCTACATATCACTATGCGGCATTTGCCACCCCTTCTACAGGAGAAACATTCTACGGCGAGG
>CALFIT010000298.1 GCA_937877465.1 uncultured Bacteroidales bacterium | reverse complement strand
TGGCCGTCCTAAACGCCATGCGAGCGTTGAAGGTGAAGTGATGGCTACATCTGCTTCAGCTGCTCCACATAGTCGTCGATACGGTGCATCTCCGCCGGGATGTCGATTTCCTGCGGGCAGTGGTCGGTGCATTGGTTGCAGCCGATGCAGTGGTTAGCTTGCCTGAGGCTCGGAACGTTGCGGTCGTAGCCGATGAGGAACCGTCGCCTCGCCTCCCAAAATTCCCGCGCCTCGCGGCTGCCGGTGGGCATCTCGCCTTGGGTGACGCACTCGTTGTAATAGGAAAACACGGCGGGAATGTTCAGCCCGTAAGGGCAGGGCATACAGTAGTTGCAGGCCGTGCAAGGCACGGTCTTCAGTTCCACAATCTCCTCTGCAATCTTCATCAGGAAAGCGTCTTCTTCGGGCGTGATGGGACGCAGCGGCGAATAAGTGGCCACGTTCTGCTCCAAATGCTCCATGTAGGTCATGCCGCTCAGCACGGTGAGGACGCCTTCGGGCGTGCCGGCAAAGCGGAAGGCCCAGCGGGCGATGGGCGTCTCGGGTTCGCGTTCCTGCATCTGCCTCACGATGTAGTCGGGTTGCTTGGCGAGACGGCCTCCAAGCAGCGGCTCCATGATGACGGCGGGTATGCCACGTTTCTCCAACTCATCGTAGAGGTAAGAGGCGTTGGTGTTGCGCGGGTTGATTTGGGCGGCGTAGTTCCAGTCGAGATAATTCAGCTCAATCTGGACGAAATCCCAGTGGTAGCGGCCTTCGTCGTGCCATTGCAACAGCATGTCGAAGATATTTATGTCGCCGTGGTAGGAGAAGCCGAGGTTGCGTATGCGGCCTTTCTCTTTCTGCTCTACAAGCCAGTCGAGGATGCCGTTGTCGATGTAGCGACCGTTGAAGGCCTCGGTGGCGTTGAAGTTGCCGCTTGCCATGCCGACACCATGCAGCAGCAGGTAGTCCACATAGCTGGTTTGCAACTCTTTCAGCGAGTTCTCGAACATGGCTTGCGAGGCATCGCGACCCCATGTGGCGGGGCTGAAGTTCGACAGCTTCGTGGCGATGAAATAGCTGCCGCGCTTGTGCCTCGACAGGGCAATGCCGGTGCTGTGCTCCGACAAACCTTGGCAATAGGCCGGCGAGGTGTCGAAATAGTTCACGCCATGTTCAAGTGCATAGTCAACCTCTTGATTGACAAGGTCTTGGTCGATGGGCGAATCGGGGTTTTCGCGTGATGTGCCGCCTCCTTCCACTGGCAGGCGCATCATGCCGTAGCCAAGCAGCGACACGCGGTCGCCCGTGTTGGGGTTGGTGCGCAAGGTCATCTCGCCCTCGCCGTCGATGATGTTTTTGGCGATGATGGGTGCTCCGTTGTCATTGTTTTTGCAGGCCGACAGCACCACCGAAGTGGCCACCGCCGCGCTACCTATATGCTTGATAAATTCTCTTCTATCCATTGTATTGCTTATTGATACGGTTTTTGTTTTTTTTGCAGCAGGGGCTTACACCGCCTGCTTATTGGTCTGTCGTCCCTACGGGACTAATCCAAACTGTCAACTGACAACTGGTAACTGACAACTGCTAACTGATACGGTGCATTTCATTCCCTTCCACATAGATCGCGCTGAACGGGCGGGCGGGACAGAGGTTCTCGCAGGCACCGCAGCCGATGCATCTCTCCATATCGACGGCGGGCACTTTCACGTCTTCGAAGTCCACCATCTGGATGGCTCCCGTCGGGCAGTGGCGGGCACAGTTGCCGCACGAAACGCCGTCCCTGAAGATGACGCAGTTGTCCTTGATCCACACGGCATGGCCGACATGGATGCTCGTTTTTTCCTCACGGGAAATGGGCTTGATGGCTCCCGTTGGGCAAACCTCGCCGCACCGCGTGCATTCCGGGCGGCAGTAGCCGCGCTCAAACGACATGGTGGGTTGCATGAGGGTCAGCAGGTCGGTGGAGGGACGCAACACGTTGTTCGGGCAACTCGAAACGCAGAGCTGGCAAGCCGTGCAATGCTTTTGCAGATGGCGAGCCGATACCGAACCGGGAGGCGTGATGGGCGTCTGCCGCTTCGGGGCCACCTTGTCCTCGATGGCAGCCAAGCCGCCGTCCACCTTCATTTCGGTTTGCGCCAAAGCCGCCGTGGTGCCTGCCATCGCCGCGCCCACCAAGAAGGAACGGCGACTTGTGTCGACAGGTTGCGGTTGGGCGGCAGGTTTCTTCGCGGTGTAATGCAGCGCGTCGAACTTGCATTTGGCAAGGCAGTCGCCGCAAACCACGCAACGCGAATAGTCCACCTTACCGTTCTTGAAGTCGATGGCTTGCGCCTTGCAGTTCTTCTCGCAGAGGCTGCATTTCTTGCACTTGCTCTCGTCGAAACGGACGCGGAAAAGCGAGAAGCGCGAGAAGAAACTGAGTATTGTCCCCACGGGACAGATGGAGTTGCAATAGAGCCTCCCTTTGCGCCATGCGATGAACCCTAATATTAATATGGTGAGGAGTGCCACCACAAACGTCGTCACGCTGCGCATCCACACTTGCACCTCGGTGAAGTTGTAGCGGTCGTGGCTCGCGTCGATGCTGGCAAGCCAGTTGTTGAGCAGGTCATACAGCGGCTTGAACAGGCTGTTGACGATGCGCCCGTATGCACTGTAAGGCGCGAAAAGCGTCGTGACGGGCGCGAAGCCGAAAATCATCGCGACGACGAAAACGGCGAGGAAACCGTAGCGCAGCCACTTGTTTTCCTTCGCGTAAGAAAAACGGTTCTTTTTGGCTTTGCCGCCAAGCCACGAAAAGAAGTCTTGCATGGTGCCCAACGGACAAACCACGCTGCAATAGATGCGCCCGAACAGCAGCGCGACCACGACAAGCACGGCCAACACGCCAAAGTTCAAGGCCATCAAGGCGGGCAGGAACTGGATCTTGGCCACCCAGCCGGCCCAAAGGTGTACGTTGAACCCGATGCCGAGCAAAAGCATGGTCACCAAGGCCATCATGACCACTTGAAGGCAAATTCTGATTTTTCGTAACATATTAAGTTGATTTTGAGTTAGTTCTGTTTACAATAAGGATGCTCGCCTCATACAGCAAATAGATCGGCAGTGTGACCAAGGTCAGCGTCACGGCATCGCCGGTCGGCGTGATGACGGCGGCAACGATGGCGATGCCCACGATGGCGTGCCGTCGGTATTTCTTCAAGGTCGCGGCCTGCAAAAGCCCCGCCTTGGCCAACAGGTAGTTGACGATGGGAATCTCAAACAAAATGCCCATCAAGAGGCTGAGCATCAGGAAAGTGGAGATGTAGGAGTCGAGCGAGATTTGGTTGTGGACTTCGGCATACACTTGGTAGTTGTTGAGGAAGCGGAACGAGAACGGGAAGATGACGAAGTAGTTCATCAGCACGCCGAGCACGAAGAGCAGGGTGCCCCAAACGAGTATCGGTCCCGACTGCTTTTTCTCGTTGTCGTAGAGCGCGGGCGCGACGAAGCCGTAGAGCTGCACGATGAGATAGGGCGAGGCCATCACTAATCCCACCCAAAGCGCCACCTTGATGTGTGTCATGAACTGCGCAGCCAACTCGGTGTTGATGAACGAAGCCTCAAACCCGCCCGGACACAGCGACTGCCAGCCCGTAGTTGCGCACAGCCACGCCATGAGCCGATACGAGGCGAAACTGTCCCTCGACGGGGCGAAAAGCAACCCGAACAGAACGTTCTTGAAGCAGAAGGCCGCCACCGCCGCGATGCCCCAAGCAATCAGGCAACGAAACAGCACTTTCCGAAGCACGTCCAAGTGGTCCCAGAAACTGCCGACTTCCGCTTGGCTCATTCCGCTTTCTTTGTTTCGTCTTTGACTTCGGTCGCGTCTTCGATACCGTTCACGCCGTCCTTAAAGCTCTTCACTCCCTTGCCGAGGCCCTTCATGAGTTCCGGGATCTTCTTGCCGCCGAAAAGCAGCAGGACAAGCGCGACGATGAGGATGATTTCAGTCGTTCCAATGTAAAGCAATTGCATGATTTGATGAGTTTTGGGTTAATCGGTGCAAAAATAGGGAAAAGTTGTGATTTTTCGTTGCCGAAAACGCTGTTTTTGTTTCAAAAAACGCATTTTCGGCAACAAAAAAAACCGCAACAAGTGCGGTTTCTTTTCGTTGGATCGGGTCATTGTGCCGAAATCAGAACATGTAGCGGATACCGAAACCAGCCCCCCATCCGAAACCGGAGTAGGTGCCAAGGAAGTTCCACATTGGGCTAAAGTCTAAAGACAGTTGCAAGGGGATGGGCAACTCATAGTCGATACCAATTTGGCCACCGAGAGCAATATTAAAATAATTGTTGCCCGCTGCCGAACGGAAGAAACTTGCTTGCGCACCTGGGCCAACATACCAGCCAAACCTGTCCACGATATACCAATGCCATTGGTAAATGCCAGTCAAGCTGAAATAATGGTAGTCGTTCCAATTCAGGAAACCGTTGGCGCCAAGGTCAAGTTCGAGCCGGTTGTTGCTTCCCAAAGCCGTCTGCCACGAAAGTTCTGCGCCCGTACCGATACGGAGACCCAAGTTGTTTTGTGCGTTTGCAGCGAAGCCTAAGCCAATGACTGCAACTAAAATAAGCAATGCTTTTTTCATAATTGTAAAGCTTTAGTTAATGTTAGGTTGACTTTTCAAACGGCAAAAATAGGGAAAAAATGGTTACGTCATGAAAAACGCCCTTTTTTTTCGAAAAAAGAGAAAAAAACGAAATTTTTGTTTTTGGAAAAGAAAAAGTTGTACTTTTGCAGCCTCAAAATCAACCATAGTATTAACAATTTAAAAGAAGGAAGTGTTTTAAAATGATTATTGTTCCTGTTAAAGAAGGCGAAAGCATCGACAGAGCTTTGAAGCGCTACAAGAGAAAGTACGAAAAGACCGGCGTCGTGAAGGAATTGCGCAAACGCCAACAATTCACCAAGCCCTCAGTCATCAAGCGTGCACAGCTGATGAAGGCCATCTATGTGCAGAAACTCCGTGAAGCCGAGCAGAACATGTAATTCGCCCGCTTAGGAAAATAATTTTTTTAGGCAAACTTCGCCGTGGATTGGTAATTTATTACTAATTTTACGGCGAAGTTTTTGTTATGCTTATTGACCAGTTCATATCCTACCTCGAAGCCGAGAGGCGTTTCTCTCCGTTGACCGTGAAGGCTTACCGTCGCGACATGGATCAATTCGTTGGCTATCTGATGGATGAATACGGCACCGACGACCTCGCCCATGTGACAACGACGCAGGTGAAGTCGTTCATCGTCCGCCTGAAAGAGGATGATTTCGAAAACCGCACCATCAACCGAAAGATGTCGACGCTGAGGACCTTCTACAAATACTGCCTTCGCGAGAACCTCATAGACAAGTCGCCCATGACGGGCATCAAGGCACTCAAACAGCCCACGACCTTGGTCAAGTTCGTCACCGAGACCGATATTAATAAGGTGTCGTTCGACGGAGACGCCGATTTTGCCACCATGCGCGACCACCTGCTCTTCGAGCTGCTCTACCAGACGGGGATGCGACAGGCCGAGCTGCGCGGGTTGAAGGACGGCGACGTCGATAGTGCAGGCATGGTGCTGAAAATTCACGGCAAACGCAATAAAGACCGTTTTGTGCCGTTGTCAAGGGAGATGATCCAATTGATTGGCCAATATCAGGACTTGCGCGACGCGACCTTCGAGACCAAGGCCGACCGACTCTTGCTGAACGACAGGGGAGAGGAGATGAAGCCCACCTATGTATATAATAAGGTGCATCGTATGCTCGAAGGCGTGACCACCTTGAAGCAGAAGAGCCCGCATGTGCTGCGTCACACCTTTGCGACCCACCTGCTCGACGAAGGCGCGAGCCTGATTGCCATACAAAAGCTGCTGGGGCACGAGAACTTGGCCACGACCCAGATTTATGCCCACAACACCATCGAACAACTCAAGAAAATCCATAAACAAGCCCACCCTAAGGGCTACTAAAAGAAAGGAGTTCATTATGAAAGTCATGATCAATTCAGTTCACTTCAAGGCTGACCAAAAACTTGAAGACTTCATCACGCAGAAAGTGGAAAAGCTTTGCGCCAAGCACAGCGACGTGATCAACGCCGAGGTTACGCTCAAGCTCGACAACACCGACACCCCCGAGAACAAGATCGCCGACATCCGCCTCGTCCTTCGTGGCGACGACCTCTTTGCCAGCAAGCAGAGCAAGACCTTCGAGGAGTCGGTCGACACCTCGATTGACGCGCTGAAGAAGCAATTGGAAAAATACAAGGGCAAGAACGCGAAATGACGCGACAGGTTGGCTCCGCCAACCGCCCGAAAAGCGCCAACGAGCCGGCTTCGACCTTTCGAGGCTGGCTCCGTTTTTTTGCCACCAACGGCGGATTTTGGCACTTTTTTCGGCCAAATAACAGGGTTTTGATGAAAATGGCTTACGATTTGATTTTATATAATCATATGAAAATCAATAAAATAGAAATTGAATGGAAAAATTTTTCGAAAAAAATGCCGAAAAGTGCTTGCCATGTCGAGAAAAGTATCTATTTTTGCGCACCTTTTCAGCGATGGGAAGGGGGCAAAAAAGAAGAAAAACACCGTTCTTTCACATCTTGCCGGTATAACTCAGTTGGTAGAGTAGCTGATTTGTAATCAGCCTGTCGGCGGTTCGAGTCCGTCTACCGGCTCTGGGTTGTATCCTGAAGCGGGGGAGTCGCATAGTGGCAATTGCAACAGACTGTAAATCTGTCCGGGTATCCGTTCGGTGGTTCGAGTCCACCCTCCCCCACAAGTCAAGCGGAAGTAGCTCATTTGGCAGAGCGAAAGCCTTCCAAGCTTTAGGTGGCGGGTTCGAGCCCCGTCTTCCGCTCAGATGGACGATAAGCCGATGTAGCTCAGCGGTAGAGCACTTCCTTGGTAAGGAAGGGGTCGGGAGTTCAATTCTCCCCATCGGCTCGATTTTTTATGGAATAGAGTTCATAACCTTAAATAGAAACGAAAATGGCAAAAGAAAAATTCGAAAGAACAAAACCGCACGTCAACATCGGCACTATCGGCCACGTTGACCACGGCAAGACCACTTTGACCGCTGCTATCACCCTGCACCTGGCCAAGAAGGGTCTGTCCGAAATCAAGACCTTCGATGCTATCGACTCCGCTCCTGAAGAAAAGGAAAGAGGTATTACCATTAATACTGCTCACGTCGAGTATCAGACGGAAAATCGTCACTACGCACACGTCGACTGCCCCGGCCACGCCGACTATGTGAAGAACATGGTTACTGGTGCCGCCCAGATGGATGGTGCCATCATCGTTGTTGCCGCCACCGACGGTCCCATGCCCCAAACCCGTGAGCACATCCTGCTCGCCCGTCAGGTGGGTGTGCCGCGCCTCGTGGTGTTCCTGAACAAGTGCGACCTCGTCGACGACGAGGAGCTGCTCGAATTGGTCGAGATGGAAGTCCGCGACCTCCTCGGCAAGTACGAATTCGACGCCGACAACACGCCTATCATCCGTGGCTCTGCCCTGGGCGCCTTGAACGACGACCCGAAGTGGACGCCCGCCATCGACGAGCTGATGGAAGCCTGCGACACTTGGATTCCTGAGCCTCAGCGTGCCGTCGACAAGCCGTTCCTGATGCCTATCGAAGACGTGTTCTCCATCACTGGCCGTGGCACCGTTGCCACCGGTCGTATCGAGACTGGTATCATCAAGGTTGGCGACCCCGTCGAAATCCTTGGTATGGGTGCCGAGAAGCTGAAGTCGGTCGTCACGGGTGTGGAAATGTTCCGCAAGATCCTCGACGAAGGTGAAGCTGGCGACAACGCCGGTCTGCTGCTCCGTGGTATCGACAAGGACGAAATCCGCCGTGGTATGGTCATTGCCAAGCCCGGTTCGGTGAAGCCCTACCACCACTTCAAGGGTCAGGTCTACGTCCTGAGCAAGGAAGAAGGTGGCCGTCACACCCCGTTCCGCAACAAGTATCGTCCGCAGTTCTACTTCAGGACCACCGACGTTACCGGTGAGATCACCCTGCCCGATGGCATGGAGATGGTCATGCCTGGCGACCACGTCACCATCGACGTCAAGTTGATTGCCGACATCGCCATGGACAAGGGTCTGCGCTTCGCTATCCGTGAGGGTGGCCGCACCGTCGGCTCTGGCCAAGTGATCGAAATCATCGACGACTAATCGGAATCGAAAACGTAAGGGTGGGGCAACACCCACCCTTAACCTACGGGTGTAGCTCAGTTGGTAGAGCATCGGTCTCCAAAACCGAGTGTCGAGAGTTCGAGCCTTTCCACCCGTGCTTTTTATTAAGGTTCAATAGAAGATGAAATTTATAAACTACATTAAAGAGTGCTACACCGAGCTCAAGGAAAAGGTCACATGGCCGACTTGGGCCGAGTTGAGAAGTAGCGTGATTGTTGTGTCCATTGCTTCCCTAATAATCGCCTTGGTGGTTTTTTTGATGGACATCTCCTTCAAAAATCTGTTAGAAGCGTTCTACGGATTGTTCTGATAGATTGTATGTTGAATCTTGATGAGCATTTATCGGCTAACTTAATAATTTTGTCAGGAAGATGAGCGACACGAACGAATTGAAATGGTATGTGGTCAAGGCCATCTCGGGTAAGGAGAAGAAGGTAAAGGAATACCTCGAATCCGAGA
>CALFIT010000297.1 GCA_937877465.1 uncultured Bacteroidales bacterium | reverse complement strand
TCAAGATGAGCGATGCCGACATTGCCCTCAAGGTCAGGGAGTTGGTCGACTTGCGGCCCTACTTCATCGTGAAGCGTTTCGGCCTCACCAACCCCATCTTCGAGGAGACGGCTTCCTACGGCCATTTCGGTCGCCAGCCCGTGGTCAAGCCGGTGGAGGTCTTCTACAAGGACAAGACCACCTACGCCAAAGACGGCAAGACCTACAAGGACGTGGAGTTCTTCGGCTGGGAGAAGCTCGACATGGTGGAGCAGCTGAAAACGGCCTTCGGCTGCTGACTCGGCATCGGGCCAAGCACGAAAAAAGCCTGCGGGAACCATTCTCGCAGGCTATTTCATTCTATGAGTCACCCTTAAAACTCTTCCTCTTCCTCCTCGAATTGCGACATCATGATCAGCGTCATGATCTCTTCGGGCGAGAGGCCGAGGTATTCGATGGCCTTCTGCGCATCGTCGGCCAACGCGCTTTCGGGGTACTCTTCGATCAGCCTTTGGAAGGTCTGGTGCGCCATAGCGGTGTCGCTGAGTTGGTCGTCGTAGATATACGAACCCAACAAGAAGAGGCTCATCGGGGCCCATTCCGATTGCGGATACTGCTCAAGCAGTTGGTCGCAAAGCTCCACGCTCTTGTCGGCATCCTTCAGCAGCACGTTGATTTCCATGGCGTGATAGAGCCACTGTGCCGCCGTCGAGTCGTTGGGGTTTTGTTTCACGAACTGGCAGTAGGTCTCGGCCACTTGCGGTGCCACGGCCTCGTTGACCGTTTGGTCGTCGTTGAACAATGTCGCCTCGGCAGCCTTCAGGTCGGCTTGCGTCAGCGTTTTCTCATTGCCGCCACATGCAAACATACCGAATGCCAGCAGGGCGACAAAAGTAATTTTCAAGATGTTTTTCATAATTATTGAGGTTTTAATTGTGGATTGCTTCGCGTTGCTCGCAATGACGCTCACTTCTGCTTTAGCGTCATTGCGAAGGAGGAACGACTGAAGCAATCCAGATATTATGTCTATCTGTGTTTCTTCTTGTTGTGCGGGAAAATCATGCGGTAGTCGACGTCGCACTTGCCGTCCATGATGGCCTTCAGTTTGCCTTGCAGCAGGGTCTTGCGCAGCGGTGCGATGCGGTCGACGTGGACATGGCCTTCAAGGTGGTCGTACTCGTGCTGGATGATGCGCGAGCGGATGCCCTCGAAGACCTCCTCATGCTCTTGGAAGTTCTCGTCGAGGTACTTGATGCGTATCTTGTCGGGGCGCTTCACCTCCTCGTAGATGTCGGGCAGGCTGAGGCATCCCTCCTTGAAAGGCACGATGTCGCCAAAGGTCTCCAAAAGCTCGGCGTTGATGAACACCTGCTTGAAGTCTTTCGCGTCGGGATAGTCGGGATAGAAGGGGTTGCCGTCGGTGATGAACAGGCGTATCGACCTGTTGACTTGCGGCGCGGCCAAGCCAACGCCTTCGGAATGCGCCAGCGTTTCCCACATGTCGGCAATCAGCTTGTCGAGGTCGGGATAGTCGGGCGTGATAGGCTCCGCGATTTTCTTGAGGGTCGGATGACCGTAGGCTACTATTGGTAAGATCATATCAGTTGTCAGTTTGCAGTTGTCAGTTGTTCAGTTATTCAGTTGTCAGTTGTTCAGTTAGTTAGGAGTGTGGAGTTAGGAGTGTGGAGTTGTTTGGGCTGCTCCTCACTCCTCACTCCTAACTCCTAACTTTAATCGATTCCATATAGGATTGGAGGATGATGGTGGCGGCGATGGTGTCGACGAGTTCCTTGTCTTGGCGGCGCGACTTGCTGAGTCCGGCGTCGATCATGGTTTGGTGCGCCATGACGGAGGTGAAACGCTCGTCGTAGCGCACGATTTTCATGTCGGGCAGCACTTTTTTCAACCGGTTGACGATGGGTTCGATGTATTTCGAGCAGTCGGAGGGGTTGTTTTTCATGTCCTTGGGCTCGCCGATGACGATTTGCTCCACGTCTTCGCGCTTCACATAGTCGAGCACGAAGTCGACGAGCCTGTGCGACTCCACCGTCGTCAGCCCGTTGGCGATGATCTGCAACGGGTCGGTGACGGCGATGCCGCTGCGTTTGCGTCCGAGGTCGATAGCCATTATCCTTGCCATGTCGTCTAAATTGAAAAAGAGGCTCTTTGGGCCTCTTTTCTCTTGGGTGGGAGATGGGATTCGAACCCACGACCCTCGGAACCACAATCCGGTACTCTAACCAGCTGAGCTACACCCACCATCTGTTCCGCTTCAGCGAAATCGGCTGCAAAAGTACAACATTTTTCCCAAACGGCGACGTTTTCGAGGCAAAAATTTTCATTTTTTCCGTTTTCGGCCCAAAATCAAGGGCAAAATCCGTAATTTTGACGGCTCAATCGAAACGGTTTTGCGCGTATGGACGGCACGACGAAAAACACACAATCGCCCAAGGCATTGGCTTGGAAGCGTTTCCGCAGCAACAAGCTCGGGATGCTGTCGTGTTTCTATGTCGTCGTTTGGGCTTTGTTAGCCCTTTTCGCCTACCTCGTCATCCCCGACAAGACCCCCAACGCCAACCGTCAGCTGCTGGAAATCAGCACGAAGAAACCCGGCTTCGAGGTCGACATGCTGATGGTGCCGAAAGAAACGCCGCCGTCCAAAACGCCGTTCTTCCAGTTCCTGCTCAACGGGCGGCCCGACGACTGCACCTACCTGCCTTTCGACAGCCTGCATATTAATAAGGAAACGACGACGGTTTATCTCTACCAGTCGGAAAGCGAAGTAGCACCGAGAACGGAAACCATTGAGAACATAGAAATCACAAGACAGGATTTCGCCTCAAACCAAGAAGCCGACACCTATATTAGAAGCCATTGCGTCAAGCACCGGAAGTTTTTGCTTGGCACCGACCAGTTTGGCCGCGATTTTTTGAGTCGTTTGGTCTTGGGCAGCCGCATCAGCCTCATGGTGGGCTTCATCGCCGTGCTGCTCAGCCTGCTCATCGGCATCGTCACGGGCAGCTTGGGCGGCTTCTTCCGTGGCAAGGTCGACGACGCGGTGGTGTGGTTCATCAACGTGGTGTGGTCCATCCCTACCCTGCTCTTGGTCATCGCCATCACTTTCGCCTTGGGCAAGGGCATCGCGCAGGTGTTCATCGCCGTGGGCCTGACGATGTGGGTGGAGGTGGCGCGTATCGTGCGCGGACAGATTCTCTCCGTCCGAGAGACGACCTTCGTGGAGGCTGGCAAAGCTTTGGGATTCAAGAACCTGCGCATCATCTTCAAGCATATTCTGCCCAACATCCTCAACCCCATCATCGTGGTTTCGGCGGCCAATTTCGCCTCGGCCATCCTGCTTGAGGCGGGCTTGAGTTTCTTGGGCATCGGGGTGCAGCCACCCATGCCGTCGTGGGGCAGCATGATCAAGGAGAACTACGCCTTCATCATTCTTGATGCGGCCTATCTTGCCATCCTGCCGGGCATCGCCATCATGCTGTTGGTACTGGCCTTCATGCTCATCGGGAACGCGCTTCGCGAAGCATTGGACGTCAAAAATTAATGTGGAATGTGGAATGTGGAATGCGGAATGATTCCGCATTCACAAAAATGTTGTATCTTTGCCGCTCAAAAATCGCGGGTGTGGCGGAATTGGTAGACGCGCCAGACTTAGGATCTGGTTTCGAGAGAAGTAAGGGTTCGAGTCCCTTCATCCGCACAAGACAAAGACAATCAATAAGATAAATAATGAATATCACACAAACTGCAAAAGGAGACAATCTGATCTCCATCAAAATCAGCGTTGAGAAGGCTGACTATCAGGAAAATGTCGAGAAGACCCTGAGACAAATGAGACACCGCGCCAATGTGCCCGGTTTCCGTCCCGGCATGGTGCCCATGGGCATGATCAAGAAAATGTATGGCGCCAGCGCGAAAATGGAAGCACTGAACACCCTCGTTTCCGACAGCCTCAACAAGCATATCATGGACAACAAGCTCGACCTCATCGGCTATCCGCTCAACGACCTTGAGCAACAGCCTGCCGACCTTGAAAACCAAGACGACATCGACTTCTGCTTTGAAGCCGCCCTGCGTCCTGAAATCAACGTCGACTACACCAACACGATGGTCGACTTCTACCACATCGTCCCCACCGACGAGGAAGTGGACAAGGTGGTCGCAGACCTGCAAGAACGCAACCCCGACACGAGCCATCCCGAGACCGTGGGCGAGAACGACCGCCTCGAACTGAAGGTGCGCGAAGCCGAAGACGGCAAGGAAATGGAAGACGGCTTCCAGAAGGACGGCCTCTTCATCCACATGGACCAAATCACCGACAAGCAAGCCCGTGAGCAGTTCGTCGGCAAGGAAGTGGGCGCCGAGTTCATCGTCAACTTTGCCAAGGCCTTCGGCAGCGAAGAAGCCGTGGCCAAGGTGTTGGGCGACGACGCTCCCGTCGACAGCGACTACAACATCATCATCGACGACGCCATCCGCGACGAGAAGCCCGAACTCAACGAGGACTTCTTCAAGAAGATCTTCCCCGACAAGGAAATCAAGGACTTGGACGCCTTCAAGCAAGCCGTCAAAGCCGAGATGGAGAAGCAGCATGAGGCCGAGGCCGACCCCATCCTCTTCAACAAGATGATTGACGAGTTGGTGGCCGCCGCCAAGTTCGACCTGCCCGACGCCTTCCTGAAACGCTGGATCGTGGAAAACAGCCGTGGCGACATCAAGGCCGAAGATGTGGAGAAGAACTACGAGAGCGACTACGCCAAAGGCTTGCGCTGGCAGCTCATCGAGGACAGCATCGTGAAGGCCAACCCCGAACTCATCATCAACGACGAGGAGGTGAAGAACTTCGTGCTGCGCCAGATCTTCCCCGGCATCGACTACGCCACCCTCGAAGACGACATGAAGGCCAACTTGGACAAGATTGCCGCCAACTACCTGAAGGACGAACAGCAGGTGAACCAAATCAAGAACCAACTTGCCGACGTCAAGATGACGCAGTTCCTGAAAGGCAAGATGAACATCAACTATACCGAAACCACTCCTGCCGACTTCATGAAGAAGCTCGAAGAAGAAAGAAAACAATAACGGCTTTTGGCTTCTGGCCTCTGGCTTTTGGCGAGCTTGCCAATAGCCAGAAGCCAATGGCCAACAGCAAAAACATCAAAACCATGAACAACGAATTTTTCAAGTACGCCACCAAGCACATAGGGATGAACACGCTCGGCTTGGAGCAATACATCTCGAAAATCAACGACACCAACTACATCTCGCCCACCGTCATCGAGGAACGCCAATTGAACGTGGCCCAGATGGACGTGTTCAGCCGCCTGATGATGGACCGCATCATCTTCCTCGGCACCGCCATCGACGACT
>CALFIT010000296.1 GCA_937877465.1 uncultured Bacteroidales bacterium | reverse complement strand
GTATCGCGAGGACGGCAGCAAGCGCATCGCCGACAACACTTTGGTCGCACTAACCCTGATGATTGCCGAGAGCAAACCTGAGGAAAAGGATGTGATGGTGAAAGTGGTAGTGAATTTGATTAATCAGAAGAATTGAGGCATATCGACTTTGACATGCTGGCTTGGTTGAGAATTTGACGAGTATGGTAATTATGATAAAGGGTTCTCTTTTAGTTCGTATTCTCCGGATTTATTCTTCATAATGTACAATCTGTTTTGCCTTTCAACGATTTCTGAAGCTTGCAATGGGCCAAGTTGTTTATCGAAAATAACTTTTGTGATCATACCTGTCGAGGATGTGAAAGTGCAATATGACATCACTTCGTTCTTCTCGGGCACGGTGACCGTCTTTATTTGCATCTTTCCAAAAGCTTTCACGAATTCTTGGAGAGAATAGCGTGCCGTGGGCATCCGTGTTTCACTGTCGGTAATTGCTTTCCCATCTGTTTTAGGCATATTTGTCTTCTTGAACAAGTGAGTGATTGAATACCACACGAACAATGCAAATGTGGGGGCGACAATTAACACGAGCATCAAAGGAAACAGCACTTCTTCGTTAAAGTAACGATCTTTTTCTGCTTCAACCATGATACAAAGACCACCTAAAAACAGCAAAATGTAAACCATTATGCAGATTTGCCAGCCTTTGCCAAGTGACATGAATCTTGAAAGGACATTTGTCTTTTGTTTGTCATTGTCCCTTAATTGCTTGCCACAGTATTGGCAAAAAACCGAATTTTCAGCAAGCTCTTTTCCGCAATGTTTGCAAAACATAAACAATCAGATTTGACAAGTGTCAAGTTAACCAATTATTTTGTTGCGATAATTACAATCACCAAAGCCAGTACCTGCAAGGAAAGCCACGTTATCCCCGCTATTGTCCACCGTTTTTGGGCTTGCAAAAACCGCTCAGGAGATTCCCATTTTCCTGTAAACCAAGAATCTTTATTGCCTGATATTCCAAAAATAATGTCCGCTATTAGTATGCCGCATGGTACAAACGCCAATAAGAGCATCAGGAAACTGCGCCCTACCAATTTATTACACAATCCCCATATAGGGCCAAAAACAAAACCTCCCCAACTCCATTTCCCAACAATTTCCGGGACAATCTGATTGTTTTGAGTCTGCGCTTCGGCAATTTCTGCCTGTTGCTGATTCAGTGTGTTGTTCATTCTCTCATCTCCAAGATTTACATTTTCTTCTGTGATGATGTTTGTTTCTTTTGTTTCAATTGTGTTCATAATGTGTTGTGTTTAAAGATAATTGATGTTTCATTAGTAAATCCTAAAGTCGATAGAGTCATGGGAATTCCAATCCACATATCGTACAATGTAGCTGTTTTCCATCGTGCCACAAATGCGTTTGTAATCGAAGAACAAAGGCAATGACGAAGCATCTGCCCTTAGTTCAATCTCAACTTCCTCCTTGTCCATCCTAATATTCTCAATCGGATTGTTTCCATTCGTTGAATAGGATTCGTCAAAAACGCAGCGTAAAACGATACATGAGCCTTCCAATGCCATCCCCATCTTGACATCATCGTATTTAGTTGCCTCAACGAGTATGAGGTTCTGCCTTTTTATGTATTCCGTAATCAATTCAGCAAGTGCCGATTCCCTTTCCAGTTTGCAGTATTCTTCTATGTCTTTCTGTTGTTGGTAAGTAATGGTGAAATCAATATGCTTTTCACTGATAGGAGAAAAGGCCCTCCAAGTTTGGGAGCATTGTCGCTTTTCCAGCTCTTGTTGGAATTGATTTGACACCAGATTGCTTGAATCCTTGACAATAAGGTATTGGTACAGTAGATTGAATCGTATAGACTGCTGGAAAAGCATGTTTGTATAGGCGCTATCCAAGTCCAAAGCATCGTCCCTGCTGCTGCCATCCACGATTACAAATCCGTTCACGGACTCTGGTAAAGCACATTCCCTGGTCGAATTGATGTAAGCTGGATCCAATGTAAATTCCCAAATCACATTGTTTCCTTCCAATCTGCACCTTTCCAATGTGAAATAGTCGTACCCTTCAAAACCTTTTTGCGGCAGATACATGTTGATTCCATCTATCATCGTTTCAAGCTTCTTTTTATTCGACAAGTAAATGTTGATGAAATTCACCAAGACAAAGGATAAGCCAACAACGGCAGCCAACGCTATACCTACATATTTAATGTTCTTTCTCATGGCTCACTTGATTTTACATTTTTCCACCACAATACTTACAGAAAGCGGAATCAAACTCAACCCTTTTGCCGCAATGCTTACAATACAGATAGTCGGTTTGGGTGTTGCTGCCATCCTTAATAATCTCTTCCGATTGCTCTGTTGACACAAGTATGTCATTATCGTGTTTGGAGGTTTGATTGACAATCTGTTTAGGAGAGGTGTCCAGTTCCACATCCACGGCACTCTCGCGTTGTCTTGCCAAAACAGCCTCTCGCATGGCGGGCGGCATAAATCTTGTCAAATCTTCGCTTTGAGTTGTCGTGTTTTTTATTTCAACGGTTTCTCTCAAACCATTTTTATCACTTTCCAAAACAGAAGGCGTCATTTCTTTTGGTTTTACCCGAGCAACCCATAATAAGATAGCAATTATGGAGATAATCACAGCATAGACAACAAAGTCTCTGTATCCATGTAAGTTAAACCCAGCAATAATGGCAGACAATATAATATAGGAAACAATCTTACACGTTTTCTTCCACCATGATGTATTCGATGGCTTGAATTTAAAAGCATAAAAGGTCCAACATAACAAAAGGACGCAATTCGCATAAGCAGACAATAAAGGGCGCTGAAGATCATTGGCCCATCCAAATATTGGCTCCCCATTATTGTTATAGCGAATCTCGCGAAAAATGGATGCTTTGGATGGTTGTGGCTCGATTTCCCAAGGATATATGACACAACTGTAAACAAACACGGAAAATGCACTAATTAGAAGACACAGTACAAACCAAGGTATGATTTTCGCAAACAATCCTTTCTTGTATTCTTCTGTGATTGCATCCCTTCTCGCCAGCCAAGAAAAAACAAATACGAGAACAATAGTCCCCATTATACCATCGGTGAATATCGATAGTAATTGGGCATTACTCAGTACATGATAATACATAGCATTAGCATTTCAAGCCGTCTCCCCAAGCCTGACGTTTTCAATGATTTCATTCCGCTACATATAA
>CALFIT010000295.1 GCA_937877465.1 uncultured Bacteroidales bacterium | reverse complement strand
CAAGTTCTAAGCACGCCATGAACGGATTTCAATTTTGACAACATGTCAAAAAAACAACGAAAAAGCCTCGCCGTTGGCGAGGCTTTTTGTTTAGCAATTCATCCCGCCGCAGCAGTGGATCACCTGACCCGTCACATACGACGAGAGGTCGCTGGCGAGGAAGAGGGCGACGTTGGCCACGTCTTCGGGCGTGCCGCCGCGACGCAGCGGAATCAGGCTTTCCCATTGCTTGCGGACGTCCTCGGGAAGGGCGTCGGTCATGGCAGTGATGATGAAGCCGGGGGCGATGGCGTTGTGGCGGATGCCGCGCACGCCCATCTCCTTGGCCGCACTCTTCGTGAAGCCGATGATGCCAGCCTTCGAAGCTGAGTAGTTGCACTGGTTGGCATTGCCCGAAACGCCCACCACCGAACTCATGTTGATGACGCTGCCGCCAGCCTGCTTCCACATGACGGGCTGCACGGCCTTGGTGAAGTTGAACACCGACTTGAGGTTCACGTTAATGACGGCATCCCATTGCTCCTCGGTCATGCGCTTCAGCGCGGTGTCCTTAGTGATGCCCGCGTTGTTGACGAGGATGTCGATGCGTCCGAAGTCCTTCACGATTTCGTCAACCACTTGGTGGGTCTCCTCGAAGTTGGCGGCATTCGAGGCGTAGGCCTTGGCTTCCACGCCCATGGCCTTCAGTTCCTTTTCGGTTTCCAAAACGACGTCGTTCAAGGCGATGTCGGTGAAGGCGATCTTGCAGCCTTCTTGGGCAAAACGCATGGCGATGGCCTTGCCGATGCCGCGACCGGCTCCCGTAATCAGAGCCACTTTATTTTCTAAGAGTTTCATTTTGTTTCTGTTTTATTTGATTATAACTGGTATTTCTTTTTTATAACTGCACAGCCCAAAGCCCTTTTCGTCATGGCGGAGGAACATCCGCCATCTCCTAAGCACAAAAACGATTCCTTTCGCTTTGGAGATAGCGGGTCAAGCCCGCTATGACAGCAAGGGGCTTAGGGGATTCATTTCGAGGCATAGCGTTCTATCAGTCCAAACAAGTCACTGACGGTCTTGACTTTGGAGGTGTCGGCTTCGGTGAACTTCACGTTGAACTCGCGCTCCATCATCATGGAAAGCTCCACGAAGTCGAGCGAGTCGGCACCCAAGTCGTTGAAAAGGTTCTTCTCCTCCGTAATCTCGCTTTCGGCGACTTTCAGCTTCGAGGAAATCAGTGCCCTTGCCTTGTCTTGAATTGTGGCCATAGTTTGGATTTCAAATTTAAGATTTAAAATTCAAGATTCAAGATTCAAGATTCATTGTTTGTTTCTCGTATCCGGCAGCAAGGCAAACGAAAGCTCGCCCTTGACGCACATCTTGCCGCCTACGCTGAGGACGGCAGAGCAGATGTAGATGTTGGCGCGGTGATAGGTCAATGTGGCTTCCACCTCGACGGTGTCGCCAGGTTTGACACTGTTCTTGAAGCGCACCTTGTCGATGCCGGTGTAGAACGTCAGCTTGCCGATGAGGTCGTCCTTCATCAGCAGGGCGCACGACTGGGCCATGATTTCGCAAAGGATGACGCCCGGCACGACGGGTTCGCCCGGGAAATGGCCTTGCAGGAAGAACTCCTCGCCCGTCACGTGGTACTTGGAATGCGCCACATGGTTTTCGTCCAACATCATCTCATCGACCAAGAGCATAGGCTCGCGGTGCGGGAGGTACTGTTTGATTTCGTCTCTGTTCATATTGTTGATTTAAAATTTCAGATTTAAAATTCAAAGATTATCAGATTTTACGTATTGCCAAGCAAGCGTTATGTCCACCGAAGCCTAAGGAATTGGAAATAGCAATATCCAGATTGGCCTTGACGGGCGTGTTGGACGTGTAGTCGAGGTCGCATTCCGGATCGGGTTCGTCCAAGCCGATGGTGGGCGGGATGATGCCGTTATTAAGCGTCATTACACTGATAATCAATTCGATGGCACCTGCCGCACCGAGGGCGTGACCCATCTCCGACTTCGTGGAACTGATGTGTGCCTTGCGGGCCTCTTCCTCGCCCATCGCGATCTTGATGGCCTTGGTCTCGCCGCTGTCGTTCATCGGCGTGCCCGTGCCGTGTGCGTTGATGTACAGGCTCTCGCCGGCCTTGTATTGCGCCTCGTCCAAAGCCTGCTTGATGGCCATGCTTTGGGTGGTGCCGTCGGGACGCGGAGCCGTGTTGTGGTAGGCGTCGCACGAGTTGCCGTAGCCGCACAGCTCGGCGTAAATCGTCGCGCCGCGTTGCTTGGCGTGCTCGTATTCCTCAAGGAGGACGATGCCAGAGCCTTCTGCGATGACGAATCCGCCACGGTTCTTGTTGAACGGCAGCGAAGCGTATTTCGGGTCTTCCGACTTGGTCAGGGCCTTGCAGTTGGCGAAGCCGGCGATGGCGACGGGGTTGATGCCCGCCTCGGTGCCTCCCGCGATAATGGCGTCGGCATAGCCGTGCTTGATGGCGCGATAGGCCTCTCCGATGGAGTGGGTACCCGTGGCGCAAGCCGTCACGATGGGCACGCAAGGGCCTTGGGCGTTGTACTTGATGGCCACGCTGCCCGAAGCCATGTTGCCGATCATCGTGGGAATCATCAAGGGCGAGATCCAGCGGGGACCCTCGTCGTTGTATTTCTTCACCTCACGCAGGATGGTGTCGAATCCGCCGATGCCCGAGCCTACATACACGCCCAAGCGGGAAGGATCCATTTGCAGGTTTTCGTTGTCCTTCATGGCTTGGTAGGCGGCGGCCATGGCATAGATGGCGAAGCGGTCGTTGCGCTTGACAAAGCCTTTGTCGACGCCGGCGGACTCAGCGTCGAAGTCCTTCAGCTCGGCGGCAATCTTCACGGGAAGGTCGGTGGTGTCGAAGGATTTGATGAAGTCGATGCCACAATAGCCATCCATCAGGTTTTTCCAAATCGTCGGCAGGTCGTTGCCAATCGGCGAAACGGCACCCATGCCAGTGATTACTACTCTTCTGTTTTCCATATTTGTTGGTTTTTATTTTTCTCTTTTTGATTACGCGGCTGCCACGATGTGACAACCCTACAACTGTCAACTGCCAACTGCCAACTGCTAACTGTCAACTGCTAACTGTCAACTGATTAAAATTCCCATTCCCAAAGGCAGGCTGCGGAAACGAATCCGGCGCCGAAGGCGCTCATGACGATCTTCTCGCCCGCTTTGATCTTGTTGTCGGCCAACATCTCGTCGAGCATGATCGGTATGCTTGCCGACGAGGTGTTGCCGTATTTCTCGATGACGGTCGGATACTTCCCTTCGGGACCGCCCACGATGCGGCGGATGCCTTCGATGATGCGCTTGTTGGCTTGGTGCAGCATGAACCAGTCGATGTCGTCGTGCTGCAAGCCATTGCGGTTCAGCAGGGTAATGATGTCTTTCGCCGACTCCGAAACCGCCGTGCGAAACAGTTCCTTGCCTTTCATCTGGAGGGGTTGGCCCTTGATGTATTCCTTCTCGAAAGGCGTGGTTTCCATACCTCTTTCATAATACAGCACATCGCGGTCGCTAATCATGGTGAGTTTCACGTCCTTGAAGGCGTTGCCTTCGGTGAGCACCACGGCACCCGCGCCGTCGCCGAAGAGGACGCTGCAATCGCGTTCCTTCCAGTTGCAGTATTTGGTGGGTTCCTCGGCGCAGAGGATGAGGATGTTCTTGGCGTGACCGGCTTTCATCATGCCGTCGGCGAGCATCAGGGCGTTGACGAATCCGGCGCAGGCCACGTTGATGTCGAGGCCGGCACAGGTGAGTCCGATGCGTTTCTGGACGATACAGCTCAGTCCCGGCGTGACGTGGCGGTTGGCCACATTCGAGACCAAGAGGAAGTCGATTTGGTCGGGACGCAGCCCCGCAGCCTTGATGGCCTTGATGGCGGCTTCCACGGCCAAGTCATACAAATCTTCAGTAGAAAGCAGACGACGTGCTTGGATGCCCGTGCGGGTGGAAATCCACTCGTCGCTCGTGTCGAGGAACTTCGCCAAGTCGTCGTTGGTGACATTTAAGGCAGGCAATGCGCTGCCTGTTCCGATAATTTTCATAGTTTTCGATTAGAATTAAATTCGTTGCAAAATTAGGGGATCGCGTCGCGCAAGTGTGGAAAATGTGTCCAAATATGGGCTTTTGTGGCGAAAATCCCGTATTTGGGGTAAAATTCGGCACTTTTTGTGGCGAAAAACTACATCCCACCCATGCCTTGCGGTGCGCTGCCTGAGTCGTCGGAGCCTTGGCGGGCGCGTTGCTCCAGTTCCATCTTGCCGAAACGGAAGGTCACGCCGACCGAAACGCTGCGGCTGTTGTACTTGGAGTCGGAGGAGGAGACCACATACGGACTGCTGCTCGACTGCCCCCAACTGTTCCAGTTGAAGATGTCGTTGGCGTTGACAAACACCGACATCTTGCGGTCGAAGAAGTCGGCACGCAGGCCGGCGTTGATGCCATAGCGGGCGTGACGCTCGCTGAACAGCGACTGCGTGGGCGAACTGTAATAGCCCGAGGCCGTCACCTCGACCTTGTTCCACAACTTGGCCCAAAGGTTGAGGCGGAAGCTGTACGACCACATGTTGAACTCGTAAGGCGTACCGTTGTATTCCGTTTTGATGTAGGAGTCGTAAAGGTTGGCGTAGAAGCGCATGTTGAAGAAGCCGCTTGGACGGTACATCACGTTGGCTTCCAAGCCAGTATTATGGCTCTTGCCCACGTTGACGGGATAGTCGTAAGCCACGGGACGACCGTAGAGCCAATACATACTGCTGTCGGATGAAATCTGTATGTCGTTGACTTCGTTGGTCTTGCCACGGTAATAGGCCGACAGGCCCACCGAACCGAACTTGTTCCAATACTTGGTCCAGCCCGCTTCGATGGCGTTGGTGAAGACGCGATCCAAGTCGGGATTGCCCGTGCTGTAGCTGTCAACATGATACATCGGGAAGGCGCTCAACTCCTCTGCATCGGGGGCGGCAATGCGGCGCGTGTAGCTCAGCTTGAAGTTATGCATCGACTTGGTGCGGTACGACAGGTGGATGGACGGCCTGACGCTGAAGAACGGCTTGCGGAAATCGTATTGCGACGAGTCGGGATAGGTGCCGCTGACCACCTCGCTGACGAAACGGATGCCCGGCTTGACGGTGAAGCCGCCGAACTTGTGTTGCACGGTGACGAAAGCCTCGTTGTTCAAGGTGCTGAAGTTGGCCTTGTAGGAACGATAGACGTCGTTCACCCATTCGTCATCGACAATCGTATCGGTGACGAGGTACCGCTTTTCGGGGTCGTAGCCCACCGTGTAGCCCACCGAAATCTCGCCGTTCTCCGAATAGGGACGGTTGTAGATGACTTCGCCTTCCGCACCAAACGAACTGTAGTTGCTCACTTGTTGCATCACCTTCTTATACTCGTAAGGCTGTGTAAACGTTCTCGTTATCGTGTCGCCGTTGCCGCCGCCCCAGCCCATCGCATTGACGCTGACCGAAAGGTTGTGGCCTTTGTTGTCGAACTTATGTTGGTAATACAAGCCGCCGTTGGCGAAATAGTTGCGGTTCCAAGCGGTGCCGGTCTCATTGAAGGCAGTCGTCAAGGTGTCGGGCACAAACTCGTTGCGCAACAAGGTCTCGGTGCTGGTCGTGTTGCCCCAATTGGGCCATCCGCTAAGCCAAACGTTGATGCTATTGGACGTATCTATCTCATAGTCAAGGCTGAAATAGCCGCCTGTATTAAAACCCTTGTTGTTGTAAACGGAAGTGTCTATTTCATGGTTGGCTAACTGCTGTGCCTCGGTAAACAGCGATTGGTCAGAAAACGAGTTCCCTTTCCAAATGGAATAGCCACCGTTGACATAGGCGTTGACGGTCAGCTTCTCGTTCGACCAAACGTATGACATCCAAGGGCTTACGGAAGGTCTCGTGGAGCCGTTCACGCCGAAGCTGAAGAACTCGTTCTTTTGGATTTTGGCGTTGGTCACGATGTTGATGATGCCGTCGGCATTCGAGCCGTAACGCGCCGAGGGGTTGGTGATGACCTCCACGCGGTCGAGGCTGTTGGCGGGCAAGGTCTGGATGTAGGTCTTGAGGTTCTCCGCCGTCATGTGCGAGGGCTTGTCGTTGATCCACACCTCCACGCTCGACGTGCCGCGCAAGGTGATGTTGCCCTCCACGTCCACCTCCACGCCAGGTGCGTTCTGCAAGGCGTCGGACAGCGTTCCCGTCTGTATGCTGGGGTCTTCGGCCACGTTGTACATCGTCTTTTCGCCTTCCACGGCAAACAGCGGACGCTTTTCGGCGATGGTCACCTCACCGAGTTTGGTGGCGCCTGCGCTGAGTTTCAGTTGGCCGAGGTCTTGGTTGCCATTCACGGTCAATAGTTGTTCAAAGGTCTGGAAACCGATGGCCGACACCTGAAGACGGTAGTCGCCGTTGGGCGCCAACAGCTCGAAACGGCCCTTGTCGTCGGAAGCCGC
>CALFIT010000294.1 GCA_937877465.1 uncultured Bacteroidales bacterium | reverse complement strand
TTGCCCTCCAGCTCCAAAAGGACGATTCCATACAAAGAAGCGTGGAACTGTATGCCACATTTCTAAGTCGGAGGTCGTAGGAAATACCTTTTACGGAGAACATGTAGTAGTGTCCACGCTTATGCGTGAAACCACTATGCTCATTTCCGTAAAGTCTTGAATTTCCTACGTTCCCGACTTTGTGTTAAGCATAACGCTTCTTTCAATAAAGCGGACTGGCGTACCAATCCATCGGCAAAAATAGATAATTTTCGGGACATGCAAGCTGCCTGATGAAAAAAAGTGGCCTTTTCCGTTTTTTTTGAGTATCTTTGCCGCCGATAAACAACAAAAAGTTAGGATTATGACAGCGATGGAATTGAACGCCCAAATCTGGCGCGACATGGCCGAGATAGCCGACAGCGAGACGCTGATGAAACAGTTGGCCAAATACTTGAGAAAACTTGTGGCCAAAAAGGAAGACGAAACGCTGATGACGAAGGAGGATAAATAGACTATGAGAAACATTGGCATCCTTGGCGCGATGGCGCAGGAAATCGACGAGGTGAAAGCCCTGCTGACGGAAAAGACGACAGTGAAAATCGCCAACCGCGAGTTCGTGGTGGGCAAGATCGGCAACACGCGCTGCGTGGTGGCCTTCTCCAAATGGGGCAAAGTAGCTGCAACGATTACGGCTACCTTATTAATACAGGAGTTCGGCATCACCGACCTGTTCTTCATCGGCACGGCGGGCGCCTTGGCCGACGGCCTCAAGGTGGGCGACATCGTGGTCTCCAAACGCCTCGTGCAGCACGACTTGGACGCACGCCCCATGCTTTCGCGCTTCGAGCTGCCTTTGCTCAACCGCGTCTATGTGAACAGCGACCCCGAACTGACCGAGGTGGCGGGCCGCGCCATCACGAACCTTATTAATAAAGGTGTCGAGAGCATGGTGGGCGAGGAGGCCGTCAAGGAGTTCCACCTTGCGCCGACTTTGCATTTCGGCGACATCGCCAGCGGCGACCAGTTCATCAACAGCGACGAGAAACGCAACGAGATACTGTCGCTTTTGCCTGACGTACAATGCGTTGAGATGGAAGGCGCAGCCGTGGCGCAGGTCTGCTTGGAGTTCAACGTGCCGTTCACCGTCATCCGCACCATCAGCGACACCGCCGACCACAACGCCCGCGTCGACTTCGGCAAGTTCATCGTCGAAGTGGCCAACGCCTATTCGCGAGCCATCATCACGGAGATCATCAATTTGTTATAATTGTAAGATAACTCTAAACTCTAAACTCTAAACGGAACAACTGTCAACTGTCAACTGTCAACTTCCAACTCCACCCTAAGGATTTCCCAAAACATCCCCATCCCCACTTCCAGAATATCGTCAGGGAAGTCGAACATCGGGTCGTGGAGGGCGGGCTGCTCCAAGCCTGAACCTATGCCAAAAAAGCCGATAGGGCAGACGCTCCCGAACCTTCCGAAGTCCTCCGACCAACGGAAAGGCTCCTCCACATGGCCGAGGCTTAACTCAAGGTTGTGCGCTGCCTGCGCGATGGTTTCCACGCAACGGTCGTCGCTGTTGGTGGCGGCAAAGGCTTCGTGCATCGTGAAGTTGAAGTCGAAGAGATAATCCTTGGCCTTGGCGCGACAAAGCTCGATGACTTGCGAGGCCATCAGTTCGAGGTTGCGGTCGTCGAAGCTGCGCAAGGTGAGCCAAATCTCGGCATGACCTGGGGCAACGCCAAAGGTCTCCTCGCCCAACACGGCGTGCGTGATGACGAAAGTCGTCAGCGGCTTGACGGCCTTTAGCTGCTCGCGTTTCTTCTCCAACAGGTGGATGAGCATGGCCAAAAGTTCCGAAGGGCTGTGCCCCGTTTCGGGCTGCGAGGCGTGGGCGGTGCGACCATCGAAGGTCATTTTCAAGCCAAATGATGCCGCCGCAAAGCAGCCTTTCTTCACCATGATTTTCCCTTTCTCGAAGCCGGGTAAGTTGTGCAGCGCGTATGCCACGTCGGGCTTGATTTGGGCAAATTGTGGGTCGTCGATGACGGCTTGTGCGCCTTGCCCTGTCTCCTCGGCGGGCTGGAACAGCAGCACCACCTCGCCTTGGTCGGGACGTTGCTCGCCGAGCCATTGCGCCAAGCCGCAGAGGATGGTGGCGTGGCCGTCGTGCCCGCATTTGTGCGAAACGCCCTCATTCTGTGAGCGGTAGGGCAGGTCGTTGGGTTCGGGTATGTGCAGCGCATCAATGTCGCCACGGACGAGGATGCGCTTGCCGGGCTTCGCGCCTTGATAGACAGCCGCCAGCCCGTAGCCGCCGATTTTCTCTATGATTTGGTCGGGCTGGGTCTGTTTCACCCATTCGTTCAAGATCTTGTTGGTCAGGGCTTCATGCTCCGAAAGTTCGGGGTGCGCATGGAGGATATGGCGCAGTTCGATGAGGTTTTGCATCGTGGTTTTCTTTTGGGGCAAAAGTACAATTTTTTCACATCTGTTTTTTCGGTGTCAGAAATAATTCGTAATATTGCGGTCTGAAAATAGGAGGACTGAACATGACAACGATGACTATTAGTTACGATGAAAAAAACGCCAAGATTCTGGAACTTATCCGTAAGTTGCTTGCGGCGGGGGTCATAACGTATCCGGCATGGGAGGAATGGACAGAAGACGAGGAAAGACAGGCTTTCCTGTGTACTTCAAGAAACAACGCTGCAAAATTGTTCTCAAAGCATCTGGCATGAAATATTCACAACGCGACATCGTAGAAATCAATTTCTTGTTTCCCGACGGTTCCTTCAAACCGCATCCTGCTGTGATTGTCTCAAACGATGAGCTTCAAGACAAAGAAGGTTTCATTTATTTGTGCATGATTTCCTCCAAGCCCTATAATCCTGAATATTGCTTTGAATTGGAAGATGTTATGTTGACGATTCCTTTACCGAAAAAGAGTTATGTCAAATGTCATCTTCTGGTGGGCAATATTGAAAGAGATGTTATCCGAAGAATCAGCAGAATGAAACAACCTTATTTTGACGAAATGGTCGATAAGGTCATCCAATCCATCTTTTAATTTGTATGCGATGCAAACCGTACTATACCCACTAAAATTCAAACCCGTCTTCAAAAGCAAGATCTGGGGCGGGCGCAAAATCAAGGATGTGCTCGGCATGGACTTCGGCCCAATGCCGAATTGCGGCGAAGTGTGGCTTCTCTCGGGCCTATGGGACGAGCAGAGCTTGGTCGCCAACGGCGACTTCGAGGGCGACGAAATCAACGAC
>CALFIT010000293.1 GCA_937877465.1 uncultured Bacteroidales bacterium | reverse complement strand
CGCGCCGCTTCTTCCACTCCATATCGGTGTTGAGCGTGGCGAAAAGGTAGTATTTCCCCTCGTAATAATGCACTTCGGGTGCCCAGACCCTGCCCGTCAGCCAGTTGTCGGAAGGCACCACAAACACCTGTTCGGGGCCTTGCCAGTCGAGCAGGTCGCGGCTTTGGTAGACCGCCACGCCTCCCACCTTCTGGCCGTCGCGCTCAACCGACGAGGAGCAATATAAGTAATAGGTGTGGCTTTCCGCATCGGCGAGGATGAACGGGTCGCGCACGTTGATGTCTTTCAGGGAGACCGCCTTGGCCAAGAGAGGCAAGCAAAGCAGCAGGACAACAAGGTTCTTTCGCATCATTCAAAGATTTATATGGCGCGAAGATAGGAAAAAATCCGACAAGACCGACGAAAAAGCGTGAGATGAAGAAATTTTGCCTAAATTTGCGGCAAAATAAATGAACGAACAAAAACACACAAAATGAACGCACTCAACGATTTCCAAAAAGAGATTCTCGCCGGCATCCCCGACGAGTTGCCGGAAGTGAAGGCATTCGACCCGAACATCAACCACGCGCCCAAGCGCAAGGACATCCTCACGAAGGCCGAGAAGAAATTAGCCATCCGCAACGCGCTGCGCTATTTCCCGGCCAAGTTCCACAAGACGTTGGCCCCCGAGTTTGCCGAGGAGCTGGAAAAATACGGTCGCATCTACATGTACCGTTTTCGTCCGTCCTATAAGATGTACGCCCGCCCGATTGAGGAATATCCGGCCAAATGCAAGCAAGCCGCGGCCATCATGCTGATGATCCAGAACAACCTCGACCCCGCCGTGGCACAACATCCGCACGAACTCATCATCTACGGCGGCAACGGTGCCATCTTCCAGAACTGGGCGCAATACCGCTTAGTGATGCAGTACTTGGCCAACATGGAGGAAGACCAAACCTTGGCCATGTACAGCGGCCATCCGATGGGCTTGTTCCCGAGCCACAAGGACGCGCCGCGCGTGGTGGTCACCAACGGCATGATGATCCCGAACTACTCGAAACCCGACGACTGGGAGCGTTACAACGCCCTCGGCGTGACGCAATATGGCCAAATGACCGCCGGAAGCTATATGTACATCGGGCCGCAAGGCATCGTCCACGGCACCACCATCACCGTTTTGAACGCTGCCCGCAAGCAAGGCGGCGGCACGGCAGGCAAGCTCTTCATCACCGCCGGACTTGGCGGCATGAGCGGCGCCCAACCCAAGGCTGGCAACATCGCCGGCGTGGTGAGCATCACCGCCGAAATCAACCCGGCAGCCACGCAGAAACGCTACGCGCAAGGCTGGGTCGATGAGGTTTATGACGACATCGAGGAGCTGTTCAAGCATGTCAATGCGAGCCTCGCCAAGAAGGAAGCCCGCAGCTATGCCTACCAAGGCAATGTGGTGGACCTTTGGGAATATGCAGCCGAGCACGACATCCACGTCGACCTCGGAAGCGACCAGACCTCGCTCCACAACCCGTGGGCAGGCGGTTATTATCCCGTAGGCCAGTCGTTTGAGGAATCCAAGACCATGATGGCCGAGAACCCCGAACTCTTCAAGGAGAAGGTGCAGGCTTCGTTACGCCGCCATGTGGCCGCCATCAACAAGCTCACCGCCAAGGGCATGTACTTCTTCGACTATGGCAACGCCTTCCTGCTGCAAAGCAGTCGCGCTGGCGCCGACATTATGAAAGAAGACGGCACGTTCCGCTATCCTTCATACGTGCAGGACATCATGGGCCCGATGTGCTTCGACTACGGCTTCGGTCCTTTCCGCTGGGTGTGCGCCTCGGGCAAGCCCGAAGACTTGGCCGTCACCGACGACATCGCCTGCAACGTGCTTGAAGAGATTGCCCGCACTGCGCCTGCCGAGATTCAGCAGCAGATGCGCGACAACATCCAGTGGATTCGTGGCGCACAGGAGAACCACCTCGTGGTCGGCTCGCAAGCCCGCATCCTCTATGCCGACTGCGAAGGCCGCACCAAGATTGCCGCCGAGTTCAACAAGGCCATCGCCGACGGCAGGCTGAGCGGTCCCGTCGTCCTTGGCCGCGACCATCACGACGTGAGCGGCACCGACTCGCCGTTCCGCGAAACCTCCAACATCTACGACGGTTCGTCGTTCACCGCCGACATGGCCGTGCAGAACGTCATCGGCGACGGTTTCCGTGGAGCCACATGGGTGAGCATCCACAACGGCGGCGGCGTAGGTTGGGGCGAAGTCATCAACGGTGGCTTCGGCATGGTCTTGGACGGCAGCGCCGATGCCGACCGCAGGCTCCACTGCATGTTGCATTGGGACGTCAACAATGGCATCGCCCGCCGCAACTGGGCAAGAAATGAAGGCGCCACCTTCGCCATCAAACGCGCCATGGCCGCCGAACCCAAGCTGAAGGTCACGATGCCGAACTTGGTTGAGGATAATATTTTAGAAAACCTGTTTTGATATTGATTTGAGATGAAAAAAGAAGTAAAATTCAGCTTAGTTTACCGCGACATGTGGCAGTCGTCGGGAAAATACGTGCCACGCAAGGACCAATTGGAGCAAATCGCTCCTTTGATCATCGACATGGGTTGCTTCGACCGTGTGGAAACCAACGGCGGTGCCGCCGAACAGGTCAACCTGCTGTATGGCGAGAACCCGAATCCTTCGGTTCGCGCTTTCACGGCGGCGTTGCACAAGGGCGGCATCGAGTGCCACATGCTCGACCGCGCCCTCAACGCATTGAGAATGAACCCCGTGCCTGCCGATGTGCGCCAACTGATGTATAAGGTGAAGAAAGCCCAAGGCGTCGACATCACCCGCATTTTCTGCGGACTCAACGACGTGCGCAACATCATCCCATCCATACAATGGGCCAACGAAGCGGGCATGATTTCGCAAGCCGCCATGAGCATCACCTACTCGCAAGTACACACCGCAGAATACTACATGAAGATGGCCGACGAACTCATCGCCGCCGGAGCGAAGGAAATCGCCTTGAAGGACATGGCCGGCGTGGGTCGCCCGTATTCATTGGGCCGCATCGTCGAGCATATCAAGAAGAGTCACCCCGAAATCAAGGTGCAATACCACGGCCACACCACGCCGGGCCTCTCGATGGCCTCGGTGCTCGAAGTGTGCAAGGCCGGCTGCGACTACGTCGACGTGGCCATGGAGCCGCTGTCGTGGGGCACCGTCCACCCCGACGTCATCAGCGTACAGGCCATGCTGAAGGATGCCGGTTTCCTCGTGAAAGACATCGACATGAAGGCTTACATGGCCGCCCGCAGCATGACGCAGAGCTTCATCGACGACTTCCTCGGCTACTGGATCGACCCGCGCAACCGTTACATCAACTCCTTGATGTTGGGCAGCGGCCTTCCCGGTGGCATGATGGGCTCGCTGATGGCCGACCTCAAGGGTGCCCATGCGCTCATCAACATGAACTACAAGGCGCAAGGCAAGGCCGAACTGAGCGAAGACGAGCTGCTCGTCGAACTCTTCGACGAGGTGCAACGCATCTGGCCCATGGTAGGCAACCCGCCCTTGGTGACGCCGTTCAGCCAATACACCAAGAACATCGCCCTGAAGAACCTCATCGGGCGCAGTATGGGCAAGCCCGACTTCAGCGACTTGGACGAAGCCATGTGGGGCATGATTCTCGGCAAGTCGGGCAAGCTGCCGGGCAAGTTAGACCCTGCCATCATCGCTTTGGCCAAGGAGCAAAAGCGTGAGTTCTTCACGGGCAACCCGCAGGATGAATATCCCAACGAGCTGCCGCGCTTCATCGAGGAGATGAAGAAGGAAGGCTGGGACCGTGGACAGGACGACGAGGAACTCTTCGAGTTTGCCATGCACGAGAAACAGTACCGCGAGTACAAGTCGGGCGAGGCCAAGCGTCGTTTCAACCAAGAGTTGGAGGCCAAGATGAAGGCCAAGTTCGAGACGGCCGGCGGCGAGGCCAAGATCCCTGACCTTCGCGCCCTGCGCCATCCCAACGCCGAGCCTGTCATTGCTCCTGTGAGCGGCGTGGTGCTGTGGGAGGTGGACTTCGACGACAAGTCGATTGCGCCCGCCCCCGGCACAGTGTATAAGGAAGGCGACCTGCTGTGCGCCATCCAGACGAACCTCGGCTTGGAGCCTGTGTATGCCCTTTGGCCCGGCAAAATCGTTGAGGCCACCGCCGACCAAGGCAAGCGCGTCGGCAAGGGCGAAACCATCGCGTTCATTGAGAAATGACGCTGTTTGGGAAAATATTTGGCGAAACGTGGCATAGTATTTGCTATTTTTGCCGCGTCATATAAAAACGACAGAAATCAACTAACCTAATCATTAACTAAAACTCATTAAAAATGAAAAAGTTATTTCTTACCTTGGCTCTTGCCTTCGCTGGCATCATGAGCGCAAACGCACAACTTTGGCTCGGCGGTTCCGCATCAGCTCTTGCGAACAAAAACCACACGATGATTTCAATTGCCCCAGAGGTGGGATATAGTTTTCCCAACACCAAGTGGACCATTGCCATAGGTGCCAATTATGGTTTTAACAAGGGCACAAAAGAGGTTCAAACAGAAATCGATGGTATCATGACCACCCAAAACCAAGAATACAAGTTCAACTACATTACCCTTTCTCCTTATGTCCGTTACAGCATCTGCACCCTTAAGAACAATGAAGGCATTGACAAGTTTGCCATGTTTTTGGATTTGACTGGCGACTTCGGCCTTAAGGATTGCAAAGGCTACAGAGTTGGTTTGCAACCCGGCATTGCATGGATGGCCACCAAGCATTGGACTGCTGCTTTCCGCTTCGGCTTCATTGGCTACAACCAACTGGAAGGATTTGAAAGCATGAACAATGGAGAAAGCCTTTATGGTGAGAAGGGATTCAATTTCGGCTTTGCCGCTGCCGCTCCTACCTTTGGCCTCTACTACAACTTCTAAATCACGGAAGATTCGAGACGCAAGATTTTGCGTATCTTCAAGAAAGGCTGCCCTCGGGTGGCCTTTTTCGTTTGGTTGTCACGTAATTATTCCCTATTTTTGCCGCCGCAAACCATTCCAACGAAAAAGATGAAAAAGATTCTGTTCACCCTTGCCTTTGTCATTGCGGGTTTCATGACCGCACAGGCACAAAGCAAAAACATCGCCTACCAAGACGAAACCGTACGTTTCACCGTCATCA
>CALFIT010000292.1 GCA_937877465.1 uncultured Bacteroidales bacterium | reverse complement strand
GATGCCCTCGGTGGGGCCGAGCAGCACCACGCCGACATTGTCTTCCTCAAGGTTGAGCACCACGCCCATCGTGCCGTTCTCGAACTGCACGAGTTCGTTGGATTGCACCTTGTCGAGCCCGTAGACGTGCGCCACGCCGTCGCTCACTTGCAGCACCTTGCCCACCTCCTCGAACTGAACCTTGTTGCTCATGTTCTGGAGCTGCATCTGCAAGATGCTCGATATTTCACTTGGTTTGATGTTTGACATATATGTTGTTTGTTTATTGTTGTCTATATTTTTGGCTTTCAGCTTTCAGCAATCAGCTGTCAGCTCGGTTTCACTAAGCTGATGGCTGACTGCTGATGGCTGAAAGCTTCAATCTGTTTTTCAGCGCGTTCAGTTGTCCAACCACGCTGGCGTCCATGCGCGAGTTCTCGATGTCTAAGATGAAGCCTCCGATGAGGTTTGGGTCGATGTGGACGTCCAACTCGGCTTCGGCATCGAAGGTCTGCTTGACGAAGGCCTTGATCTTGTCGTAGGTCGCCTCGGGCAGCTCGGTGGCCGTGGTGACGTGCGTGCTCAGGATGTTGTGCTTCTGGCGGTACATCTCCATGTATTTCATGGCGATGACGAACATCTTGTCCTCGCGTTTCTGGTCGGCCACGAAGGCGATGAACTGCTTCAGCGTGTCGTGCATGGGCTCGCCGACGGCCATCTCCAACAGCTTCACCTTCTCGTCGCGGGTCACGATGGGGTCGGCTAATACCTCGTTGAACTGTGCGATGGCCAAGAGGTAGTTGTGGCTGAAGCGCGTGAAGCCTTCATAGATGGCGTCCTCGCTGCCCTGCTGTTGGGCCACTTGGAACAAGGCCCGCGCATACCTGACCGATATCTTTCCGTTGTCCATAGCTTATGCCTCGATTCGGGGTTGGTTGTTGTTGAGCAACTGCTCGATGTAGGTGCTTTGCGACGACTTGTCGCTCAGCTCGCGTTGCAGCAGCTTCTCGGCAATGTCGACGCTGAGGGCGATGACCTCGTTCTTGATGTTGGCCATGGCCTCGGCTTGTTCTTTTTGTATCTTCAGGCGGGCGTCGGCCACGATCTTCTCGGCCTCTTGGCGGGCCTGCACCTTGGCCTCTTCGATGAGCTGGGTCTTCAAGTCCTGGCTCTCTTTCATGATCTTGATTTGCTCGGCCTGTGCCGCTGCCATGGTTTCCTGCCGCTTCTGCTCGATGCCGGCCAAGGCGTTGTTGGCTTCTTCAGCGGCTAAGAGCGACTCGGAGATGTGGGCGTTGCGTTTCTCGACGGCACCCATGATCATCGGCCATCCGGCCTTCGCCAAGATGACGAAGACGATGAGGAAGGCGATGAGCATCCATATCACTAATCCACTTTCGGGAAGAAATAGATCCATGTGTTTATTGTTTAATTGTTGATTGTTGACTGTTTAATGGTTGAATAGGGACTCGGGACTGCGGGACACGGGACGGCCCTTCGACAAGCTCAGGGACCTTTTGTCTCGTGTCTCGCGTCTCTAAGTCTCGCGTCAAGGTTTAGCCGAGGACGGCCAACACGCAGACGACGATGGCGAACAGCGTTGCACCTTCGACGAGAGCGCCGGCGATGATCATACCCGACTGGATACGACCAGCGGCTTCGGGCTGACGGGCCATGGCTTCCATGGCTGACTGGCCGATTCTGCCGATACCGATGGCGGCTCCGATGACTGCAATAGCGGCTGCGATGGCGGCCAAACCTGGCACATAATTCACCGCATCAAGAAGGATTGATAATAACATAATTTTAATTGTTTAAGTGTTTATGTATTGATTTAAAGATTTAAAATTCAAAATTCAAGATTCAAGATTCAAACCCTAACTGCTAACTGCTAACTTTCAACTGTCAACTGATCACTCGTGTTCCGGTTCCTGATGCGCCATGCCGATGAACAGCGACGACAGGATGGTAAATACATACGCTTGGATGTAGGCCACCAACAGCTCCAAGGCTGTCATGAAGATGGTCATGAAGATGCTGACGATGCTCATCACGCCGCCCATGCCTGCGCCATACATGCCTCCGATGATGAAAATCAGGGCCATGAGCACCATGATGACGATGTGGCCGGCCAAGATGTTGGCGAACAAACGGATCATTAGGGCGAAGGGCTTGGTGATGGTCGAAATCAGCTCGATGATGGGCATCAGCGGGAAGGCCTTCAGGAAGATGGGCACGTCGGGCCAGAGGATGTCCTTCCAGTAGTGCTTGTTGCCGAAGACGTTCACGAAGAAGTAGGTCAGCAAGGCCAAGACGACGGTGATGCTGAGGTTGCCCGTCACATTCGCGCTGAACGGGAAGAACGGGATCAGGCCGAACAGGTTGGCGAAGAAGATGAAGAAGAACACCGTCAACAAATAAGGCGCAAACCTCTTCACTTGCTTGTCGGGCACATTAGGACGGATGATGTCGTCGAGTACGAAGCAGGTGAGCCATTCCACCAGTCCTTGGTACTTGGTGGGCTTGCCCATCGGGTCTTTCTTGTACTTCTTTGCGGCAGGCAGGAAGAAGGCCAAGAGGAAGACGCACACCAAGACGATGCCGAAGGCGTTCTTGGTGAACGAGATATCGAACGGTCGCGACAGGCTGCCGTCGGCTTTCACCTCCACGAGCTTGCCCGGGTATTTGTCGGCGTTGATGGGGGAGATGTAGAAGTTGGCGCCCTTGTGGGTGAAGGTCTCGCCCTCTTTCAGTTCGCAGACGTGCTTCGACGAGAAGCAGTGCCAGCTGCCGCCGTCCTTGCAGTTGACGATGACGGGCAGCCACACGCAAATGGGCTTGCCCTTGATCTCCGTGATGTGGAAGCAATAGGAGTCGCCAGTATGCCCGAAGATGAACGACTTGGCATCGAACTTCTCAGGCTGTTCGGAGGCTTGGCTCTCCTCGGCTGCAACGGCGGCGGGAATCGTGTCTTGGGCGAAAGCCGTCCTTGATGTCAGCAGCACCGTGGCGAAGGCGAGGAAAAGCGCGATATGACGGAAAACATTTTTCATGCTTTGCTCTCTTTGTTCAGGTTCTTGATATAATGGGTGTAAACGCAGGTCTCCGTGACCAATGCGACCAAGTAGGCCGAAGCCGTGACGATGACAAAAGCCTTGCTGCCGTCTTTGACGAAGACGATGTAGAGCACCATGATGGCGATGGTCAGCAGCATCTTGATGCCTTTGTAGACCAACAGCCAGGCGAGTTTGCCGGGATGGGCCTCCGTGTTCTTCTTCATCAGGTGGCAATAGAAGGCGCCCAAGATCATGTAGAGGTTGGGACCCGTAATCATCCAGTTGTTCCACCACGTCTTGCTGGCGAAGCCGCAAAGCAGGATGCCGTCGAGGAGGAGGCAGACCAACAGGAAGACAGCCAGATATTTTGTCATTGCATCTTTCTTCATAGCTCTACGCAGATGGTCAGTTGGTTGTCGTGGTTTTCGGTGAAGCCGCCCTTGATGGCAAACTCCAAGCGCTCGCCTTTGGCGTCGGTGAGGCTGACCTTGCCGGACTCAAGGATGGCGACGATGGCGGCATGATGCTCAAGCAGGGTGAAAGGCCCCATCTTGCTCGGCACCGTGACAGCCGTGGCTTCGCCCGAATACAACGTTTCGCTCGGTGAAATGATCTCTACTTTCATCACACCTTTAATTAATTGTTGACACTCTTAAGCATCTCTTCGCCCTTGGCGATGGCATCGTCGATGGTGCCCACAAGGTTGAAGGCGGCTTCGGGATATTGGTCGACTTCGCCGTCCATGATCATGTTGAAGCCACGAATAGTCTCCTCGATTGGCACCATCACACCCTTCAGGCCGGTGAACTGCTCGGCCACATGGAAGGGCTGCGACAGGAAACGCTGCACGCGGCGGGCGCGGTGGACGACGATCTTGTCCTCCTCGGAGAGTTCTTCCATGCCGAGGATGGCGATGATGTCCTGCAATTCCTTGTTGCGTTGCAGTAGCTGGATGACGCGCTGGGCGGTGTTGTAGTGCAGCTCGCCGATGATGTTGGGGTCGAGGATGCGCGAGGTGGAGTCGAGCGGGTCGACGGCGGGATAGATGCCCAACTCGGCGATCTTACGGCTCAGCACGGTGGTGGCGTCCAAGTGCGAGAAGGTGGTAGCCGGGGCAGGGTCGGTCAAGTCGTCGGCAGGCACATAGATGGCCTGCACCGAGGTGATGGACCCGTTCTTGGTCGAGGTGATGCGCTCCTGCATCTGGCCCATCTCGGTGGCAAGGGTAGGCTGGTAGCCCACAGCCGAAGGCATACGGCCGAGCAGGGCCGACACCTCCGAACCGGCTTGCGTGAAGCGGAAGATGTTGTCGATGAAGAGCAGGATGTCGCTCTGTCCGCTGTTGGTGTCGTCGCGGAACGACTCGGCTACGGTGAGGCCTGAGAGGGCCACGCTCACGCGGGCGCCCGGAGGCTCGTTCATCTGTCCGAAGACCAAGGTGGCCTGCGAGGTGGCCAAGGCTTCCTTGTCGATCTTCGAGAGGTCCCAGTCGCCTTCTTCCATGGCCTTGACGAACTCGTCGCCGTATTTGATGATGCCTGATTCGATCATCTCGCGCAGCAGATCGTTGCCCTCACGGGTGCGCTCGCCCACGCCGGTGAACACCGAGTAGCCGTTGTAGCCTTTAGCGATGTTGTTGATGAGTTCCATGATGAGTACGGTCTTGCCCACGCCGGCACCACCGAATAGGCCGATCTTGCCGCCCTTCAGGTAAGGCTCTAAGAGGTCGATGACCTTGATGCCGGTGAAGAGCACCTCTTTCGAGGTGGCCAAGTCCTCGTATTTGGGCGGCTCGCGGTGGATGGGATACTCCGAACTGCGATCGAGGCTGCCGATGCCGTCGATGGCGTCGCCGGTGACATTGAGCAGGCGACCTTTGATTTGGTTGCCGATGGGGATGGAGATGGGCTTGCCGAGCAGGTTGACCTCCATGCCGCGCATGAGACCGTCGGTCGAGTCCATGGCGATGGTGCGCACCGAGTCCTCGCCGATGTGTTGTTGGCACTCGAGCACCACGCGCCGCCCGTTGGGACGGACCACCTCAAGGGCATCGTGAATCTTTGGGAGGTTGGCTTCACCGCTCTCAAAATAGACATCGACCACAGGGCCGATAATCTGGGTGATTTTTCCTTTTGACATATCGTATCGTGTTGTTTTTCTATTCCTGTTGAATCATTGAAGCCGCAAATTTATCAATTATTGTTTTTCGCTCGGCACTTTTCGACAAAAAAGAAAAAAAAGTTTCCGAATGGGCAGAAATTATCAACGGAATCGATTTTGGCTCAAATACATGCGGCGTGATTCTTTGGTGTTGGATTTTTCTGAAATTGAGTGAAAAATAACCGATTTATGATGAAAAAAGCACGGCTTTGTCGGCAAAATGATTTACTTTTGCTTCAAAATTAATCCATCATGGAAAACGAAAAGAAAACGGAAAACTCGAAGCGCATCCAGACTTCGTTTCTCAACGCTGCGGAGAAGAAGGCCTTGGTGTGGCTTGCCGAACGCCAGCCCAAGTGGGTCGATTCGGACATGCTGACTTGGGTGGGCCACCTCGGCTCTGTCATTATCTGCGTGGGCTTTGTCTTGGCCAACTACAGCATTCACTTCCTGTGGCTCAGCATCTTGGGCTTCGTCATCAACTGGTATGGCGACTCGTTGGATGGCACGATAGCTCGCGTCCGCAACCAGCAACGTCCCGTCTACGGCTTCTACATCGACCACACCATGGATGCCATCAACGAGGCTCTGATGTTCATGGGTGCGGGCCTGTCGCCCTTCATGCGCTTCGACTTGGCCTGCGTGCTCCTTGTGGTGTACCTCATGCTGACCCTCAACGTGGCCATGAACGCCCACCTGAAAGGCGAGTTCCGCCTGACCTACGCCAAATTAGGCCCCACCGAGTTCCGTCTCATCTGCGTCATCGCCTGCCTTTTATTAATAGGTGTAAAGTCGCTGCGTGAGTTCACCTTGGTAGTCGGGACGCTCGAACTGCACATCCTCGATGTCATCGGGGTGGTCATCCTGTTAGCCTTGGTGGTGATTTATTTCGTGACCATTGCGCAAGATGCGCGCTATTATGCGAAAATCGACCCGAAGCATAAGAATGACTAATGTCAAGGAATTGATATTGAAGCGTCTGCCGAAGTATTTCTTGGGCAATCTGACAGGAACCGCTGTGGATACGCTCGTGCTGTGGGTCTTCTCGCATTTCGTATTCCACAGGTATTTCGGGCAGGTCATCGTGTCGCCTTTCATCTCGTTCGAGTGCGCCGTGTTCGTCAACTTCCTTATGTGTTATCATATCACATGGAAAGACCGCATCACAGCAAAGACGGTAGGGGCGTTTTTCCGTCGCTATGGGGCATACAACGCCTCATGCACTGGCGGTTTCTTAATCAAGATGGGGGGGCTACTGCTGATTCAACACCTGACCCATTGGGACGTGGTGATATGCAACTTGTTGGCTTTGTGCGTTTCGGGCACTTTCAATTTCTTGATGAACGAGTTTGTGGTTTTCAAAAAAAGGAAGGAAATAAGTCATGGCGCTGATTACAATGGATGAGATAGAGGCCTTGTCGCCAGTGTTCAAGGGCGATAAAGGCCACAAGTTGGCCAATAGGTTGCTGCGCTTGACGGGCATCGACAAGTTGGCCGAGCGCTACGAACGGCACGAAGACCTTTCGGGTCCCGATTTCGTGAACGCCTTCTTGACCGACCTCGGCGTGAACTACGAGGTGGGCGGGTTGGAACATCTTGTGCAACTCGCCGACGGCCCTTTCATCACCGTCAGCAACCACCCTTACGGAGGTCTCGACGGACTCATCCTCATCGACCTCGTGGGGCATTTCCGCGACGACTACAAGGTGATGGCCAACCAGTTTCTTACCTTGGTGAAGACCATCAAGGACAACTTCATCAGCGTCATCCCCAACTCCGGCAAGGCCGCCAAGGCCACCAAGGAGAGCATCGCCGGTGTGCGCAAGTCGTTGGCCCACCTGAAAGACGGCCACCCCTTGGGCCTGTTTCCCTCTGGTGCCGTGTCCGACTTCCATTTCAAGGACTTCCGCGTCTACGACCGCGAGTGGCAAGAGTCGGCCATCCGCCTGATACAGAAGGTGAAAGTGCCAGTGGTGCCCATCCGCTTCTTCGACCGCAACTCCAACTTCTTCTACTATTTGGGCCTCGTCGACTGGAAAGTGCGCACCCTGCGCCTGCCACGCGAAGTGCTCAACAAGACGGGGAAGAAAGTCCGCATCGGCATCGGGCCTGTCATCTCCGTCGAGGAGCAAGAGCAAATGAAAGGAAAGGAAGAATTTGGGGCAATGTTGCGTAATACGGTGTACGGCATGTCCTTGCCCGACTGCCTGCAAGCCCGTGATACGATAAATTTCGATTTTTTAGGCTGTTGAATTTCATAAAACCGTATTTTTGCACGATGATTCAAATCAAAGAAGTTAGAACGAAAAAGGAGTTGAAGGCATTCGTCCATTTCCCGAATGCACTTTATAAAGACAACCCTTATTATGTCCCGCAAATCGAGTCGATGGACCGTGACACGCTGACGCCCGAGAAAAACCACGCCTTTGAGGTTTGCGAAGGCAAATATTGGTTGGCCTACAACGAGAATGGCGAGATTGTGGGGCGCGTGGCGGGCATCATCAACCGCAAGTACAACGAGAAGACGGGCGAGAAGACCTGCCGCTTCGGTTGGGTCGACTTCATCGACGACCGCGAGGTCTCAAAAGCCTTGATTGACACGGTGGAACGCTATGCCAAGGAGCAAGGCATGGACACGGTAACTGGCCCGACGGGTTTCCTCGAATTCGACGCTGCCGGCGTGCTGGTGGAAGGCTTCGACAAGCTGCCCACGGCCTACGGCAAATACAACGCCCCTTATTACGAACAGCATTTTCTCGACTTGGGTTATGTCAAGGACGTGGATTTCGTGGAATATCTCATCAAGGTGCCGGAGGTCATCCCTGAGCGTTATGAACGCATGGCCCAGTTGGTCTCCGTCAAGAACAGCCTGCACGAGGCGCCCATTCGCAACCGCGCCGAATTGGGCCCATATCTCGATGGCGTGTTCCGTTGCCTCAACTCGGCCTATTCGCAGCTTCACGGCTTCTCGGAGCTTTCATCCGGACAGTGCGACGACCTCAAGAAGCAGTTCCTAACCAACATCAACGTCGACTATGTGTCCATCGTCCTCGATGCCGACGACCAAGTGATTGGCTTCGGCGTGGCCCTGCCTTCGCTCTCAAAGGCCATGCAAAAGGCCAAAGGAAGCCTGTTCCCCTTCGGCTGGTATCACATGCTGAACGCCTTCAGGAAGAACGACACCATCGACTTGCTGCTCATCGCCATCGACGAGAAATACAAGAACAAAGGCGTGAATGCAATGATTTTCCACAAGTTCGCGCAAGGCATCACGAAAAACGGCATCAAATACATCGAGTCGACCCGCGAATTGGAAGACAACACCAGCGTGCAAAACCTTTGGCGCTATTTGGAGCACGACCTGACCAAGCGGGCGAGAACTTACATTAAGCATATTTAAATAATAAAGCGATGAAAACCAATTTGTTAAAACAATCATGCGCAAGATATAGGGCACCTCAGGAAGCCCAAGCTAAAGGGATTTACCCTTACTACAAACCCATTGAATCGGAACAGAGCACAGTGGTCAAGATCAACGGCAAGGACGTGCTGATGTTCGGCTCCAACAGCTATCTCGGCTTGGCCAACGACCCGCGACTGAAAGAAGCGGCCATCGAAGCGGTCAAGAAATATGGCACCAGTTGCTCGGGCTCAAGGTTCTTGAACGGCACGCTCGACATCCATGTCGAGTTGGAGGAGAAATTGGCCAAATTGGTGGGCAAGGAAGCCGCTGTGTGCTTCAGCACAGGGTTCCAAGTCAACTTGGGCGTGGTTTCGGCGCTCTGCGGACGCAACGACTACCTGCTTTTGGACAGCCTCGACCATGCCTCCATCATCGAAGGCAGCCGCCTCTCGTTCGGCAAGGTGTGGAAATACAACCACAACGACATGGAAAGCCTCGAAGCCAAGCTGAAACTTGCCAATCCCGACAGCGTCAAGCTCATCGTGACCGACGGCATCTTCTCGATGGAAGGCGACATCGTGCCGCTGCCACAAATGGTCGAGTTGGCTGAAAAATACAACGCCGACATCATGGTCGACGACGCCCACGCCTTGGGTGTTATCGGGCGGCAAGGTCGCGGCACCGCCGACCATTTCGGGCTTACCGACAAGGTCGACCTCATCATGGGCACCTTCAGCAAGTCGTTTGGCTCGCTCGGAGGCTTCATCGCCGCCGACTTCGATGTCATCAACTTCCTGAAACACAACGCCAGAAGCCTGATTTTCAGCGCGAGCATGCCGCCGGCGAATGTGGCTTCGGTGAGCAAGGCCATCGACATCATGCTCAGTGAGCCTGAAAGGATACAACACCTCTGGGACGTAAGCGACTATGCCCGCAAGCAGTTCCAAGCCCGAGGCTTTGACACGGGCCACAGCTGCACGCCCATCATCCCGCTTTTGGTGCGCAATTCGGAGAAGGCGTTCTGGCTGTGCAACAGGCTGTTGGACGACGGAGTGTTCGTCACACCCGTCATCGCGCCTGCCGTTCCCGAAGAGGACGTGATGATCCGTTTCGCACTCATGGCGACGCACACCTTCGAGCAGGTGGATGTGGCGGTGGAGAGAATCACGAAGGCATTCAAGGAAGCAGGAGTGATATAAAAAAAGCGAAGGTCCCTGCGCTTGTCGAAGGGCCGTTTGTTGTTATGGTTGTTTTCATCACCGGCATATCATCAGGCTTCGGCCTCGAAACGGCGCGGCTGCTTGCGCAGGAAGGCCACACCGTTTATGGCACGGTGCGCCGCGAGGTGGAGCCTTTGCCCAAGGTAAACTATCTTCAACTCGACGTGCGCGACCGTGAGGCCGTCAGCTACGCAGTGAGGCAAGTCGTTGAAAAAGAAGGCCGTATCGATGTGTTGGTCAACAATGCAGGCATGGGCATCGGAGGTCCGTTGGAGTTTGCCACCGAGGAGGAAATCCGTTTGCAGATGGACACCAACTTCATGGGTTTGGTGCATTGCGCAGATGCCGTGTTGCCCTACATGCGCCGGCAGAAGAGCGGCACCATCATCGCGCTGAGCAGCATCGGCGGCCTGATGGGACTGCCGTTCCAAGGCTTCTATTCCGCCAGCAAGTTTGCCATCGAGGGCTATTGCGAGGCGTTGCGATTGGAGACGAAATCGTTTGGAATCAAGGTGGTCGTCCTTCGCCCCGGCGACTTCGCCACGGGCTTCACGGGCAGTCGCAAGAAGGTGGCCGACCAAGCCGCGATAGAAGCCTATCCCATCTACCAAACCGCCATCGAGAAGGTGGAACACGACGAAAACGGCGGCTTGAAGCCCACAGTCTTGGCCCGAAAAATCAGCAAAATCATCAAGAAAAGGAATCCACGTCAAGGCTATGTGGTGGCTTCGTTGGAACAAAAGCTGTCCGTGTTTTTGAAACGGATTTTGCCGGCAAAGTGGTTTGCGAGGATTTTGGGGTCGTATTATCGGGTGTGAAGAAGTGGGTTTTGTCCTAAAAAGGATGGATTTTGTAAAAGATTTGCTACTTTTGCAGGCAAATAACCTTCCGATAATTCATCTTATCACAAATGACTCCAGAAGAGTATGCAAGAGTAAAAATAGACCAGATGTTCGAAGACGCTGGTTGGAAAGTGGTTGATAGGGATTTCTATTCTCCCACTCTTACAGCTGCTGCTATCCGTGAAGGTCTCATGGAGGGTAATCGGGAAGCTGACTACTTTCTGTTCATAAATGGCATGGCAGTAGGCGTATTAGAAGCGAAGCGGAAAGAAGTAGATGTCACCGCCAGTGTGGTTTGTGAACAAGCTGCCTTATACGCTCGTGGCGTGCCAGACTGTTATAAAGCCTATTCCCGCCCTTTGCCCATCATATACCAGTCCAACGGAGAAGAGACGTTTTACCGCGATTTTCGCGATGAAGAAGGCGAACTCATCGAGTTGAACCGCATCCATACGCCAAAGGAGATTGTGAAAATGCTGGGAATAGATGATCCATACGCAGGTTTGCCGACATTGAAAAAGAAAGGATTGCGCGATTGCCAGTTTGAAGCCATTTCGGAATTGGAGAACAGTTTCCGGGCTGGACAGAAAAAAGCTTTGATAGTTTTGGCAACAGGAGCAGGAAAGACTTACACGGCTTGTCTGGCCGCCTACCGTCTTTTGGCTTTCACCCCTATGAAACGCATCCTCTTCTTAGTTGACCGAAACAACCTCGGAAAGCAGGCAGAAGGAGAGTTCGGCATGTTCCGCCTAACGGAGAATGGCGACCCGTTCAACACCATCTATGTGGTTAATCGACTGAAATCAGCAAAGGTTCCATCCGACAGCAATGTGGTCATCTCTACCATACAACGCCTGTTTTCTCTCCTTACTGGCCAGGAGATTGTTGACAACGATGATGACGATGAGGATACCGCCACGAGTGAGGTGCAGCTGACGGGAAATATGACGTTGCCACCGGATTTTTTTGACTTGATTATCATCGACGAATGCCACCGTTCCATCTATGGCAATTGGAAAAAGGTGCTGGAATACTTCAATACGGCTAAACTCATTGGTTTGACAGCAACGCCGGTACCAGAGACAAAGGCGTTTTTCAATAACAATATCGTAGTCAACTACACTCTGGAGCAGTCCATTGTGGACGGTGTAAATGTGGATGCCCGAATCTATCGTATCAAAACTGAAGCGACTGAAAACGGCGGTGCTATCCTTAAAGGCGACAAGTTGAAGCGGGAAACTCGATACACAGGAAAGGTGGAAACGGTTCGCAACGAGGAAACCAAGAACTATACCAAGGAAGAACTGAACCGCAGCGTCATCAATCCGGCTCAAATAAAACTGGTGCTTGAAACATACCGCGATGCCGTTTATACGGAAATGTTCACTGACCCGCAGCGTGAACCCAACATGGACTATCTGCCCAAGACGCTCATCTTTGCCTTGAACGAGATTCATGCAAACAATATCGTGCGTATCGCAAAAGAAGTTTTTGGGCGTACAGATGACAAGTTCGTGCAGAAGATAACCTATTCTGCTGGTGACAGCAATGAGTTGATACGCCAGTTCCGCAACGACAAGGAGTTCCGTATTGCCGTGACTTGTACGCTTGTGGCTACAGGAACGGACGTGAAGCCACTTGAAGTGCTGATATTCATGCGTGATGTGGCATCTGAGCCTTTGTATATCCAGATGAAAGGCCGTGGAGTGCGCACCATTGGCGATGACCAGTTACGCAATGTCACGCCAAATGCCTTTAGCAAGGATTGCTTCTTCCTTGTGGATGCCGTTGGGGTTACCGAAAGTCAGAAGACAATCACGAGTCCTGGCGATGGTGAACCTGTTCAAACTATCACACTCAAAAGACTACTGGAACTGTTGACGCATGGCAATGTCAACGATGACTATTTGCGCTTGATTGCGGCAAAACTGGCACGAATCTACAACAAGTGTACGGATAAGCAACGGGAGGAGTTCCAGAGATTGGCTTATAGTGGGATGCAGGAAATCTCTGCTGCCATCTTTGATGCCTTGGAGAAGAACACACTGCCTCCATACGAAAGCATCGACGAGCCAAATCTTGAACGAAAGGCATTGGTGGCTCCGCTGACCCACCATCCTGATGCACGCCAATATCTGCTCATTCTTGCTGCTGGCTTCATTGAGACATTGATGCCAGGCGAAGACAATCTTATCTCCAAAGGTTTCTCACAAGAGGAAGCCAAGGAAGTGACATCGGCATTCGAGCAGTATTGCGACGACCATCAAGACGAGATTGAGGCCCTACGCATGATCTACAATAACGACGGAGAACCGCTCACATACGCTTCATTGAAGGATTTGGAGAACAAACTGAAACTGGCGAACAATAAGTTCCAGACTTCACGTCTTTGGAACTGCTACACCATCGTTAATCCGCAGTCTGTCAAGAAGCATAGCACCAAGGAGGAGAAGGAAGCATTGACCAATATCATTCAGTTGGTTCGTTTCGCCAACCATCAGATTGAGACATTGGAGAGTCTGTACCCATCGGCGCAGCAGCGTTTCAACCTTTGGTACGGACAGGTGCAGCGTACAGTGACAGAATCACAGATTACAATCATCCGTCAAATTGTTGAATACATCGCTTCAAACGGCGCTTGCACCATCAAGGATATCATCGACGACGACAAGACACGGGCGGCTCAACTTATCAAAGCCTTTGGCGGCAAGTCACAGGCGGATGAAGCCCTTGTTTCCTTGTCGAAGTTCTTATTATATAGAAAAACAGCATAACATAATATGGCAAACAATAAAGAGACATCACTCACCAAGAAAGTGTGGACCTTGGCCACGACCCTTTCGGGACAGGGCATCGGATTCACGGATTATATCACCCAACTTACTTATCTCCTCTTCTTGAAGATGGACGATGAAAACGTAGAGACTTTTGGCGAAGACTCTGCCATTCCAGAAGGCTATCGTTGGAAAGACCTCATTGAACTGGACGGTCTTGACCTTATCAACCAGTATGAAGAGACGCTGAAGAAACTGTCAGAAGAAGAAAACCTTATCGGCACCATCTTCGTGAAAGCCCAGAACAAGATTGACAAGCCGGTCTATCTTCGCAAAGTGATTTCGCTGATTGATGAAGAACAATGGTTGGTAATGGATGGCGATGTCAAAGGTGCCATCTACGAAAGCATCCTTGAAAAGAACGGTCAGGACAAAAAGAGTGGTGCGGGCCAGTACTTCACGCCACGTTCTTTGATTTCTGCAATGGTGGATGTCACCCGTCCGCAGATTGGTGAAACGGTCTGCGACCCCGCCTGTGGTACAGGTGGATTCCTCTTGGCAGCCTACGACTACATGAAGAACCAGTCGCAGGACAAAGCTAAGAGAGACTTCCTCCGTGAGAAAGCCCTTTTGGGTTATGACAATACGGCTCTTGTTGTTACATTAGCCTCGATGAACCTCTACCTGCACGGCATCGGCACCGACCGCAGCCCGATACTCTGCGAAGACTCCTTAGAGAAACAACCGCAGAAACTCGTCGATGTCATTCTTGCCAATCCACCATTTGGAACACGTCCGGCAGGAAGTGTCGATATTGACCGCCCAGACTTCTATGTAGAGACGAAGAACAACCAGCTGAACTTCCTCCAACATATCATGGTCATGCTGAAGAACAATGGTCGTGCTGCCGTGGTCCTTCCCGATAATGTGCTCTTTGAAGGCGGTGCCGGTGAGACCATCCGTAAGGAAATGCTGAAGAACTTCAACTTGCACACCATTCTTCGTTTGCCGACAGGTATTTTCTATGCGCAAGGCGTGAAAGCCAATGTCCTCTTCTTCAAGAAAGGAGAACAGACAAAGGATGTTTGGTTCTACGACTACCGCACAGGCATCAAGCACACACTCGCCACCAAGCCCATGATGCGCCACCATTTGGACGACTTCGTGGCTTGCTACCATGCCGAGGACATTGGTCTGCGCAAAGAGACCTACAGTGAGGAGAATCCTAATGGCCGTTGGCGCAAGTACCCCGTTTCGGAACTGCTGAAGCGCGACAAGACCAGCCTCGATATTTCATGGATCAAGCAGACCAACGACGATGATGACATGACATTGGCGGAATTGATGCAGACCATTCAGCAGAAGAGTGACAATATCGGCAAGGCCGTGGCCGAATTGCAGAAACTTCTAAAAGATATAGAGGAATAGAATATGGAGAATTATAATGACATATTAGTCTACTTGCTCAATCATTCGGAGAATGAGGTGGTGGAGTTTAAAGCAGCCAAGAACAACTACGATGTGGATGACTTGGGCAAATACTTCTCTGCTTTAAGCAACGAGGCGAATCTCCGCGAACATGACTTTGCTTGGATTGTATTTGGTATTGACAACAAGACACATGCGGTAACAGGCACAAATTTCAAGGAGGGTGAGCAAGCGCTGAACAGACTGAAGCAGGATATGTCCCAGCACACCACCGACAACTTGATTTTCAGAGAAATTGTACCTCTTTTCATAGAAGGAAAGCGAGTGCTGATGTTCAAGGTCCCCGCATCTCCGCGTAACATCGTGATGCACTGGAAAGGAATTGCATACGCTCGTGATGGGGAAAGCCTAAAACCGTTGAATCAAACCAAACGCGACGAGATACGACACCAGTCACCCATTCCCGATTGGACTGCTCAGTTGGTTCCCAATGCCACTATTGACGACCTTGACGAATTGGCTCTTGCCACGGCACGAGTTATGTACAAGAAAGTGCATAGCAACATCCCTTCCCAAGAAATCGACGGTTGGAGCAAGGAGGATTTTCTTAGCAACAGCAACATGATGCGCGATGGCCAGATAACCAGGGCCGCCATTCTGCTCCTGGGCAAGCCGCTTTCTCTTAATAAGATTCATCCAGCTGTGGCTCAGATAACATGGACATTGCAAGACGATGAAGACATTGTGGATGACTATGAGCATTTCACCATTCCCTTCCTGCTGACCGTTGACAAGGTTCTTGCAAAGATACGCAATAAAACAATGCGCGAACTGCCAGGGGGAACCCTTTTTCCCGACACAATGAAGCAGTATGACGACTATACCATCCGTGAGGCTTTGCATAATGCCATTGCTCATCAAGACTACACATTACAGCAGCGCATTGTCTTTGTGGAGAGTCCCGGAAAGCTCTATTACGGCAATGGCGGCTCCTTCATTCCTGGTACCATAGAAAAAGCTCTTGAACATAAAGGGCCCCAGTTGCACTACCGCAACGAGTGTCTTTGTAAAGGAATGGTACATTTCAACATGATTGATACCGTTGGTCGTGGCATCAAGAAGATTTATATGGAACAGAAGAACCGCTTCTTTCCAATGCCAGACTATGACATCGACAATGAAAACCGTACAGTGGGTGTGACCATCTATGGAAAGATGTTGGACGAGAAGTATTCGGAGTTGCTGAAGAGTGACAACAAACTGACACTCAAAGAATGTATTTGGCTTGATGCCGTTCAGAAACATCGACCTATCACTAAACAAGCCGTTGCCCATTTGAAGGAACGAAAGCTTATAGAGGGTCGCGGATCAGACCTTAGTATCTCTTTGGGCGTAGCCAGGATGACGCATCAAGTTGGTCAATACACCAAAAATAAAGGCCTGGCTTTCGACACCCTTAAAAAGCTCATCCTTCAGTTGGCTCATAATGCAGGGGAGGATGGATTTAAGCGGGCGGATGCATATGAAGCAGTAGGCCATGCTCTACCTGGTGAAAAAAGCTTTAAGTCCAAGAATGACTATCTAGGTAGAATCCTTATAAAAATGGCAACAGATGGCCGACTTACTCTTGTTGGACGCACATGGTATATAACTTCAAAAGGCGAAAATGAAATTAATGTGTAAGAATGGCTGAAAATTCGTGCGTAATTCGTGCGTAATTTGCACATAAAAGCACAAGCGAATTACATGAAAAGATAAAAAACATGATGAAATACAATGACTTGTATAAAACGACCGCACGTAAATTCGTGTATGATTCGTGTATAATTCGTGCGAAAAGTGAGCGTAATTCGGTCGTAAAACGGTCGTAAATTCGCGCATAAAAACGCGCATAATTCGCACGTAAATTAAAGATATGGTTGATATACAGTGGTTTATGCAATAAAACGCACATAAATGTGAGCGAAATTCGTGCGAAAAGTGAGCGTAATTCGGTCGTAAAACGGTCGTGATTCGGTCAAAAGAATAAAGATATGGACACAAAGAAACTACGCCAAAAGATACTCGACCTTGCCATTCGTGGCAAGCTCGTTCCGCAAGACCCGAATGATGAGCCAGCATCTGTATTGTTGGAGCGCATTCGTGCAGAGAAAGAACGACTTATTAAAGAAGGCAAGATTAAGCGCAGCAAGAAGTCTGCTTCCGATACGCCCTATTATGAGAACGAGGTGCCATTTAAGGCGCCAGAGGGATGGGAATGGTGCAGGCTTTCAGAAATAGCGAACTATGGTGGCGGAAAAACTCCATCTATGGATAATAAACAATACTGGTCAAATGGGACTAATCTGTGGATTACTTCTAAAGACATGAAATCAGAGCGAATAACTGACTCGATGATGAAAATATCTAATGAAGCTTTGGATATTATGACACAATATGAGCCAGGAACACTTTTGATGGTAACAAGAAGTGGAATTCTACGACATACACTTCCTATCGCCATTTTAGAAGAAAAGGCTACTGTAAATCAGGATTTGAAGACAATTTCGCTGTATCTCAAAGGGATACACGAATATGTTTATTATGCAATAAAAGCAAGAGAACACTACATCTTAAAAGAATATCATAAAGATGGTACTACTGTTGACAGCATTAATTTTGAAAAATTTGCTGAGATACCATTGCCTATACCTCCATATAACGAACAAAAGCGTATTGTCACTGCAATTAAACAGTGGCTATCATTTATTGAAGAGTTGGAAAAAGAAACAAATGATTTAGAGTCATCCATCCAACAAACGAAATCAAAGATTTTAGACCTTGCGATTCACGGAAAGCTCGTTACGCAAGATCCGTCGGATGAACCAGCAATAGAGTTGCTTAGGCGCATCAATCCCAAGTTTACTCCTTGTGATAACGCGCAATGTGAGAACACACCTATGAATTGGATTAAATGTCATGTTGGCGATATGGCAAACATTATAGGAGGGGTTTCATACAAAAAAGATGATGTACGAACCAATGGAATAAGAATTTTACGAGGAGGTAACATACAAAACGGGAAGGTTTTATTAGAAGATGATGACGTTTTTGTTTCGTACGAATATCACGACTCAGAAAATGAAGTTAAAGATGGTGATATTGTTGTAGTTTCATCTACTGGTAGTTCAACATTAATTGGCAAAACTGGATTTGCCAACAAGGTACCTCGTATTACACAGATTGGTGCTTTCTTGCGGATACTGAGATTCAGTAATTATTTATCTCGGGAGTTCATAAATCTTATATTTCTTAGCGAGGATTACAAGGATTATATTCGTAATATTGCCAAAGGTTCAAATATCAATAATATAAAAAACAATTATTTGTCGGATTATATTATTTCTATACCTCCTTACCCAGAGCAACTCCGCATCGTTACCAAAATCGAAGAACTCTTTGCGGTTCTTGATGAAA
>CALFIT010000291.1 GCA_937877465.1 uncultured Bacteroidales bacterium | reverse complement strand
AAGGCAAGGAACCCGTCTTCGACCCGAAGGAAATCGGGATTGAAGGGGCGGAGTTTTGGGAATCGCGGCACAAGGAGTGATTTTTTTTCACGCAGAATCCGCTGAATCCGCTGAACCTGCCGGACGCAAGGCTTTCGTCGCTTTGCGCTTCATATAATTCTGCATGAACAAACCAAAAAAATCAGCCCAATAGTGCAGAAAATGCTTTTCGTTTCCGTTTTTTTTTGTTTCTTTGCAGCCAATTATCCCTTGAAAAGGTGTATGGAACGGCTGCGCTTATCCCTTGAAAAGGTGTATGGAACGGCCAAACTTATCCCTTGAAAAGGTGCAAATCGCTGAAAATCATGAGAAGAAAAATCTATCAGGAACTGCTGAAATGGAAAAACGAAAAGCAAGGAAAGACAGCCTTGTTGCTTGAAGGGGCGCGACGCATTGGCAAAAGCTATATCGTCGAAGCCTTTGGCAAAGGTGAATACAAGTCATATATCCTCGTGGATTTCAATGACATGGATGAGGAACTGCTGAACATCTTTGAGCATTATTTGTCGAACCGTGACGAGCTTTTCCTTCGCCTTTCCTTGCATTTTGGCGTGAAGCTGTATCCACGGGAATCGCTCATCATTTTCGACGAGGTGCAGCAATATCCCAAGGCAAGGGCGGCCATCAAATACCTTGTCAAAGACGGCCGATTTGATTATATCGAGACGGGGTCGCTGATTTCCATCAAGAAGAATGTGACGGACATCGTTATTCCTTCCGAGGAACAGCGGATTGAGATGTTTCCCATGGACTTTGAGGAGTTCCTGTGGGCCTTGGGCGACGACATGACGATGGACTTTGTCAGGCGACAATTCGAGCGGCTTGAGCCGTTGGGACCTCTGCATCGCAAAGTGATGGATTATCTGCGTCAATATATGATTGTGGGTGGAATGCCCCAAGCCGTGCAAGCATTTGTTGACACCAAGGACTTTGATGCGGTGGATGAAATAAAGCGAGGCATTTTGCGCCTCTATCGTAACGACATCGAGAAATATGCCACCAAAGCGGAAACAAGGGTGACAAGCATTTTTGATGAAATCCCGGCCCAATTGCAACAACACGAGAAGAAATTCCGGCTTTCGGCCTTGAGGTCGGGAGCGAGGATGCGTGATTATGAGGATGCTTTCTTCTGGCTCGACGATGCCTGCGTTGTCAACTTGTGCTACAATACCACAGCTCCTAATATTGGGTTAAGGCTCAATCGCAAGCGCACCACCTTGAAATGCTATTTTGGCGATACGGGGTTGCTCATCTCGCATGCCTTTGACGAGCGGATTATCGCCAAGGAGCAATTGTATAGAAAGTTGATGCTCAATAAGTTGGAAATCAATAAGGGGATGTTGGTGGAAAATTTGGTGGCGCAAATGCTGAGGGCTTCGGGACACAAGTTGTATTTCTATTCCAATCCTGACCGTAAGGTAGCCGAGAACCGCATGGAAATAGATTTCTTGGTCCCTAAACCACAACTTACCAATCGACACAATATCAGCCCGATAGAAGTGAAATCGACCAACCGCTACACTACCACTTCCTTGGAGAAGTTCCGTATTAAATTCGCCGAACAATCATCAACGCCGTATGTGTTGCACACTTCCGACGTCAAGACAGAAAACGGCATCGTTTTCCTTCCGCTTTATATGACACCGTTGTTATAGGCGATACTGAGTTGACAACACGCACCCACAGCAATCCTCAAAATCTTCGAAAATGCACAGAGATAACGTTTTTTTTCAATATTTTGCCCATACCCCTTGCGGGTATAAAATTTTATACCTATTTTTGCAAAAAATAATCTATGCCCACGCTGTTGACCACTTTCGGAATGCGTTTCTTCTTCTATTTGGACGAGCATTTGCCTATCCATGTGCATGTGGACTGCAATGGGAAAAAGGCCAAAATCGCCTTGGAGCCTTCGGTTAGTTTGGTTTACAACCACGGGCTAAAAGAACAAGAACTCAAAAAGGCCATCGATACTTGCTACATATATCGCGACGACTTCATAGCAGAATGGCACAAACGATTTGACTAAATAATCAAGGACTATGGAAAAGATAAGGAACATCTGGTTTGACGAGAGCAGAATCTACATGAAGACCACGGAAGGCCGCGTTTTGAGCCGCCCGTTGGAGGCTTATCCCGAACTGAAAGAAGCCTCTATGGAGCAACGCAACGATTTCGCCATTGACGAAGAGGGCACATCAATCCGTTGGGAGGCATTGGATGCCGACATGCACATTTCGAGTTTCTATGAGACGGGCGAACCGAACAGGCAGAACGAGGTGGCGGCCATGTTCAAGCGATTTCCGTGGCTCAACGTGTCGGAAGTGGCCAATGCCATTGGCATCAACAAGAGTTTGTTGGCGCGTTACATCTACGGCATTTCCAAACCGAGTGAGCAACGTTTGCAGCAAATCCGTGTCACTTTGCACGCCCTCGGAACAGAATTGTTGAGTGCATAGAATGGGCTTATAATCAGCCATAACTCAAATTTTTCCCCGACTTATGGCTGATTATGACCACAGACGAGCCGCCCCAATCGAGGCGGCTCGTCAATCCTTATAGCAACGCCGTAAAGTAAACCGGCAAGCAAGTAACAACACCATCTTTCTGATAGTCTTTGGTGTAAAGCAGGATGCGCTCTCCAATTCTGGAAGGGTATTTCTTGCAGAATTCGTCCAACGACTTGTGTGTCTTATATCCCGATGACTTCACCTCTATTGGGACAATTTTGTTGCCTCGCGAAAGCAAAAAGTCCACCTCGTAGTTCTTGTTACCGTTGCCCGTGGGGAAAGTGTAATAATACAGTTCATTGCCAGCGGTGCGGAGCATCTGCGCAATCAGATTTTCATATACATAGCCAAGGTTAGCCTTCAGTTTGTCTGAAAGAAGTCTTTGGTAGATAACGTTTTCTGTAAAGTTTTTGTCCCAAAACGCCAAAGTCACGAACAGGCCTGTGTCGGCAAGGAACATCTTGTAGGAAAACAGGGATTTGGTAAGGCCCATGCCCACATTGGGGTCGGTGACGTGGTGCGCAAGGTTGATGACCATGCTCTCGCGCATTTCCGAAACAATGATTTCCGTGTTTTCCGAACGACGCTCGTCGATGGCAGTTTCAATCATGTATCGGGAAGCGTTGCCCGAAAGTTGCGCGGGGATGTCCTTGAACATCTTCGAGGCTCGCCCCGAAGGGTCAATCTTGTTGAAATCGACTTCATACAGCTTCAGGATTTCGCGCTTCATGTCGTCCACTTTTTGCAGATTGTTGTATTGCAGGTAGGCATCCACGGCTTGCGGCATTCCGCCTACAAGCATGTAAAGCCGTAAGTCGCGCATCCAGCGTAGATGAACGGCCTGACCCATAGGGCGGCGCATGGCAAAAACCTGCCTGAGTTGGTCGGGGCTGACCTCATTGCCTGTCGCCCAATAGAATTCCTCCCAATCCATTGGATACAAAGTCATGCTCATTTCCTCGCTGGGAATGACGATGTTTTGGATGTTTTTCCGAATGGAAATGAGCGAACCGGTTTCCAGATAGTCGTATCGTCCATCCTTGACCAAATGCTTGATGGCTTGCCGGGCCAAGGGCTGGTTTTGCACTTCGTCAAACACGATGACCGACTCACGCTCGTAGAGATTCACTTTCATAAGTGTTTGCAGGCGCACGAAGAAATAGTCCAAGTCCATCATGTCCTCAAACAGTTCGTTGATTTGTTTCGACGGTTTCGAGAAATCGATAAGAATGTAAGATTTGTACTCGCGTTTGGCAAATTCCTCAACCAAAGTGGACTTGCCGACACGCCTCGCTCCCTTGATCAGAAGTGCGTATTGCCCTTTCCATTGTCGTTTCCATTCCAGCATTTTGCCGTATAGTTTCCGCTTGAAAATCATAATAACGCCTAACTTGTTGAAAATCGCTGCAAAAATAAGTAATTTTGTAGTAATCCACAAATTTTTTCTGTTCATATTTGCAGTAATCCACAAATTTTTTGTCCCCAAATTTGCGGTAATCCACAAATTTTTTGTTCCAAAAAAGGCGGTTATATAACAAAGTCGCCCCAATCGGAGCGGCTCGTTTCTCTCATAGTTCTACGTTTTCTACATGTGACATCTCCCGCAACAACTCCAACGCCTGCGTCACCGTACTCACCTCTTTCACAACGAGTTGCAGTTTGTCGTTCACCTCTTTGACGGCTGTGCGCTTCGGGTGGGTGATGATGTATTGCATCACGCGCTGGTAGGCGCCGCTTTCGTAGTATTTCGACTGCTGGTTGCTGACGAAATAGGCCGTCATGTTGTGGTGGCGCAGCACGATTTTCTCGAAGCCCAAGTCCTTGGCGATCCAGCGCAGGCGCACGGTGTTCAGCAAGTCGTTGACCTGCTTGGGAATCGGGCCGAAGCGGTCGATGAGGTGGTCGGTGAACTTCATCAGGCTTTCCTCGGTCTTGGTGCGGTCGAGTTCGCTGTAGAGGCTCACGCGCTCTTGCGTCGAGTTGATGTAGTCCGACGGGAAGCGCACCTCCATGTCGGTCTCGATGGTGCAGTCCGCGACGTAGGATTTCTCTTCTTCCTTGTCGAAAATATCCTGAAACTCAGTCTCTTTCAGTTCAAGGATGGCTTCGTCGAGGATCTTGTGGTAGGTCTCGAAGCCGATGTCGTTGATGAAGCCGCTCTGTTCGGCACCAAGCAGGTTGCCCGCGCCACGGATGTCCAAGTCGCGCATGGCGATGTTGATGCCTTCGCCAAGGTCGGAGAACTCCTCCAAGGCACGGAGGCGCTTCTGTGCCTCTTGGGTGAGGGTGTTGAGCGGCGGCGTCAAGAGATAACAGAAGGCCTTCTTGTTGGAGCGACCCACGCGCCCGCGCAGCTGGTGCAAGTCGCTGAGGCCGTAGCGGTGGGCGTCGTTGACGATGATGGTGTTGGCGTTGGGGATGTCTAAGCCCGACTCGACGATGGTGGTGCAGAGCAGCACGTCGTAGTCGCCGTTGATGAAACCGAGCATGATGTCCTCCAACTTCGAGCCTTCCATCTGGCCGTGGGCGACGGCGATGCGCACGCCCGGCACGTATTTCAGGATGAAATCGTGTACGTCCATGATGTTCTGGATGCGGTTGTGGATGAAGAACACCTGACCGTTGCGGGCAATCTCGAACTGGATGGCGTCGCGGATAAGTTCGCCGTCGAAGCCGCGAAGCTCGGTCTGCACGGGATAGCGGTTGGGCGGCGGCGTGGTGATGACGCTCAGGTCGCGGGCACCCATCATCGAGAATTGCAGGGTGCGCGGGATGGGCGTGGCGGTCAAAGTCAAGGTGTCGACGTTGGCTTTCATCGCCTTCAGTTTCTCTTTCACAGCCACGCCAAACTTTTGTTCCTCGTCGATGACGAGCAAGCCCAAGCCCTTGAACTTCACATCCTTTCCCGTGAGGCGGTGTGTCCCGATGATGATGTCGATTTCGCCCTTTTCGAGTTTCTTCAGGATTTCGGCCTGTTGTTTCGCCGTCTTGAAGCGGTTGAGGTATTCGATGGTGACGGGGAAGCCGTCGAAGCGCTCGCTGAAGGTGTGGTAATGCTGCAAGGCCAGCACTGTCGTTGGCACGAGTACGGCCACTTGCTTCGAGTCGCAGCAGGCCTTGAAGGCGGCACGCATGGCCACTTCGGTCTTGCCGAAGCCCACGTCGCCGCACACGAGGCGGTCCATCGGGTTGTCGCTTTCCATGTCGCGCTTCACGTCGTTGGTGGCTTTCAGCTGGTCGGGCGTGTCCTCGTAGATGAACGACGCTTCGAGTTCGGTTTGCAGGTAGTTGTCGGGCGAGAAGCGGAATCCCGGTGTGCGTTTGCGCTCGGCGTAGAGCTTGATGAGTTCGCGGGCGATGTCCTTGACCTTGCTCTTCGTCTTGGTTTTCAGTCGGTTCCATGCGCCCGAGCCGAGGGTGCTGAGGTGGGGTTCGGTGCCGTCCTTGCTGCTGTATTTGGCGATGCGGTGCAGCGAGTGGATGCTCACATAAAGCAGGTCGCCGTTGTTGTAAATCAGGCGGATGGCCTCTTGGGGCTTGCCGTTGTTCTCGATGGTCTCCAAGCCGTCGAAACGCCCGATGCCGTGGTCGATGTGGGTGACGTAATCGCCCGGTTTCAGCTCGTAGAGGTCTTTCAGCGTGATGGCCTGCTTGGTCGAGAAGTTGTCGCGCAGGTGGAAACGGTGGTAACGCTCGAAGATCTGGTGGTCGGTGTAACAACAGACTTTCAAGTCCTCGTCGATGAAGCCGCCGTGGATGGCGATGGTCTCGGTCTCGAAGTCGCGGTGGTCTTCGTCGTTATGGTTGATGTCGTTCAGAATCGCCTGAATGCGAGAGAGTTGCTTGCTGCTTTCGGAAAACACGATGACGCGGTAGCCTTCTTCCTTGTGCGCGTTGATGTCGTCGATGAGCAGGTTGAAGTTCTTGCTGAAAATGGGCTGGGGTTTTGTCTTGAAGTTGACAGTTGTCAGTTGACAGTTGTCAGTTGTAGGGCTGTCACATTGTGGCAGCCGTACATTTGAACGGGGATTGAAATCGCCCGTTTCTGTTCTGGTCGCCCTTTCAGGGCTTTGTTTGTCGTCGCTTTGCGTCATTGCGAGCGGAGCGAAGCAATCCAGACTGTCAGTTATCAATTTGCTGGAAACGCCAAACTCGACTGTGGGGTGTTTTATTAGGCTCGAAAGCAACTCGTCCGATTTGCTGAACAAAAGGCTGGGTTTCAACGCCTTGACTTCCTCTTGTTCGGCTTGCATCTTCTCGAAGTTCTCAATGGCGCGGTCGTATTCCTTGTCGACTTGCGTGGCGAAGAAGGCCATGTCGGTGAGCCAGACGGTGGTGGCATTGGGCAGGTATTGCAGGATGGCCTCGCGCTCCTCGATGAAGGCGCGTTCCTGCATGTTGGGCAGCAGCACAATCTGTTTCAGCTTCTCGATGGAGAGTTGGTCGGCGATGTTGAAGCTGCGGATGCTGTCCACCTCGTCGCCGAAGAACTCGATGCGATAGGGGTAGTCGTTGGCGAAGGAAAACACGTCGACTAAGCCGCCACGGATGGCAAACTGCCCGGGTTCCACCACGAAATCGACGCTCTCAAACTCGTATTCGTAGAGCAAATCGGTAAGGAAATCGAGGTTCACCTTGTCGCCCACCTTGATCTTGAAGGTGTTCTTGGCCAAGAGCTTGCGGGTGAACACCTTTTCGCTCAACGCCTCCGGATAGCTGACAATCAATGTCTTGCGCTCGCTGGTGGAAACGCGCTGCAACACCTCCGTCCGCGAGAGGATATAGCTGTTGTCGGGCTTCTCCGGCTCGTAGGGACGCTTGTAAGACGTGGGGTAGAAAAGGACTTGCTTCTTGCTGTAGTCCATGCCGCGCTCGTTGAGGAGGCTTTCGAGGTCGTTGTAGAAATAGGCCGCGTCCTCCTTGTCGGCGCATACGATGAGGTGCTGCCCGCCCATCTGCCGGAAGGTCTCCTCCACGACGAAAGCCTTCGACGAGGCGGTCAGGTTGGAACAAAGCAGATGCCCTCCATCGCGCAAAGCCTTGACTATCGCGTCGATGTGGGCATCATTTTTATAGGGTTGGTTCGAAATGCTTGCCACGGTTCGTTAAATTGTGGCGCAAAGGTACGAAATTATTCCTCAACCTTCGCCCGCTTCGAGTCCCAAATCATGTAGGCGATGATGACGATGTACATCACCAAGGCGATGAGTCCGGCCAATGGGGTCTCGTTGAAGAAACCGCCGTCGGCAGTGCGGGCCATCAGGTCGACGTTGGCGAACTTGAGGAGGGCACTCACCACACCCATCAGGGCACCGCCGGCGATGAAGCCCGAGGCGATGAGCGTGCCACGGTTGTAACGCGCGTCGTTGAGCTTCTGGTCCTTGCTGCGGCTGCTCACGAACCACGAGATGGCGCCACCGATGAGCAGCGGCACGTTGAGGTCGATGGGGATGAACATGCCCAAGGCGAAAGGCAGTGCCGGCACCTTGCAGAAGTTGAGGATCAAGGCGATGGCGGCACCGATGCCGTAGAGTAGCCACGGCGCGTGACCGCCCGACATCATCGGCTCGATGACGGCACTCATGGCGTTGGCTTGCGGGGCCACAAGGGCATCGTCGCCCACAAAGCCGTAGGCCTTGTTGAGCACCATGATTACGCCCGCGACGGTGGCAGCGGCCACGGCCACGCCGACAAACTTCCAGATTTCCTGCTTCTTGGGCGTCGTGCCAATCCAATAACCCACCTTCAAATCGGTGATGAAAGCACCCGCGACGGCCAAGGCCGTGCAGACCACACCACCTATAATTAATGTGGCGGTCATGCCCTGCGGGCCGCTCAGTCCGGCGGCGACCATCACCAAGGAGGCCAAAATCAAGGTCATCAGCGTCATGCCGCTCACGGGGTTGCTGCCCACGATGGCGATGGCGTTGGCGGCCACCGTCGTAAACAGGAACGAGATGATGGCCACCACGAGGATGCCGATTAAGGCCTGGCCGAAGTTGTGGACCACGCCAAACCAGAAGAACAGGAAGGTGATGATGAGCACGACCACGATGCCGATGACGATGGTCTTCATCGGGATGTCTTGCTGCGTGCGGTCGACGGGTTCAGCTGAGGCTTTCTTGCCTTTGAACTCGTTGGCGGCCAAGCCCACTGACGACTTGATCACGCCCCACGACTTGATGATGGAGATGATGCCCGCCATGGCGATGCCGCCGATGCCGATGTGACGTGCGTAGTCCTTGAAGATCTGTTCGGGTGCCATCTCGCCGATGGTCTGCAACACGCCGGAGTTCATCAGGTCGATGACTTGGTCGCCCCAGATGAGGTTCATGCCCGGGATGATGATGAACCACACCAACATGGAGCCGCAGCAGATGATGAAGGCGTATTTCAGGCCGATGATGTAGCCCAAGCCGAGCACGGCGGCGCCGGTGTTCACCTTGAACATCAGCTTGGCTTTGTCGGCCAAGGCCGCGCCCCAGCCCATCATGCGCGTGGTGATGGTCTCCGACCACCAGCCGAAGGTCGAGACGATGAAGTCATACAGACCACCAATCAAGCCGCTGACAACCAACAGCAAAGAGTCCTTGCCCTTCTTCTGTCCGCTCACCAAGACCTGCGTGGTGGCCGTGGCTTCGGGGAAGGGGAACTTGCCGTGCTGTTCCTTGACGAAGTATTTGCGGAAGGGGATGAGGAACAGGATGCCCAAGATGCCGCCCAAAAGCGAGGCGATGAACACCTGCCAGAAGTTGATTTGGATGTCGTAGCCCTTGCCTTGCAGGATGTAGAGCGCGGGCAGGGTGAAGATGGCACCGGCCACCACGCCGCCCGAGCAGCCGCCGATGCTTTGGATGATGACGTTTTGCGACAGCGCGTCGTTCTTGTGCGCGATTCCCGTCAGGCCGATGGCGATGATGGCGATGGGGATGGCGGCCTCAAACACCTGTCCGACCTTCAGGCCGAGGTAGGCGGCGGCAGCCGAAAACAAGATGGTCATCAGCAGGCCGATGCAGACCGACCAAACCGTAACTTCCTGGTACTTCTTGTTTTTCGAGAGTATCGGCTCATACTCTTCGCCCGGTTTCAGCTCGCGGTGCGCGTTCTCGGGCAGTTTGAATTGATCGTTTTCCATATAGTGATGATTTTGCTTGCGGGAAATAATCTGCAATAATATGGAAAAAATCGGGTTGATGATAGTTTTTTGAAAAAATTGATGTTTCTGTCACCCTTTCCGGGGTCATCGAAATTTGAATTTGTCGTTTTTTGGCAGGGGTTCCATTGCATTTCACCACCTACCTATTTTCCGTCGTCCCTACGGGACTTTGTTGGCACAAAGGAATCCCGTAGGGATGACAGACCATTCGGTAGGTGACGTAAGTCCCTGCCAACAAAAATAATCAGAAAATGACAAATTAATTTGTCTAATTGGAAAGTTTGCTTTACTTTTGCAGCGTCAAACTTTAAAATCTAAGCCTTATGAACAAAAACTATCTCTTTCCCCATCGCTTCAGGATTGTCGGATGGGTGCTGGCTGTCGCAGCGGTGGCAGCGGTTTTCATTCTCAAAAACTGGTTTTTCAACATGCCGTCATTGTACTATGATGGTTTCTTAGATGATGAAGTGGAAGATGGATTCTTCCGCATGGCGCGTAGCGGAATCCTGACCCTTGCCATGCCTTTGTTCACTATCGGACTGATTTTCATCGGTTTCTCGAAGGAGAAGGTCGAGGACGAGTTTGTGCATCATCTGCGTGAGCAAAGCCTGGTTTGGGCGACCTACGTCACGGCGGCGTTGTTCATCCTTGCCACCTTGTTCATCGCGGGGTTGGCTTATACCTACGTGCCGTATTTGGTGTTCTTCGTGTTCCTCATCTTGTTCATTGTCAAATTTCGGATTGAGTTGCACCAAGCCAACAAAGGAGGCGACCGATGAGGAACCGCTTGAAAGTGGCGCGGGCCGAAAAGGATCTCACGCAAGAGGATTTGGCCAAACTTGTTGGTGTGAGTCGCCAGTCAATCAACGCCATTGAATCAGGGCGTTATGTGCCTTCAACGGTCTTGGCCTTGAAGATGGCGCAGGTGTTCGGGAAACCGGTGGAGGAGATTTTCTTCCTTGAAGAAACGGACTAACGCAGTAGCACATTCCCAATTCGGCACTCCAAGCAGCGTTTCCGCTTGCAATGCATATTATATAAATGTAGCAATGCCTGCGTCTGCATGGCGTTTTCCGCCTTGATGCCGCATTGCGCGAAATGGCGGATGATGGCGTTGTCTTCGGCAGCCGTGGCTTCCAACAACTGCATGGCGTTTTCGCACATTGTTTCGTCCTTGTGCAGCTTGCCGTAGCAAAACAACAGCGGTACCACGGCATTGATAATTAGCACGTCAGCCGTGGCATCGCCCAAATGCTTGGGTTTGGCCTCGGATGCGACGCCGAGCCGCCAATGCGTTTCCCAATAGCCCGAGGCCGCCACGTCGAACAGGGCCTTCACCTCGGCAATGTCTTTCGCCTCCTTTATTTTGGAGAACATACAGCCATGCAAATGTATCATTTGCGCCATCTGCGCGAGGCGTAGGGTGGGGAAGTTGCTAGGCCGCATCCGCATGAACTTCCACCGCTCGGCGGGCATGGTCAGCAGGTTGAACTTGGCCTTCATCACAGCGAACTCGCGCTTCAAGAGATTGGGGTAGTCCTCCGTGAAGTCCTCTTCAAGGAAACCTGCACAGCCGAAAAGCATGGCCTCCACTTGAAGTAGGTTGTCGGCATGCTTGAGCAAGGTCTTGAACGGCAGGATGTTGGCCAAGGTTTCAAAAGCCTCGTTGTTGACTTTCAGCCCAAAATAACGCATCAGCAGCTTGTAGAATGCGTCTTCCCAGTCGAATTGGTTGGATTCCAACATCTTGCTGACGGTATTTGCCTTGCTTTCGAGGCGTTCCACGGCCATGCGGTCGAGCCATGAGAGGCGGGTGAAAACGGGCACTTGGGTAATGCCTTTTGCGCAGGGAATCCAGTTTCTTGAGGAGATAAACTGCTGATAATGAGCAAAGAGCGTTTCGTCGAAATGGCTTTTCAGTTCGAGAGTCGGGATGTCGTTCACCTTGGCGTCGTTTTCATACACCACATGGAGGATGACGTTTTGGTAGGCCTTGTCCGTCTGATGCCCATGGCGATTCCAGTCGGAGGATTTCACGTGGATTTCCACATGCCCAGCCCAAAGCTTGTCTCCGATTTGGATTTTGGCCTCCAGGAAGTCGGGACCCGAGTCGGTGTTGCGGTAGCCGGTCGCCATCACGTCAATGGCTTCGCCTTCAGTAGTCGTCAAGTCCTTGTCGGTCAGGCGGTTCTCCCATAGGTAGTATAGGAATTCTTCTCGCATTATTATTGTTGTGTTCTTCTGCCGCATTGCGTCATTGCGAGGAGGAACGACGAAGCAATCCAGGACGATAATCTGGACTGCTTCGTGCCTCGCAGTGACGCGAAGCGTGTCAATTAATCAAATGATTGTCCAACAGTTCAATGGTTCGGTGTCGAGCACGCCCTTCTTTTGCGCCCAGTCGATGAAGAGGGAGCGCAGGTCGCGGTCGCTTTGCCAAACCACATGGTCCTTGATTTCCTCTTGCTTCCAGCCGAGGCCGTTCATCAGGTGGTTGCCGCCGCCCATCGAGCGGTAGGAGTTCATCACCACGTTGTAGGTCTTCTCCATGTCGAAGGGCGTGCCATCGGCCATGCCGACGATGCGGATGCGCTCGCCCATGGGGTTTTTGTCGGTCACCTCGTAGATGAGTCCCGCGCCCGAGTCGAAGTTGTAGATGGGGCTTTTCATCTCGTAGGCGTATTCGAGAAACGCCTTCACCTCTTTGCCCGTCAAGGCCATGACTGCCAACGAGTTCTCGAAGGGATACCAAGTGAAGAAGTCGCTCACTTTGAGCATTCCCGCTTCGAGGGTCTTGCCGCCGCTGAGCGGGGCCGCCATCGAGATGTCGGCGTGGATGCCTTCGGCTTCGACGGTCTCGAACTGGCAGCGGTGGATCTCGTCGACCCAGAGGCAAGGACCGCTGAAAGCCTCATCGGTGCCGATCGTGACGGGCAGCTCGGCCACCTCGCGGCTCTGGTATTCGTCGGCGCGGTCGAGGTAGGGCTGGAGCAAGGCCTCAAAGTCGGCGTCTTTCTCGTTGCCGTCGGTGGGCATCAGCCCGAAGTCGATTTGGGGTTTCTCGCCTTTTCGGAACGTCACTTCGGCCTTGGCCAAGCCTTGGGCGCGGTTGCCCGAATTGAGCACATACACGGGCTCGCCTTTGGGATTGGTCAGCCTCTCGGCACGGGCACGATGGTCGTGGCCGTAGAAGATGATGTCGAAGCCGGCGATGTTTTCGGCCACCCACTTGGTGGCGTTTTCGCGACCGAGGGGCGCGTCTTCGGGCAGGTTCTGCACCTGTGGCTCGAAGCCTGAATGGAAAAGTCCCACCATCAGGTCGGGATACTCTTTCTCTTGGATGATTTTCAGCCATTTTTCGGCGGCGGCTTCAAGTTGCTCGAAGCGCAAACCTGGGCGCAGACGGTCGGGCACCCAGGTGACGACATAGGGCGTGAGCAGGCCCAAAACCGCAATCCGATAGCCCTCGCGCTCCAATACCACATAAGGTGTGAAGTAAGGCTCGCCCGTGGCCTCGTCGATGACGTTGGCGCACACGATGGGCATCTTGGTCTCGGCATAGACGCGGTCGAACACCTTGCGCCCGGCCTCAATGTCGTGGTTGCCGACGCCCGCCACGTCGTAGGGGAAGTGGTTGAGCACCTCCGAAACGAGGTTCGGGAAGTCGGCGTTTTGGTTCGAGCAATATTGGAACACGGTACCTTGCAGGTCGTCGCCGTTGTCGAGGAGGATCAGATGGTCGCCCAGTTCGGCCTTCATCTGTTTGATGAGGTAGGCGTCGTTGGCGAACTCGTCGTAACGTCCGTGAGTGTCAGTGGTTTCAATGAAAGTCAGGGTGGTTTCCTTGGGTGCGCAGGAAGCCATAAGCGCGGTCAATGCAATCATAAAAGTGCGTCTAATGTTCATGATGATAGATGTTTTGGAGCGATAAAAATAGTGCTTTTTTCGCGATGCGCGGCAAATCGAGGAAATTTTTTTGGGGAAATAGGGCAAGGTAAAACATAAATCTGTATCTTTGCAACACAATTCCATAACCCGATTGTGCCATGGCCGACTTGAGCATCATAGTATCCGAAATCGAAGTGAAATTGAGGAAGCTCATCGATGAGAAAAACCGGTTGGCGGTGGAATGCAAGCGGCTTGCCGAGGAAAACGCGGCGTTGGAGAAGGAAAACCTGACGTTGCGACAGTCGGCGGTGGAGTTGCAGGACAAAATAAATAAATCTATCATTGTTAACGCACTCGACAACGAGGGAGAAATAGAAGAAGGTAGAAAGCTCATTCAGGAATTGGTGAGAGAAATTGACAGGTGCGTTTCAATTTTGAACAGTAAGGAGTAATTCAGATAAAAGAAAGTCGGCGAAATGGACGAGATCACAATCAATATCACCTTGTTGGACAGGCCCTACCGCCTGTCGGTGGCTCGCGCTGACGAAGAGAAGATCCGCAAGGCGGGCAATCTCATCAACGAAAGGGTGAAGTACTACACGAAGCATTATGCCTACAAGGACGTGCAGGACTTGCTCTCGATGACGGCCTTGCAATTCGCCACTTCCGTCGTCAAGATGGATGCTGAGTTGACTTACCGCAATCAGGATTTGGAGCGCAAACTGCAAGGTGTCAATGCCTTACTGAGCGAACAAGCATAGTCTGCGCTTCGGCGTGGAATGTTCTTTGAAAGCCTTGGAACTGTCTGTTCAGCGCATTTGGTAAACTCAACACTATCAACACATCAATCGGTCTACTCGCGCTCTGCAAGGACGGGCCTCATTCCCTTCGGGGAAGCACCTTGGTGCCAGTGGAAGTTTGCGCACCGCGGTGGCCACAAGCGTATCATTTGGGGTTTACGCATCTCCCAACGGACAGGCAGTTTCCTTTTCTTTTCCCCCCTCATTTTTCGGGTAAAAACAGAGTCTAAAATGTTATTACTCATCTCAAACACAACTTGGATTATCATCGCCGCAGCGGCTTTGGTCGTGGGCCTCGCGGTTGGCTATCTCATCACGTCCACCCTCCTCAAGAAAGCCGTCACCAAAGAAGCCCAGGCCCTTCTGGAAGAGGCCAAGGAAAAGGCCGAAGTCATCAAGCGGGAACGCATCCTGCAAGCCAAGGAGAAGTTCCTCCAGATGAAGGACGAGCACGAAAAGGCGTGCAACGACCGCAAACGCGAGCTGCAAAAGGCCGAGCAACGGGTCACGCAGATGAAGCAAGACGCCACCCAGAAGCTGGAAGAGGCGCAACGCAAAGGCAAGGAGATACAAGCCGTCCAACAGAAACTGGAAGGCCAAATCGAGACCTTCAACAAGAAAAAGGTTGAACTCGACCGCATCTACAACGAGGAATCGAAGAAGTTGGAGTCCATATCGGGCCTCTCGGCCAAGGAAGCCAAGGCCGAACTCGTCGAACTCATCAAGGAAGACGCGCAAGCCGAGGCCATGGTCTACGTGAAGGAAGTGACCGAGGAAGCCAAGATGAGCGCGGCACAGACGGCCAAGAAGATCGTGCTGGAGACCATCCAACGCACGGCTTCGGAAACGGCCATCGAGAACACCGTCAGCGTGTTCAACATCGAGAACGACGAAATCAAGGGCCGCATCATCGGTCGCGAAGGCCGCAACATCCGCACCCTTGAGTCGAT
>CALFIT010000290.1 GCA_937877465.1 uncultured Bacteroidales bacterium | reverse complement strand
CGAAACTCATCACGCCCGAAACAATCTCGCTGCGCACCATGAAAGGCGGGATGCAGTAGGTGAAGCCACGATCAATCATAAAATCACGGGCGTAAGTGATGACGGCGGAGTGCAGCCGCGCGATGTCGCCCATGAGGTAATAGAAGCCGTTGCCCGCCACGCGGTGAGCCGAATCCAAGTCCAAACCATTGAACTTGGCCATGATGTCGGCATGGTAAGGCACCTCGAAATCGGGGACGACAGGCTCGCCGAAGCGTTCCTTCTCCACGTTGAACGAGTCGTCCTTCCCTATCGGCACTTCGGGTGCGATGATGTTGGGGATGGCGTACATCACCTTGGTGAGTTGTTCCATGAGCGAAGTTTGCTGCTTGCCGAGTTGCTCAAGCTCTTGCGCGTTGGCCTCCACAAGTTTCTTCATCTCGTTGGCCTTCTCGACTTCCTTGTTCTTGAACAGGATGCCGATTTCCTTCGAGATGGAGTTGCGTTGCGAGCGCAAGTCATCCGCGCGTTGCTGGCAGTCGCAATATTGCGCATAAAGGTTGATGGCCTCGTCGACGAGAGGCAACTTCTGGTCTTGGAATTTCTTCTTGATGTTTTCCCTGACCACGTCGGGGTTCTTGACTAAAAACTTGATGTCTATCATAGTGAATTTATTTGCTTCGATTGAACGGGCAAAGATAGGATTTTTTCAAATATGGGGAGCGGAAAGCCTAATGAATCTCATTTTTAATATTGCAGCAGGTAATCCGACAAGTAGGGTACGGCAAACACCAGTTCACCGCGCCGAGGTGCTTCTATGACACCTGCATCGATAAGACGCTTACGATAAGGCTGAAGTGCGGGGCCGTTCTTTCCCAAAGCGTTCTGCAACTTCTCAGTGGTTGCTGTTTCACCGCAGCGTGCAAGTGCCTTCAAGATTGCGTGAGCCAATAGGTTCTCTCAACCCGTCCATAAACTGCTCTATCACACCATCGCGCCCGATATACTGCTCAGGGCGGTTGCCAAACGTCGGCTGAAACATGCCGTGAACGCCCTCTTGGTTGCTCTTCTTCATCTCTTTTACTTTCTTTTACTCTCTTTTATTCTTCTTTATTCTCTTTTATTCTTTTATGGATGCAAAAGTACGATTTTTTCTTGGAAAATAGAACTTTGAAATCTGAAATCCCAAAAAAAGTAAGGACGCGCCGTGGCATGTCCCTATTCAACATCACTTTTTGAGGGTTTCTTGCCGATGGATAGACCAATTTTTTTGAAAAACAGGCACGATTTGGAATGTTATTTGTAATTTTGTACCCGAATAGAAAAACAAATGGCAGAGCGTAACAATAGGGAAAACAATGAGAGCGAGGCTATTCTCAGTAGTGGCGAGGGCTTTACGGCTTTCAACTTCGGAGGCTATCATATCCGTTTTAAGGCCCCTTACAGCCTCGAACACTATGTGGATGTTGTGAAGTGGGACGATGGTTATCTTGTAGTGCTGGCCAAGTATAGCCATAATGCCGAACCGGAGGAGGAATATATAGACCTCAAACCCATCCTTGCCGGGTTATATATCGACTCTGCTGCTTTTCTGAAACCGATTAAAACCGTGCGTGTAGCTTATGCTTGATATCAAGACCATTGCCGATAAGGCCGACATCATCGTCAACGGATATGCTTTTAGCCGTAAGGAAGACGGCATCCATGTGTTGAATCTGAACAATCCCGACAAAGCCGTTGTGTTTAGTGACGATGGCGAAGTGCTAGAAACCACGATGGACGACATCGAGATCTCCATTGCGAGCAGTTACCTACAGCAGAACCTGAAATATATGGAGGACTGAGCCATGCCAAAGTACTATGATTTCAAGGTTGCAGGGTATTATTTGTATTTTACCTCGTTCTGTGTAGTAGAATGTATGCATGTTCATGCCAGCGACAAAAAACTTACCGAGGGCGGTTCTGCCAAGTTCTTCGTGAAAAGCAATGGCGATTCGGTCATACAGAACCGTGGTATCCTCAATGATCGCGAAATTGCCAAGATTTCAGAGTTTATCAAGGATCATTATCAGGAGATGTACATCCGCTGGACTCAATATAGCAAGAAAGGCTATTACGAGAAATAATCCGTCATTATTTTGATGAAATGCATCAAAAAAAAATAAGGACGCGCCATGCACGTCCCTACAATTCTGCGTTTTCTGCGTGAAATAACTACAGATTCACCGTGACATTCCCTTCGAACTCGCCCCAGCCCCACCGCCGCCAAACGCCTTGCCTGCCCAACAGATTTTGCTCCCAGCCCGTCTCGCCCGAGGGCGTAACGGAACAAGAGTTAATTCTCGCGGACAGGGCGAACGGAAAAACCGTAGTCGCGGTAGTCGAACATGTCGTAATTGTTCGGACCAAAGAACTCGAAGCCCCACGCGCCGTTCGGGTGGTAGTCGAGCGAACTCGACCAGTAGCCGCCGTAGCTGCCAGCGTCGTAGAGGCTACTCCCATCGCGGAAGCCAACGGCGGGCAGGAAAAGACTGTTGCCGTTGGGCGCAGTAAACAACCTTCCGTTCACGCCGTTCTGGGTCGTCCATGTGCTGATCGTATTATCGTTAAGCTCTTGCCATTGTTCTCGGGTGGGTGTGCGCCAGCCGCTGCCCCAGTTGGCCGTGGCCGCGTCGTCGCTCGGCTGCAAAACGGTCAGGTTGTCGGTGAAGCCATTGTAGCCATAGCTGGAATTGTTGCAGTATTTTGTCAATTGTTTGTAAGAACCGTTGCACCACTTGTAGGTGCTCAAATCATAGTAGTCCTTGGTTTGCGTCTCGCCCCAAGCAAAGTAGTCGCCATAGCCTTCGGGCGTTGTGGCGCCCACGTTGCAAGTGGCCCAAAGTGTGCCGCTGGGCAGGCCGAGATTCACATAGTCGTGGCTACCCCAGCCACCACCTCCACCGCCGCTGTTGCCCTCAGTGGTGAAGCTCTTGTCGTCGCCGTAGTAGTATTCCAAGCCGCGCAAGGCGTAGGCACGCACATGGTACTTCGTGCCCGGCTCAAGGCCGGTAATGGTCCAAACGAATGGTTCGCTCCAGTTCGTGGTGGAAAGGTGTGCGTCCTCCACCGTGGGCTTGCTGCTTGTGCCCCAGCACACGCCAAGCTCGCTCATCGAAAGCCCTTGCGTCACAATCACGTCGCCGCCACATACGGCGGAAGTCTGTGTGATGCTTTCGGGCGTGTAGGTCGTCACACGCACGTCAGAATCGTTGTTCTCCTTGTTGCATCCTGCGGCAAGAACCGCCGCCGTCATTAGCATTATGGCTGCCATAGCCTTCGTGAATTTGCTCATAACTAGTTGGTGTTTAATTAATAACGTATGATTATCCTTTATAGTTTCGGGGCAAAAGTAAGAAAATTTGGAAAGCAGTAGCAAAAAATATGGAAAATTTGTAATTTTGCGGCAAGAAAGGAGAATATCGGATTATGACAACATTTGCTTTAAACAATCTTTGGGCATACCTGCAAGGGCTGATGCTTTCGCAAAGCGACCGGGAATGGCTGGTTGGAAAGCTATCCGAGCCTGTAGAAGCCCCTTCTGCAACGGAAACGGAAATCGTCAGCCAAACATTGAAGGAGCTTGTTATCCCCGACAAACTGCGTCGCAAGCGTGGCTGCATCAAACTAACGGAAGAAGACTTGCGTGACGAACATATTCAATATCTTCTGAACCGATGAAGCGCGTATTTCTTGACACGAATATTCTGCTCGATTTCGGTCTGGAACGCAATGGGGCGGAAGAGGCCGAAAAAATCCTTGCCTTGGGTTTGGCAGGAGTAATTGAAGTCTGTGCTTCTTATCTTTCTTACGCCAATATGGGATTCATTTTGAGACATCATCCCAAAGAGGAGGTGTACGACTTGGTCACCCAAATGCGAGAGGATGTGTTGGTGCTTTCCACAGATGCCGCACAACTTGACAGAGGCTTGGCTCTTTATGCAGATGACTTTGAGGACGCTCTGCAATACCAATGCGCTAAAGCCAATAATTGCGATGTCATTATTACCAACAACGGCAAGGACTATGCTGAATTTTGTGAGCTTCCTTTTATGACCGCCAAAGAGTTTTTGAACAGTTTATGACAAATATCCCTTAACCGATTCCGACACCATTAACCTAACGCTTTTTCAATAATTATGTCAGATTCGGGAGGGTTATGTCATTCGATGTTTGTTGGGTTAGACTTACCTTTTGGCACAATACTTGCATAGCTTCCGGCGTTGAACCATTAATATAGGAGACAAAACGATGAAAAGAATAGCCTTAATCGCCCTGATTGCCCTGATGACCACGACCGGCTTCGCACAAATGATGAACCGTCAAGGCAAGACCATCACCATCAAACGGACGGAAACGCCCAAGTCGAGCGTGGTCGACTTCTCGAACCCGACCGAACCCGTGCATGGCACAGTGGTCTACGGCCGCATCGAAGAGAACGGCGACACTACGCTCATCGTCTACCTGCCCGAAGTCGACATCGACCTGATGCAACGCTACCTGCAAATCACCAACACGAACCAGGGCCGCCGCTTGGCTAATAACGTGAAGAAGGTATTCCCCTACGCCAAACTCGCCGGCGCGAAGATGCAGGAATACGACTCATTATTGGCCAACATTCCCAACAAGACCGAGCGCAACCGCCTGATGAAGCAGGCCGAGAAGGAACTCACCGACCAATACACCGAAGAACTGAAAAAACTGACCATCTCGCAAGGGCTTATCCTCATCCGCCTCATCGACCGCGAGACGAGCCAGACCAGCTACCAAGTGGTGCAGGAACTGCGCGGCAACGTGCGCGCCTTCTTCTACCAAGGCTTCGCACGGCTGTGGGGCTACAACCTCAAGACGGAATACGACCCGCACAACAACCCCGAAGACGACGAAATCGAAACCATTATGACGCTGTTGGAGCGTGGGGTGATTTGAGTTTTGAGTTTAGAGTTTAGAGTTAGAAGTTTCAACTGAACAACTGCCAACTGCCAACTGAACAACTGCCAACTGAACAACTGCCAACTGATCAACTGTCAACTATCAACTATCAACTATCAACTGTCAACTGTCAACTGATAACTGAAAACTATTTCCCTCTGCCCTGAACAACAATCAAAACGGTGTAAATCAAAATCTTGATGTCCAAAGCGAGGCTGACATTC
>CALFIT010000289.1 GCA_937877465.1 uncultured Bacteroidales bacterium | reverse complement strand
GCCATACAGCCTCACGCCGTTTTCCGCGTCCACCTCTTCGGGGAAATCCACCAATGATATTTTCTTCGTTTTCGTGGTCATATTCTCCTTCCTTGTGTTATTGTAATTTCATTCATAGTGCCTTGTTTTTGCTACAAAGATAAGTGTTTTTGTCTATTTCCTTTGAGTGTCATTTTCGGTTCAAGATTTCTTGTTCCAATTGTTTCAATTCCTCGTCATCCATTTGGTCGGCAAGTTGGGCATCGGCGTGCTTGCGGCGTTCGTCAAATTCCTCGTAAACAGCCAACACATGGGTTTCCATTTCCTTGTTGGAAATACTTCCGGCATTGCGAAGCACATCCTTGTTTTGGAATTGCAGCAGATTGTCCACATTTTGCCGCCAATAGTTGAGGGTAAGGTCGAGGCGTTCCTTCACGCGGATTTCCGCCGATTCAAGAAACAGCGTAGTCAAACGGTTGAGCAGGTCTATCTCATCTGCATGAAGGTAGTTTTTGGCGATGTAGATGTCTTGCTTACGTACCACCGCCCCTTTCCACGAAGTGAGTGCCATGTTGGGCTGCGAAGCATCGGCGCGACTGACAATGATTTCGGCAGCGGTTTGGTGAGTGACGGCATAGAGCAACTTGTTTTGCGTTTCGGCAAAGAACATCTGTGTTGCCTTGTCGGTTGAATCGTAGTCGCTGCTGAGGGCAAACAGGTCTCGCAATTTTTGGTAGAAGCGTTTCTCCGAGGCACGAATGTCGCGAATACGTTCAAGCAACTCATCAAAGTAGTCGGGGCGACCATCGGGGTTCTTGAGACGCTCGTCATCAAGCACAAAACCTTTCACTATGAACTCCTTTAGGTGTTGATTGGCCCAAATGCGGAACTGTGTGCCACGTTTCCCTTTCACGCGAAAACCAACGGCCAAAACCATATCCAACGAATAGAAAGTGACATTATAATGCTTCCCATCAGCGGCAGTTATTAAATAATCCTTAATAACTGAATTCTTATCTAACTCGTTTTCTTTCAATATATTAGATATGTGAATATTGACATTGGGAATCGAGGTGGCAAAAAGTTCTGCCATCTGTTTCTGGTTCATCCAGACATTGCCGTCACGAGCCATCATCGCCACACTCACCTTGCCATCAAGGGTGTTGTAGATGATCAGGTTCTGCTGGTTGGGTACAATTTCATTCATAATGTCTAATATTTAATCCAATTCTGAAACAATACAATTCACTTTCCAGCCCTCCCAGCAGTCAGCTTTCAGCATTGCTGAAGCTGACTGCTGATGGCTAATTACATCATTTCCCTCCAAACACGGCCTCCCTCTTTTCGAGGAACGCCGCCATGCCTTCCTTCTGGTCGTCGGTGGCGAAACATTTGCCGAAGGCAACGTTCTCCAACTCGATGGCATCGTCGGCACAGAGGTCGTAACTCTCGTTGATGCAACGCTTGGCATGGGCGATGGCCAAAGGCGCGTTGGCAAGAATCCTCTTTGCCGTCATCATCACCTTGTCCATCAGATCTTCCGGCTCACAGACGGCGTTCACCAAGCCAATCCTCAAAGCCTCGTCGGCCTTGATGGCCTTGCCCGTGAAGATCATCTCCTTGGCCATGCCTTGTCCGACCAACTTGGCCAAACGGTACGTCCCGCTGAAGCCGGGCGTGATGCCCAAGCCCACCTCGGGCTGACCGAACTTGGCCTTGCTCGACGCATAGCGGAAGTCGCAGGCCATGGCCAACTCGCAGCCACCGCCGAGGCAGAAGCCGTTGACGGCAGCGATGACGGGAATCGGCAGCGTCTCGATCTTGCGGAACGCGATGGCACCGAGCTTGCTGAACTCGTAGCCTTCCTTCTCGTAGAGATGGGCCATCTCGGCGATGTCGGCACCAGCCACGAAGGCCTTCTCGCCGTCGCCCGTGATGACGAGGACGCGCGTCTTCGTCGTGTCGAGGTGGCTCACGAAGTCGTCGATCTCCTTGAGGACGGTGGAGTTGAGCGCGTTGAGCGACTTGGGCGCCGACACTTTCATGACGGCGATTTGGTCGTGCTGCTCAATCTTCAAAAAGGTGTATTCCATGTCCGCGGGGATTAGATGTCCATGGGTTTCAGGTCGGGGCTGATGATGAGCTTGGCCTCGGTAGCGGCCTGCACTTGCTCGACGGTGAACTCAGGATGGATTTCCTTCAGGACGATGCCTTCGGGCGTGATGTCCATGACACCCATCTCGGTGATGATCATGTTCACCTGTCCGGCAGCGGTCAGAGGCAGCGTGCACTCCTTCAGGATCTTGGGAGCACCCTTCTGGGTGTGTTCCATGGTGAGGATCACGCGCTTGGCACCCACGACGAGGTCCATAGCGCCACCCATACCAGGGGCCATCTTGCCCGGGATGATCCAGTTGGCGAGGTTGCCCTTTTCATCGACTTGCAAGGCACCGAGGAACGACACGTTGACGTGGCCGCCGCGGATGATGGCGAACGACGTGGCCGAGTCGAAGGTGCAGGCACCGGGCAGCAGGGTGATGGCACCACCGCCGGCGTTGATGAGGTTCTTGTCTTCCTTGCCTTCTTCAGGGGTCGGGCCCATGCCCATCGCGCCGTTTTCGGTCTGAAGGGTCACGGTGACGCCTTCGGGCAGGTAGTTCGGAATCAAGGTCGGAATGCCAATGCCAAGATTGACAACATCGCCGTCGTGCAGTTCTTTTGCAGCACGCTTGGCGATCACTTCTCTCATTTCATTTTTGTCCATAGTGTGTTGTTATTTAAAGATTTAAGATTTAAAGATTTAAGATTCTATTTCATTCCACGTTTCACCATTTCCTGAACCACAAACGATGCCACGTCATCGGCGTAGGTGTTCATGCCGAAGCCAGCATCGAAACCGATTTCCTTGGCTAACTCGTGCGTGATACGGGCACCGCCGCAGCAGCAAATCATCTTGTCGCGCAAGCCTTCGGCCTCCATCAACTCGATGAAGTTGGTCATGTTTTGGATGTGGACGTCTTTTTGGGTCACGGTCTGCGAGACGAGCAGTGCGTCGGCATGGAGTTCGATGCCCTTGGCGATGAACTCCTCGTTGGGCACCTGCGAGCCGAGGTTGTAGGCCTCAATCATCTCGTAACGCTCCAGTCCGTAGTGGCCGGCATAGCCTTTCATGTTCATGATGGCGTCGATACCCACGGTGTGGGCGTCGGTTCCCGTCGAGGCTCCGACGATGACGATCTTGCGCCCGATGTTCTCCTTGATGAACTTGTCGGTCTCGTACATGTCCATCGTCGTGGATTCCACCTTGGGCACATAGATGGTCGAGTAATCCACTGTGTGCGAGCAGCTTCCGTAGCAGTTGAAGAAGGTGAAGCCGGGAGTCAGCTCCTTGTAATACACCACGCTGGGGTTCTCCAATCCCATCTTCTTCATCAGCAGCTTGGCCGCTTCCACCGCCTCTGCGCCGCAAGGCACAGGCAGCGTGAAGCTCATCTGCACCTTGCCGTCGTTCATCGTGTCGCCGTAGGGCTTTATCTTGGTGAGGTCTAAGGTCTTGTCGTAATCCTTTGCCTCCATCGAATATAATCCTTCGCTCATAACTCTTAGATTTAAAATTTAAAGATTTAAAATTTAAGATTCTTATTTCTTTCCCTTCATCAGTTCCACAAACGGATTGTAGTAGTTCTCGCCTTTCAGCGTCACGCCGGCCAAGCCCTTGCCGCCGTTCTTCGGACGTTTCACGTCGCCGAAGATGCCCTTCTCCAACGCGGTGAACAGCCCTTCCTTGACGATTTCCTCAAGCAGCTTGATGGTGTTGTCGAGCACTTCCTTGGCGCGGTTGCGGCAGATGCCGCCTTCCTTGAACTGCATCTCCTCGCCGATGCTCTTCATGTTGTTGAAGATGTACTTGGCGTTCTCGATGGAGAGGTAGCGGTCGCTCATGAACGGCGTGTGGATGGCCTCGGTGGGCATACCCAACAGCTGAATGCCTTGGTGCGTCCAGATGCCAATCATGTTGAATAGCGCGTCTTGGATGTGGCCACGGAAGATGTTGCCCGTCATGAACTTGGTGGGCGGCATGTATTTCAGCGTGGCCTTGGGGAAGATCTCCCTCGTCATCTGGGCCTGGGCGAGTTCCAAGAGGAAGCCGTTCTCAAGCATCGGGTCCATCTCGAAGGCATGTCCCAATCCCATCTGCTCCTCGGGCAGACCGGCCATCAGCGCCAGTTGCTCGTTGATGAGGTCGGAGGCCAGAACCGTATGTGCGGCTTCCACGGCGTCGGCGGTGGTGAGGTAGTTATCTTCACCTGTATTAATGATCACACCAGCGAATCCATTAATGATGCGGCTCATGTATTGGTCGATCAGGGTACGCTGCATGTTGATGTCGCGGAACAGGATGCCGTAGAGGGCGTCGTTGAGCATCACGTCCAAGCCTTCGAAGGCGCCCATGATGGCGATTTCGGGCATGCAAAGTCCTGAGCAGTAGTTGCATAGGCGGATGTAGCGGCCTTGCTCCTCGCCCACTTCATCGAGGGCCTTGCGCATGATGCGGAAGTTCTCTTGCGTGGCGAAGGTGCCTCCGAAGCCTTCGGTGGTGGCGCCGTAAGGCACATAGTCCAAAAGGCTCTGGCCCGTGGTGCGAATCACGGCGATGACATCGGCCCCTTGACGGGCACCGGCTTGGGCCTGCACCACGTCCTCGTAGATGTTGCCCGTGGCCACGATGATGTAAAGGTAAGGCTTGGGGCCTTCGCCGATGGTCTCTAAGTAATGCTCGCGGCGGGCGCGGCGTGTGCGGATGCGGTTCATGCTCTCGTCGATGACGGGTTGCAGCGTGTCGGCGATCTTCTTCTGGTCGCGCGTCACCACTTTGGTGATGTCGAGTTCGCCGGCGGCCACCTTCTCGGCAATCTGTTGCGGGTTCAGACCCGTTTGGAGCATGGCGTTGGCGATGAAAAAAAGCACGCCTTCGCCAAGCACGCCCTTGTCCTTGATGGCATCGACCACCACGTTGGGCAGCGGCACGGCGTTCTCATCCACCCCGTCGATGCCCATCAGTCGGGCGAGGGTGCGCTCCACGGCCACGGTGGAATACTGCTCCACGAAGGCCTGCACATCCTCAGCGATGTTCTTTGCCAGCCCCCGCGCATACTCCACTTTCTTGAAATCAAGTCCTAATTTACTTTCCATATT
>CALFIT010000288.1 GCA_937877465.1 uncultured Bacteroidales bacterium | reverse complement strand
ACATCGACAAGTTCGATTGCAGCGAGGCATATTTCGGCGTGCTCATCCAGTGCCCCAACCAGTTCGGCGAAATCATTGACAACCGTGCCAAGGTCGCCGAATGGAAAGCCAAAGGCATGCAAGTGGCCGTTGCCGCCGACCTTTTGAGCCTCACCCTCATCACGCCTCCCGGCGAATGGGGTGCCGACGTGGTTTTGGGTTCCAACCAGCGTTTCGGCCTGCCGATGGGATTCGGCGGTCCCCATGCCGGTTACTTCGCCACCACCGAAGCCTACAAGCGCGAGATGCCCGGCCGCATCATCGGCATCAGCATCGACGCCCTCGGCAATCCCGCCTACCGTCTGGCTTTGCAGACCCGCGAGCAACACATCAAGCGCGAAAGAGCCACGTCGAACATCTGCACGGCTCAAGCCCTGCTCGCCATCATGTCGGGCTTCTACGCCGTCTATCACGGTCCCGACGGCTTGACGGAAATCGCACACCATATTAATTGCTTGGCCGGCAAACTTTGCGGCGAATTGGCCAAACTCGGCGTGAAGCAACTCAACCAGCACTTCTTCGACACGCTGCTGTTCGAAATGCCCGACGACGTCTGCACCTGCATGGTGAAGGAAGCCGCCGAGAGACACGGCATGAACTTCCGCATCATCGACAAGCAGCACTTTGGCATCAGCATCGACGAGACCACGACCAAGGAAGACCTCAACGAAATCGGCATTGTCGTAGCCGAAGCCCTTGGCAAACAGCACGAAGAGCTGGTTTGCGACCCCAACTGCTCCAAGTTCAGCGGCATCCAACCCGAGATGCGCCGCACCAGCAAGTTCATGCAAGCCCCGCTGTTCTTCAAGTACCGCAGCGAGACCGACATGATGCGCTACATGAAGAAACTCGAAAACCGCGACCTCAGCCTCAACCGCTGCATGATTCCGCTCGGAAGCTGCACGATGAAGCTGAACCCCGCCACCTCGATGTATGCCCTCAGCTGGCCTGAGTTCGGCAACATCCACCCCTTCGTGCCCGCCGACCAAGCCGAAGGCTACCTCGAACTCATCGCCGAGATGGAGAAAGACCTCTGCGAAATCACGGGCTTCAAGGGTATGAGCTTCATGCCCAACTCCGGTGCCAGCGGCGAATATGCCGGCCTGCTCACCATCCGTCGTTACCAAGAGGCCAATGGTCAAGGACACAGAAATATCTGCCTGATTCCCGCTTCGGCCCACGGCACCAACCCCGCTTCGGCGGCTATGGCCGGGATGCAAGTGGTGGTGGTGGCCTGCGACGAGCACGGCAACATCAACCTTGACGACGCCAAGGCAAAAGCTGAGCAATACAAGGACAACTTGGCTGCCTTCATGGTCACCTATCCCTCGACCCACGGCATCTATGAGGACGGCATCCGCACCTTAGTGAAAATCGTCCACGACAACGGCGGTCAAGTCTATATGGACGGTGCCAACATGAACGCCCAGGTCGGTCTGACCAGCCCTGGCTACATCGGTGCCGATGTGTGCCACCTCAACCTCCACAAGACCTTTGCCATCCCACACGGCGGCGGCGGTCCCGGCGTGGGTCCCATCGGCGTGGCCGAACACCTGAAGCCCTACTTGCCTTCGCACATCCTGTTCCACTGCGGCGGCGAGAAGCAAGAAGGCGCAGTGTCAGCCGCTCCGTTTGGTAGCGCACAGATTCTCACCATCACCTACTGCTACCTCAAGATGTTGGGCGGCGAAGGCCTGAAGCAAGCCACCTTGGGTGCCATCATGAACGCCAACTACTTGAAGGACAGGCTGAAGGACTACTACCCGATTCTGTATACCGGCAACCACGGCCATGTGGCCCACGAGATGATCCTTGACATCAACGGCATCAACAAGGCGACGGGCGTGGCCGCCATCGACATCGCCAAGCGTCTGATGGACTTCGGCTTCCACGCGCCCACCGTGGCGTTCCCCGTCCACGAGACCCTGATGGTGGAACCCACCGAGAGCGAGCCTATCGCCGAGCTTGACCGCTTCGTCGAAGCCATGATCCAGATCCGCAAGGAAATCAAGGACATCGAGGACGGCAAGGCCGAGAAGGGCAACAACATCATCAGCCACGCGCCCTACACCGCCGAGATGCTGATGGCCAACGAGTGGAACTTCCCCTTCACCCGCGAAGAGGCCGGCTTCCCGATGAAGAACGACGTACAGGACAAGTACTTCCCGCACGTCACCCGCATCGACGACGCCTACGGCGACAGGAACCTGGTTTGCAAGTTCAGCGCGGAATAATAAGGGTTTGTTTCACGCAGAAATCGCGGAAATCGCGGAATGAAAAAACGCAGCCGAATCGGCTGCGTTTTTTCGTTTTGGTCAATCACTGGGATAATCCACAAAGATTTCGTAGTTCTCGAAGACGATGGTCTCCCCTGCCTTGATCTTCGCCCGCTTGCGGGTTTCCACCTCGCCGTTACGGAGCACCATTCCCGCCGCGACCACCTCTTGGGCCTCTGCGCCGGAATACACCACCTCGCAAGCCTTCAGCAGGGAGATGAGCGGGATGAAGTCCTCGCCGTCGCGAATCGTGAAAAGGATTCTGTTCAGTTTTCTTGCCATAGTGCGCATATTTTTCGGCAAAAATAACAAAAACACGGCAAAAACCGGAAACCCATCACGCAAATTTCATAATTTTGCAGTCAAAAGCCTTCCGCTATGGACGAACAACAGAAACTCATCTTCCCGCAGAACTTCGACATCAAGGTCATCGTGGCGGCCACCATCCCCATCGAAGAGAGCAAGGCCAATATCAGCCGCGTGTTCACCGAATGCCAGACCGTACACAGCTTTGTCAGCGCAAGAGCCAGTGCCAAAGGCAGTTACATCACCTACACCTACAACATCGACCTCGACAGCCAAGAACAGATGAATGCCGTTTACGATGACCTGAAACAAGTACCCGAAATCAAGTTTGCAATATGACAAAAGCCTATGACATAAGGATTTACGGACGTGTGTTCAATGTAGGCTTCCGCCGTTATGTGCATCGCTACGGCCTGCAATGCGAGGTGAACGGTTTCGTGGAAAACGACCATGCCGACGACTGCGTCCACATCGTGGCCGAGGGCGACGAGCAGGACTTGGAACGCTTTACCCTGCTTTGCGGCGAAGGCACACCTTATTCTTATATAACGGACATGAAAATCAAGGCAATGACACCGACTGGGAAATATGATGAATTTCAAGAAATTAGATAAATAACAATCGGCCCTTCGACAAGCTCAGGGACCTCAACTGAACAACTTATAATCTGGATCGCTTCGTTCCTCGCGATGACGCAAAGCGACAACCGACAACTGATAACTGATAACTGACAACTGATAACTATTAACTATTAACTGCTAACTGATATGACCGACTTCTCCAAAATCCTCTTCCTCGACATCGAGACCGTTTCGCATGAGAAAACCTACGACCAACTCAGCGAAAGGATACAGAAACTGTGGGCGCACAAGGCCGAACAGCTCGCCAAAGGCGACGAAAACGCCACGCCCGAATCACTCTACGACCGCGCCGCCATCTACGCGGAATTTGGCAAAATCGTCTGTATCTCAGTGGGTTTCTTCAACGGCGAGCGTTTTCGCCTGAAATCGTTCTACAGCCACGACGAGAAAGCCCTGCTGACCGACTTCGCCGACATGCTGAACCGCTTTTACAACACGTCCGATGCCCAACTTTGCGCCCACAACGGCAAGGAGTTCGACTTCCCCTACATCGCCCGCCGTATGCTCGTCAACAGCATACAAATCCCTCGCATTCTGCAAGTTGCGGGCAAGAAGCCTTGGGAGACCAACTTCATCGACACGATGGAACTCTGGAAGTTTGGCGACTACAAGAGCTACACCTCCTTGGATTTGCTCTGCGCCATCCTCGACATCCCCACGCCCAAGGACGACATCAACGGCAGCGAAGTGGGCCGCGTGTATTGGCAGGAAAACGACCTTGAACGCATCAAGACCTACTGCCAGAAGGACGTACTCGCCATCGCCCAACTCATGCGCCGCTTCAACTACTTGCCGCTCATCACAGACGACCAAGTGGACTACACCAACTGACCATGCACATCCTCTCCAAATCGACGTATATCAAGGGCTTGCAGTGCGAGAAGGCATTGTATATGCAGAAAAAGCACCCTTACCTGCGCGACAAGCTCAGCATCGAGCAAAGGGCCAAGTTCCAGCGCGGCACCGATGTGGGTGTGCTGGCGCATGAGGTCTTCCCTGGCGGCGTCGACATGTCGCCCAACACGCCGTCGCTGTTTCCCAAGAAGGCGCAAGAAACGATGGACAACCTCAACAACCCCGCCGTCAATGTGATGTATGAGGCTGTTTTCCAATACAATGACACGCTCATCATGCTCGACATGCTTGTCCGCGACGGCGACAAATGGTTGGCCGTGGAGGTGAAAAGCTCGATGCGCCTCAGCGACACCTATTATAATGACGCCGCGCTGCAATACTATGTGCTGCACGGTTGCGGGGTGCCACTCAGCGACTTCCGCCTGATGTACCTCAACGGCGACTATGTGAAAAACGGCCCCATCGACGTGAAGCATCTGTTCAAGATGGAGTCCGTCATGGATTATGTGACTGAAAGAGAAGCATTTGTAGCGGAAAACGTGGAGCGATTGAAAGCCGTCGTCGCCCTGCCCCATGCGCCTTTGGTCGACATCGGGACGCAGTGCCACAACCCCTACCCTTGCGATTTTCAAGGCCATTGCTGGAAACATGTGCCGAAAAACAGCTTCCTTTTCACCACCGCGATGGACGACGCGACCTTGTTCCGGAACTACTTCAACGGCGTGAACACCAACGCCAAGATGTTGCAGCAAGTGGAGCCAGACTCTGAAGAAGCCCATCAAATCGAAGCCTTGGAAACCAACTCGTATTACATTGATTACAAGACACTTTACTCGTTGGCGCCACAGCCCAAGCCGAAATCCGTCGGTTATTTGAACCTGCTGCTCCACCGTCCCGCCGTGCCCGAAATCGATGGGACGAAGCCCTACGAGGAGATGATTTTGGCGTTTGCCTTACAGGGCGAGCAAAAACATGACGCAGCCATAGATTCCATGCTCCCCACATATCCACGCGGGAATGACATGGCTGCTGATGCCTCAGAATGTTTCGTCTGGGACTGTTTCGAGGACCATTCTCGTTGGCGCGAAGCCATCAACCTGCTGATTGACAAGCTGTCGCGTTACGAATTGATCGTCTGCTTCACGCCGCAGAACCTGACCACCACCCTTTTGCGCCACGAAATCATCCAAAACCAATCGGTGGGCCACAAGGTCTTCAACCTCTTCAACGTGCTCCAAGAGGCCCGTTTCTACCATCCCGCCATCAAGCGAGGGATGACTTTGCAACGCCTTGAAACCGCGCTTTTTGGCGAGGCCAAACTGTTTGAGCACAGCCGTATCATCGTGGAAGCCATTAGCGACGACCTCTTAGGTTATCAACAGGCACGCGAAGACTTGATTGCTGAGAATGAAGTGGTTGCAAAAACTTATCAACACCTTTTCAAGTAGTTGATAACTTCCAGAAAAGAGCAAAGGAAGGGCGGTATTTAATTCGTAATTTTGCCCTCTCAAAAACGTAATCCATTATGCCAAACGATACCACAACACGCCGTCCCTTCGGCGACATGGCCAAACGCAACCTGATGACACCTGAGCAAGTCCTTGCCAACCAAGGGCGTATCCCTCCCCAAGCCACCGACCTTGAGGAAGTGGTGCTCGGTGCCCTCATGCTCGAAAAGGAAGCCGTCAACGAAGTCATCGACATCCTCACCCCCGACGCTTTCTATCTCGACAAGCACCAAAAGATTTTCGCCGCCATCAAGGACCTTTTCGGGAAGTCGGAACCCATTGACATCCTGACCGTTACCAACGAACTAAAGCAACGAGGCGAGTTGGAGATGGTCGGTGGCGCCTACTACATCTCGAAACTCACCAACCGCGTCGTTTCGGCGGCCAACATCGAATACCACGCCCGTATCATCATGCAGAAACACATTCAACGTCAGTTGATTATGATTTCGTCCGACATGATCCACGAGGCTTTCGAGGACACCACCGACGTGTTCGACCTGTTGGACAAGGCCGAGAACAACCTGTTCCAAATCAGCGAGAACAACCTGCGCCGCAGCTACGACTCGATGCAGGACTTGGTGAGCAAGGCCATCAAGGAGATCCAGAACGCCAAGAACGCCGACAACAAGCTGCGCGGCGTGCCGTCGGGCTACACGGCCTTGGACCAAATCACGCAAGGCTGGCAGAAGTCGGACCTCATCATCTTGGCCGCACGTCCCAGCATGGGTAAGACCGCCTTCGCCCTCAACTTGGCCCGCAACGCGGCAGTCCAATTCAACCGGCCTGTGGCTTTCTTCTCGTTGGAGATGTCGTCGGTGCAATTGGTCACCCGCCTGATTTCGACCGAGACCTCGCTCACCGCCGACAAGCTGCGCTCGGGCGACTTGGCCGAATACGAATGGCAGCAGCTGAATACCAAAGTCACCCCGCTGACCGACGCGCCCATCTACATCGACGACACGCCCCAGCTCTCCATCTTCGAGTTGCGCGCCAAATGCCGCCGGCTGAAGCAACAGCACGACATACAGATGATTTTCATCGACTACCTGCAACTGATGACGGCCAAGGGCAGCGACAAGGGCCTCAACCGCGAGCAGGAAATCAGCACCATCTCTCGCTCGCTCAAGAGTTTGGCCAAGGAGTTGGAAATCCCCGTTCTGGCGCTTTCGCAGCTGAGCCGCAGCGTCGATCAACGCCCCGGCTCGAAGAAGCCCATCCTCTCCGACTTGCGCGAGTCGGGCGCCATCGAGCAAGATGCCGACATGGTGATGTTCATCTATCGTCCTGAGTATTACAAAGATGGAGCCGATGCAGAGGACAAGCCCAAGGGCTACAGCATCATCGACATCGCCAAGCACCGTAACGGCAAATTGGGCGAGGTGGAACTGCGGTTCGTGGGACAATACGCCCGTTTCGAGGAGTTTGAGCAAGGCTTCGACAACAGCGAGTTCACCACCATCGGCCCCAACACCGGATTCGAGACACCGGCGATGGTCATCGGTTCAAAAATGAACGACGACGAAGGCATGGAGCCTTATCCTTCCATCACTTCCGACGAACCCGTCCCGTTTTGATTTGCGATTTAGAATTTAAGATTTAGATTTTTGGATTCCATGAAAAACAACAAAAAAAGAGTCCCTCATTCAAAGAGTAACCCATTGAAATTCAACGTCACAGAGCCGTCGCAGCTGATGGACTTCCTGATGAAGAAATTGGACGGCATCAGCCGCAGCAAGGTGAAGCGAATGTTAGCCAACAAAGTGGTTTCCGTTGACAGCGAGCGCACCACGCAATTCGACTTCGCCCTTGAGCCAGGCATGGTCGTCGAAATCGGCAAGCCCACGGCGAAGGAACGCTACCGCAACCCTTGGCTGAACATCGTCTATGAAGACAAATACCTTTTGGTCATCGACAAGAAGGAAGGCCTGCTGACCAACAGTCCCACCAAAGAGAAAGACACCGCACAAAGCATTCTGAACCAATACTTTATATACACACAGCAACGCTGTCGCGCCCACACAATCCACCGCCTCGACCGCGACACCAGCGGCCTGATGCTGTTCGCCAAGAGCAAGGAAGTGGCGCTGATGTTTGAGGAAGACTGGAAAAACACCGTCTACGACCGCCGTTATGTGGCCGTGGTGTGCGGCTGCATGGAGAAGAAGGAAGGCGTGGTGCGGTCGTGGCTGAAGGACAACAAGGCTTTCGTCACCTATTCGAGTCCCGTCGACAATGGCGGCAAGTTTGCGGAGACTTTCTACAAGACCCTATACTCCACGCCAAGGTATTCCTTGGTGGAGCTACAGTTGGAAACGGGCCGTAAGAACCAGATCCGCGTCCACATGGCCGACATCGGGCATCCCGTGGTGGGCGACCCGAAATACGGCCACGCGCCCGACTCGGACGCCTACGACAACTCGTTGGGCCGCCTCTGCCTCCATGCCTACAAGCTCTGTTTCCACCATCCCGTCAAAAAGAAGGATTTGGAGTTTGACACCCCTTTCCCGGAGGTGTTTGCCAGACCGTTCCCAGGAATAGAGAGGGAATGACCGATGAAGCAATGGGCCATCATAGTGTTATTGCTGCTGACTGGCCTTAGCGCCTGCGACAGCACCACGCGCGAAGCGCGTCGCATGGTGCGCCGTGCCGAGCG
>CALFIT010000287.1 GCA_937877465.1 uncultured Bacteroidales bacterium | reverse complement strand
ATGACAATATTATAAAAATTCCATTATGCAAATTCTATAATATTTCAAAAAGAAGAATAAACAACAGTTATTCAATAATATACGAAAATTGCTTCTTGAGTTTGTCGCGGCGGAGATAGAGTATTATATAATAAGGTATCAGCGCGACGATGCCGAGGAGGGCCGAAAGGCCGTCGTTGAGGCCGAGGCCGAGGCAGACGAAAAGCACCGCCAAGAGCAACAGGATCGGGACGAGGTAGGCCAACACCGCCGCCTTGTTGCCTTGCCCGATGGCCATTTTCACGTTCACCTTCTGCAATAGGCTGAACTCCTTGTCCTTGGGACGTGGCACGGTGAGGGTCTTCTCGGCTTGCTCGCCCATGCCGCAGGCGCTCTTGGCATGGCAGGCCGCGCACGCGCTTTGCGCCAATATCTTGATTTCCAATTCGTCGTCGGTGATTTTCGTGACGATGCCTTCGTGTGAGATGGTTTCTTCTTTCATAATGCGGCAAAATTACGATTTTTGCGGTCACATTGCAACAAAACCACTATTTTTGCAGTTTGATTGGCTCGAAACAATGGCAAAAAAGAAAAAAGAAGGCAAGCTGAAGTTGTGGCTCACCGCAAGGATGGAGGCGTTGAAGGCGTGGTACAACCGCGACGACAACTACCTGCGGCGTGTGCGTTTCCCCGGCACCAAGCTGCCGCTGCTGACGGTGCTGATGGACTTCTTCAAGTCCTTCACCAAAGGTCGCACCATCGACCGCGCCGCCGGCGTGGCCTTCAACTTCTTCGTGGCGCTTTTCCCCTTGATCCTCTTCTTCTTCACGCTGATTCCTTACATCCCCATCCCGAACCTCTACGAAAGGGTGATGATGGCCATGAGCGATTTCTTGCTCCCTTCCGGCACCCTCGACTTCGTGACGGAGACCATCGACGGCATCATGAACCAGCCGCACGAGGGCTTGCTCTCGTTGAGCATCTTTCTCTGCTTGATCTTCGGCTCAAGTGGCATCGTGGCGTTCTTCAACGGATTCCGTAACGTGTATGCCAACTACATATCCGACAAAGGCTTGACGCTGAAAAGTTGGGTCGAGCAACGCCTTTTCGCCATCCTGATGCTCATCATTATCGGAGCCTTGATGGTGATTTCCATCGTGCTGATTTCGTTGGGCGGCACGGCCATGAGATTCCTTGTGACGCATGAAATCATCCAAGGCGGGTCGTTCACTTTCTTCTTGTTCAGCGTGTTGCGTTGGGTGATTGGCGTCTTCGCTCTGTGCTTGGGCATCGCGCTGTTGTATTATTTCGGCAACGTCAGGTTCGACGAGCATTACCGCAAGGAACTCAAGCATCCGAGGAAAAACGGCAAGCAATACCGCGAGTTCGTCATCTTCAGTCCGGGCTCGATTCTCGCCACCACGCTTTTCGTCTTGGGCACCGTGGCGTTCAACGTCTACATCTCCAACTTCTCACGCTACAACGTGCTTTACGGCTCCATCGGCACGCTCATCATCCTCATGCTCTGGATTTGGGTCATCGCCATTTTGGTCTTGGCCGGCAACGACCTCAACTCGGGCATCCGACGCAACTCCGACAAGCTGAGCTATGCCGAGAACCAGAACCGCCGCCGCGAAATCGTGATTGAGGACCTGAAGAAACACATCCATAGCTACCAAACCGTCAACGAAACGAAGTACCAGAAAATCGAAGGGCTGAAGAAGACCATCGAGGAACAGAACCTGATGATCCAGAACTTGGCGGAGGAATGCAAGAACAACGAGCTGATTATCAAGGCTTACGAAGAGTTTATCGAGCAGGAACGGAAACGCTCGGACGAAGAATATTCCATTTCCGAAACTTAAGGACAGGGTATGGGCATCGTAGCACGACAGAGCATCAAGGGTACGGTTGCCACCTATATCGGGGTGGCTGTGGGCATCGTCACGACGTTTTTCATCCAGACGAAAGCCCTTCAGCCTGAGCAGATTGGCTTGATCGACATCTTGCTGCAATGCTCGCTGCTGTTTGCCGGTTTGGCCCAACTCGGCACAAGCTCGTCGGCGATGCGCTATTATCCTTTCTTCAAGGACGAGGAGCACCGCGACCACGGCTTCTTCGGCTGGACGCTGCTCGTGCCTTTGGCGGGGTTCGCATTTTTCCTACTGGCGTTCTTTGCCTTCAAGGGCGCGATTGTGAGTTTCTTCACGAAGGACTCGGAGGTGGGGGCGGAGTTGTTTGCCAAGTATGTCAATTTCGTCATTCCCTTGGCGTTTTTCATGCTGTATATCTCTGTCTTCGAGACGAATAGCAACCTTTTGATGCGCATCGTGCTGCCCAAGTTCGTCCGTGAGGTCGGCTTGCGGGTGGCGACTTTGGCGGTGTATCTGCTTTATTTTTACAAAGTCATTGATTTTGATGGCGTTATCATCGGGTTCTGCGTGTTTTACGGTCTAGCCACGCTCATCAATGTGGTGTATCTGCTGAGTTTGCAGCGGGTGTCGTTCAAGATCGAGTGGGGCTACATCAAGCCGCAGCTGAGGCGCGATTTCCTGTTCTACACCTTGTTCATGCTGACGGCGGCCTTGGCGGGCAACGTCATTCCCATGCTGAGCAAGTTCTTCGTGGCGGCCAAGACGAGTTTCCGCTTGGCGGGCGTGTTCACCATCGCCACCAACATCGCGGCGGTCGTCGAGATGCCTTACCGCTCGTTGGGTGCCATCTCGCGGCCCCAAATCTCCGACGCGATGGCCAAGCACGACGTGAAAGCCGCCGACGCCTTGTGCAAGAACGTGGCCCTGCACCAGTTCATCGCGGGCAGTTTCGTGTTTTTCCTCGTGTGGGTCAACATCGATTTCCTCTTCGACTTGCTGCCCAACGGCGAGGTTTACCGTTTGGGCAAGTGGGCGGTGCTTCTGCTGTCGCTGAGCCGCTTGGTCTATTCCACCTTCGCCGTGACGACCACGGTGCTGAGTTATTCGAAATACTATTATTACTCGCTGATATTCACCGTTTTGCTTGCGCTGATGTCGCTCGGCTTGAATGCATGGTGGGTGCCCAAGTGGGACGTCAACGGCGGCGCGTTGGCCAATGTGGTTTCCTATTTGGTCTATTTCGTCCTGCTGTTGGCCTTCATCAAGTGGAAGATTGGGGTGATGCCGTTGTCGAAGAAGCAATGGCCGGTGGTGGCTGTGCTCGTCAGCTTGTTCGTTCTCGATGGGTTATGGACAATGGTACTGACACCCTTTTTCTCGCAATTGTTCGACAAAACCATCATTGGCCTGACCCTCGATGCAGGCTTGAAGTCGTGCCTGTTCCTCGCTTTAGGCTTGGCGGCGATTTACAAACTGAAAGTCAGTCAATCTGTCAACGACTTGATTGACAATGGATTGAAAATGGTTCACTTGAAGAGATAATCCTATCGGCTTACGTTGAGTTTCAACCTCGCGCAACCTTTTTCCGTCGTCACCTCCACAAAATAGACAGAGGCTGCGAAGGGCTGCAAGGCTATCTCCATTCGGTCGTTTCCGTTGCCCAACCATTCTTGCAGAAGTTGCCCTTGCAGATTGAACAACCTGATTTTCTGGATGTTGCTTGATTCAACAATCACTTTGTCTTTGGCTGGATTGGGGTAGAGGCTCATGGGAACGACGGTTTGGTCATCCACGGCGAAGAACCCGGCATGGATCGCTATCTGTTGTTCGCTATAGTCGCAGTCGTTCCAGGCGCGGACGGTAAGGGTGGCGTTGCCTGCCGAGTTTGCCCAAAGGGTGCATTGGATTCCGTCGGCCTCTATTGTCCAGTCGGAGCCAACAAGTGACCATTCGTAGTTTGTGGCAAAGTCCACAGAATCAATGTGATATTCGTAGGCTCTTTCGAGGGAGTCGGTCGAGACGAAGATTTCGGTGAGGCCTGAGATTTCGGAAACCGTCCCGGGAGAGGTCTGTACGGTGAGGTTCAGGGTGACGATGCTGTCGCAGCCGTTGGCGATGGGGAAAATCTGCTGATAGGTGCCGCTTTCCGAGTAAAGTTGTCCGTTCCAGTCGTATGCGTTGCATGCGGTTTCAGTCAACTGATACTCTATGGATTGGCTGAAAAACAGACATAGGGTGACGATGCTGTCGCAGCCTTGTTGGTTGGCGAACACTTGTTGATAGACGCCGCTCTCCGTGATGGTCATGTCGCCCCACTGGTAGGGTTCGCAGGTATAAACGGGGTAAGGGATGAAGTATTCGTCGGTATGGCCGATGGTCAGGTCAAGGGTGACAATGCTGTCGCATCCCCCTTGGTTGACTAGGATGGCTTGGTAAACGCCTGATTCATTGTAGATATGGCCGTTCCATTCGTAAGGGTCGCAACTCAACACCGTGACATGGCTCGTGCTGGTCGTGGCTATGGAAATGCGGACGGCATTGCTGTAGGAGGTGCCGTTTTCGTTGGTGGCCCAAAGGCGCAAATACCAGCCGTTGTAGGTCACATCCAAATCTTGACCCGTATAGGGAATGGCGTTGGTGAATAACTGGTTTTCGGCAATTTCCCATCCGTAGCTGTCGACATTGTAAAGGCTGGGCGTGACCAATCCTAACGGACCTCCATCACAAATGACGGCTGGCGCGGAAATCTGGCCGATAAACGGCAGGGGCTGCGTCGAAGAATTGAGGTCGCGAATGGCTCGGACGGCGTAGTTCAGGCCGTAATTATCATAATAGCCCGTTTTGTCCATACTCTTGAAATAGCCATTCCATGCCCAATTGGTGGTGGGATAGGGCGCCCCAAAATGGACAATCCAGGCCTCTCCATCGCTTTTGACGGAGCTTGACCAATAGGCGTTAAGTCCCATTGTTTCGCCAACGCTTTGTAAAACAGGCTCGTAGAAGATGGCGTTCACATAAAGCCATTTCAGCTGTCCCGCCGATGGCAGATACCAACCGTTTTCGAAATCAACCATGCCGGCGGCGTAGGGGCCGGTATAACCGATGCTTTCACAATGCGTCCTGATTTTTTGCGTGTGGTCAAATCCGTCAAGGTCTCGGAGCGTGGTGGTCAGGTAGTCGTTGGTGACGCTGACGTTGTTGAGGCCTGCAATGGCTCCAGTAGGCCCCCAAGGGCAATAGTTTGAGGCATCGTGGAGTGCCACCATCCAGCCGTCGGTGCCTTCTTCGTTGAGGTAGAACACCACGCCTTGGCTGCCGTCGGGATTCGTAATCACCTGACCCAAATAATAGCCTTGGGCGTTCAATGCCAATGTGGCAAATAGGAGAAATGATAGGGTAAGGATACTCAGTTTTTTCATGGCTTTAGGTTTTAGAAGTTTCTGACACTACGCACGTCCAACGGGGCTTGGGGCATGACCGTCCTGTACTTTGATACGGCTCCCATGGCGCCGGTCGACGCTTGATAGATGGCGCAATCGTTGTCGTATCCATATACCGACGACGACCAATAGACCCATTCGCCAGACAAATATGTGCCGCCAATCTGCTTGAGCGAGTTGTTGACAATGTTGGCGTTGCCGTAGAGGATGTTCAGCTGGCCGATTGCAGGCCAATACCAGCCGTGCTCATAGTCAACGACCCATGCGCCAGGGTAGAAATCATGGTTGTTTTGCGATGCCGCACGCAAGAATCCTGTGTTTTCGTAACCGTCGAGGTCGTAGATCGCTTCACGGATGGAGTGCCATCCCGTTAAGCCCCAAGGAAGCTCGCACAAGTTGGACCAATAGATCTCATGGGCTTGGATTTGAGGATGGAGTGCCCACCCGTGTTCTCCCGTCTCATCAACATAGAAGACCACGCCGAAGCCACCGCCCGTGTAGTTTTCGGGATGCACGATAAGGGTGTCGGCGCCTTGCACGCACAGGATGTCGCCGACTTTGACGGTTTGCCCCCAAATGGGCGACAAAACCGCCAGAAGCAGCGCTGTAAGGAATAATCTTGCTTTCATAAAAATGGAGTTAGAAGTTAACTGCAAAATTAGAAAAATAATACAATAGTAATGCAGCAAAATGCCGCTTTTTTTGCAAGCGGCAGCTTATTTTATTTTGTGCATGACGGGAAAATGCCTATTTTTGCCCAAAATCTGTCGGAAATGAAAATCCTGATGCTTTTAGACCATGTGTTTCCGCCCGACACTCGGGTCGAAAACGAGATAAAATCCCTTGCCGAAGCGGGGCATGAGGTTCACATTGCGTGTTTTATGAAGGAAGGGAAGCCGCTATTGGAAAAGACGGAGCTATGTACGATCCATCGCTATCCGATCTCGAAATTCATGTTCAAGGCGAGCGTTGGCATCCTCAAGTTCCCCTTTTATTTCAACTATTGGCGCAAGATTGTGAAAGGTTTGTTCAAGGCAGAGCGTTTCGATGTCGTCCATGTCCACGACTTGCCTTTGGCGAAAGTCGGGTATGAGGCGAAATGCAAGTACGGGGTGCGTTTCGTGCTTGATATGCATGAGAATTGGCCTGTCTTGCTGCAACTCTCGAAACACACGAATACGGTATTGGGCAAGCTGCTGTCGTCAAATCGGCAATGGGTTGGGTATGAGCGGAAAATGTGCGGATTGGCCGACAAGGTCATCGTCGTGGTCGATGAGGCGAAAACGAGGGTGTGCAGCTTGGGTGTGTCGCCTGAGAAAGTTGCAGTGGTGTCCAACACCTTGAATGTCGAACAATTCGATCCCATTGAGCGAAAGGAGTTTAAGACCGACAGGTTCAGGATGCTTTATGTGGGCGGCATCAATTACCATCGTGGAATCCAAAATGTGATACAAGCCGTTGCGATTCTGAAAGCCAAGGGCATCGACGTGTTTTTCGACTTGGTTGGTGACGGGAGTTACCTCGCCGACATCAAGAGACTGATTGCGGAATTGAATGTGTCGGACCATGTGACGGTTCACGGATTCAGGCATTTTACGCAGATCGTCGACTTGTATGAGTCGGCCAACGTGGCCTTGATTCCGCACATCAAGTCGGGACACACCGACAACACGATTCCGCACAAGATTTTCCAGTATATGTATGCCGAAATCCCGATGATTGTATCCAACTGCGACCCGTTGGTGCGTATCGTTGACGAGACCCACAGCGGCGTTTCTTACCGTTACGACCAGCCAGAGGAATTGGCCGCTATTATCGAGCGTTTCCAAAGGCATCCCGACGGTTTGAACGACTACATCAAGAAGGGTCGTCAAGCCGTGATTGACAAATACAATTGGGCCGTGGATGGCGCACGATTGGTGGAGCTGTATCGGCAGTTGGGTTAGTCTGTACCCTTTGGACCTTATGTGATCCTTTCTAATAAATCAGCGTATTCTCCCGCCAAGGCCCGCCTTGAATAACGCTCTATGGAAGCATTGGCGTTGTTGGGCAGGTCGTTATCAAGGTATTTGCGATAAAGTTTCGCAAGGGCTTCTTTCATCCTTTCTTTGTCTTCAAACCCTATTGTCGTTCCGGCCTTGGCTTCGCTGATGACATGTGCCGCGTCGCCGTCTTCAGGCCCGATGCAGAGAATGGGACGGCCCGAAGCGAGATACTCAAACAGCTTGCCCGTCAGGATGCCTTTGGCGTTGGGCGTGTTGTTGACCAATAGTAGGAGCACTTGCGAGGCGCGTTGCGCTTTCAGCACTTCGTCGTGCGGAATGTGGGGTACAAGCTCGGTGCTTTCTGTCAGCCCTTCTGCTTCAATGCTTTGCAAAACCGATTGGTCGACTTGGCCTATTAGTCTGATTTTTAGGTTTTTGCTAAAATTTTCGTCTTCGTCTTTCAACTCTTTCAAGGCCGACCAGAGCTGTGGGACATTGCGCGAAGGGGTAACCACTCCCAAATGTGTGATCGTAAACATTTCCGACAACTCGGACGTTTGGCTTTGCTGCGAAAGGTCCCAATCGTATCCGTTGGGGATCACGCGCACATTGCGTTGCCCTATCCTTCCGAGGCTCCGGGCGCAATCCCAGCCTATGGTCACCACCTTGTCGGCTTTCGTCAGCACTTCGTGCTCCAACTGGTGTTGCTTGCGGTCGGCCCGTCGGCTGAGGTGCAGGTCGCCGTAATAGTCGATTTCGGTCCAAGGGTCGCGGAAGTCGGCAATCCACGGAATGCCCAAGGCTTCCTTCAACTTCATGGCTATCAAGTGCATCGAATGTGGCGGACCCGTGCTGACGATGGCGTCCACGGGATGGTCTTTGAGGTAGGCTTTGAGGTAGCGCACCGATGGCTTCACCCACCAGCAACGGGCGTCGGGAATGAACAGGTTGCCGCGAATCCACATGGCGGCTTTGGCTTTCCACCCCGTCTTTTTCGTCGCCGACGCAAAGCCGACCTTGATGGTCTCTTCCTGCTTGATGCCGAGGAATTTTTTATAGAAGGAATAGGGTTCCACAATGGGTCGCCTGACGACCTCGGCCTGAGGCGTGATGTCTTTCTCCAACGAATGGTCAACAATCGGGTATTCAGCGTTTTCCGTGGTGTAGATGACGGGTTGCCAGCCGTATTCGGGCAGGTATTTCGACATCTTCAGCCAACGCTGTACGCCGCTGCCGCCCGACGGGGGCCAATAATACGTTATGATGAGGACGCGCTTCATGCCTTTTCCTCTTTCTTGGGCTTGAAGGTGACGACGAGAGCACCGATGAGTCCCAAAACCATGATCAGCGAACTGGCAAACGAAACCGTGTTGCCCGTTTTCCAAGCCTTGGGCGCATATTCCATCACGATCTCGTGGTTGCCGGCAGGGATTATCGCGCTGCGCAGCAGATAGTTGGCGCGAAGCAAAGGCTGCTCCTCACCGTCGACGAACATCTTCCAGCCTTTCTCGGTCCAAACCTCAGAAAAGACCACCAAATAGTTTGCGGCCGTTGAGCCTGCCGAAACGCCGCTGAACCGGTAGGTCAACCTGTTGGGCTGGTAATCTGTCAACGTCACTTCGGGCACGATGCTGTCCGTGAGCCTGTAAGCTCCGACTTTCTGCTCAAACTCCTTGTTCACGATGGCCGTGTGCCGCAAGTCGGTGGCGGCGATGGCGTCGATTTCCTCGTTGGGCGTGTCGACCCATCGGATGTCGTTGACCACCCAAGCGTTGCCCAAGGCAAACGGGTTCTGGATGGGCTGTGCATTCGGGTTGTAGATGATGTATTTGGTATTCAACATGTTGGTAACCTTCTGCTGCGACAAGGTCTGCATCATGTCGCTTGCGGTTTGGGCGGTCCTGAGTTGGTTGAGTTCGCCGCCGAGATATTGGCTGATGACATCTTGGTAGCGGCGCAATTTGGCTCCCGAATAGCCGCCCAACGACTTGTGGAAATAGCAGGTGCTGGCATCGTTGAACATGTCCTTGGTGATGTCGGCCACCCTGAAATCCAATGTGTTGTCGCTCAAGATGGCTTGGTCGGCGCTACTGGCCGAATAGGGCTTCTCGTATTGCCGTTTCGCGATGAAGTCATCGTTGTTGAGGTAACGCTTGTCGATAGGATACATGTCGACGAGCACCAAGGCGGCGAGGATGGCAAACGCGGGCGCGGCTTTCAGCTTGCCCTTGCCGTAGAGGAAAATCGGCACGGCGGCAAGCACGACGAACAGCAGGCTCCTTAAGGCATCCTTGCGGAAAATGGCCACGCGCACGTCTTCGAGGCTTGTCGCAAAGGCTTGGTACACAGCACCGTCTTTGCCCGAACTGAGTTGCGCAAACTGTTCGGCTTCGCCTTGGCTGAGGAAGCTGAAGAAGGCTTTCGGGGCGATGTAGAACAACAGGCAAACGCCCGCCGTGATGCCCAAGGCAATGTAGAACTTCTTGATGTTTTGCTTGAAGGCTTCGGGGCTTTTCGCGATTTCGGCCAAGCCCAAGAATGCCAACAACGGCATGGTGACTTCAGCGATGACCAAAGTCATGCTGACGGCCCGGAACTTGTCGTAGAACGGGATGTAGTCGAGGAAGAAGTTGGTGAAGCCCATGAAGTTTTTGCCCCAGCTGAGCAGGATGGAGAGCAAGGTGGCGACGAGCAAGGCCCATTTCAGCTTGCCTTTCACGGTCAAGGCACCAAGCACGAAGAGGAACACCACGATGGCACCCACATACACGGGGCCGCTCGTGCCGGGCTGGTCGCCCCAGTAGGCGTTGCTCTGCGCGATGTTGTCCCTAAACCGCCGGTCGGCCTTGTCCAAGGCTGGGTTCTGCTTCCCGATGTAGGCCGATGCACCGCCTTTGGCGTTGGGAATCAGCAGGCTCCAGGTCTCGCCCTTGCCGTAGCTCCATTGCGTGATGTAGTCGCGGTCGAGGCCCTTGGTCTGGTTGTCGTCGTTGCGGGTGAGCACCGGTTTGCCACGGGTGGTTTCCTTGCCAAACTCGTAGTTACCGTAAAGCGTTGTCGAACAAGTCAATATGCCTAAGATGGCCGCCACTACCAATCCCGCCGATGCCTTGAAGAAATGCCCTAATCGCTTGTTGATGATGTCGCTGATGAGTTCCGCGACGACCAAAATCACGACAATCAGCGCGAGATAATAGGTGATTTGAAGGTGTCCCGTGCGCACTTCAAAAGCCAATGCGAAAGCGGTCAACAGCCAGCCCCACAGGTATTTGCCTTTATAGGTCAAAAGCACGCCGGCAATGACAGCGGGCATATAGGCCATGGCCATGGCTTTGGCGTTGTGGCCTGCTCCGATGACAATGAAAAGATACGACGTGAATCCGTAGGCGATGGCTCCGATGAAACTGATCCAGAAGCCGCAGTCGAGCACCATGAGCAGGACGAAAAACCCTAACATACAGATGAATACGGAGCCGATAGGGTGGGGGAAACCCAACGAAAGCCCTTTGTAGATGGGGTTGGTGAGGTTGCCTTCGGGCTTGACGGAGATGTTCCACGCCGGCATCCCGCCAAAGGGTGCATTGGTCCAAAGGGTTTGTTCGCCCGTGGTCTCGCGGAAGTCAGTGATTTCCTGCGACATGCCAAGATGCATCTCGATGTCGTGCTGCTTGACGCGCTTGCCTTGCAGCACGGGGCTGAAGTAAACCAAGGTGATGACCGCAAAGGCGACAATGGCGGCCACGATGCTGAGGATGTTCTTGTTTTTCTGGAAAAAGTTATTCTTCATTGTTTCAATGTTTTTCTATTCAACTTCTTCAAAATCAGTATATTCTCCAATATTTGGGCCGAGGTGGGGCTTGGCCTGCGACTCGTCGGATGCAGTCTGGTCGCGCTGGCTTTCCTGCTGGGTCTTTTTTTCAAGTTTACGCATCTTACGCTTGAATATCGCCCTGATTATCAGGTCGAAGATGTAGAACAACAAGACGGCGTAAAGGATGATTCTGAACAATTGGCCCATGTTTGGAGTGTTTGTTAAGTGCTGCGAATTTACGAATTTTCTGTTTTGGGATGGCTTTTTTTGCCTAAAATGTCTTTCCATTGGGCTTCAATGAACCCGATTCCGTAGCCAAACAACTGACAGTAAGCCGCTGGCACTGAGAGTAATGCGACTTTCAAGTCCTTGTTATTCAGCCATGAATCGACGAAAACCATTAATACATAGGCGGCGATGGGCAACAGCCACCACCACGAGTCGAAGATGGCGAGCAGCAGCAGGAGCAGGTTGCCGACCACGAAGGCCGCTGGCAGCAGATGCACGAGCTTGAAGGTGTCGGGATATTTCTTTTTCAGGACGACACGCGCCTCGCCCGAATGTTTCACCTGACGGAAAAACGAGCTGAACTTCACGCGGCGTTTGTGATAGACGAAGGCATCGGGGAAGAGTCGGCAACTATAGCCGTTGGCGAAAATCCTGGTACTCAGGTCGATGTCCTCGCCATAGCGCATGGGGGCAAAACCTCCCAAGGCCTCGAAAACCTCTTTCTTAATGCCCAAATTGAAGCTGCGTGGATAGAACTTGTCCAATTTCTGCTTGCCGCCACGGATGCCGCCCGTGGTGAAAAACGAGGTCATGGCGTAGTTGATGGCCTTCTGGATGGGCGTGAACGACGGATGCGCCTTGTCGGGACCGCCAAAGGCATCGCAAGGCTCACTTTCCAGCTCTTTCTCTATGGTTTCCAAGTAGTTGTCGGGGACGATGACGTCGGAGTCCAATATAATAAGGTATTCGCCTTGGCTGCGCTCGGCGCCGTAGTTGCGCGACGGTCCGGGACCCGAATTGGGCTTGAAATGATAGTGCAACGCCAATAGGTCAGTGTATTTTTCGCAAACGGCGTCGCATTGCTCCGTCGAGCCGTCTTCCACGACCACGACCTCAAAGTCCTTGAAAGTCTGTGCGCAAAGGCTCTCCAACAGCTCATCGACCTCCTGTGGCCGGTTGTAGACGGGTATGATGATTGAAAACCGCATTTTTCGTTATTTTTTGCAAAGATAGGGATTCTTTGCGTATTTTTGCGCATCATTCACGATATTTGGAAAATGAAGAAACTTATTTCCCTGTTTACGAAGGTTTTTCCCCGCCAGTGGCTCATCAAGCTGAGTTATGCGTTCAGTTTCCTGATCCGTCCGTTCTATCGTGGCGACAAGGTGGAATGCCCCGTTTGCGGCAGGCATTTCCGCAAGTTCTTGCCCTACGGCTATGGCGTGGCTGGCGACAATCGTCTGTGCCCCAATTGTTTGTCGTTGGAAAGGCATCGCTTGCTGTGGCTTTATTTGCGCGACAAGACGGATTTCTTCACCGCGCCTTTGAAGGTGCTGCATTTTGCGCCCGAACAGCCTTTCCTCAAGCGTTTCCGCGCCTTGAAGAACCTTGATTACACCACCGCCGACCTCGATTCGCCCATCGCCGACCTCCATCTCGACGTGACTGCCATCGACCAGCCGAGCGACACCTACGACGTGGTCATCTGCAACCATGTGCTGGAGCACGTCAGCGACGCGAACAAGGCCTTTGCCGAAATCAAGCGCATCATGAAACCCGGCGGCTGGGCCATCCTTCTCGTGCCCATCAATCCCGATGTCGACACCTTCGAAGACCCCACCGTCACCGACCCGAAGGAACGCCAACGCCTTTACGGGCAATACGACCATGTGCGGCAGTTTGGCCGCGACTATGCCGATGTGCTGCGCAAGGCAGGCTTCAACGTCGTTGAGGACAGGATTTATTATGAGATTCCTGAAACGCAACGCGAGCGGATGCATTTGGCGCGTAGGGGAGAGGAAATCATCTATCGGTGCGAGAAGACCATGTAGAAACAACAAAAGGCGATTCCCCAAACGGGGTCGCCTTCGTTACCTTAAATAAGAAATATAACGGCTTCCGAAAATTAATATTCGTCAGAAACTGTAAGTTTTTTTCTGCCTTTGGCTCTTCTGCGGGCCAAGACTTTACGACCGTTGGCCGTTGACATTCTTTCTCTGAAACCGTGTTTGTTTCTACGTTTTCTGTTCGATGGTTGGTAAGTGCGCTTCATCTCTGTATCTTATTTAATTGTTGCTTTTCGCTCAAAAGTCCCTTTGAATCGGGCTGCAAAAGTACAAATTATTTCTTTTGCTCCAAATGTTTTTGCCGAAAAAAATGCGAAAGACAATTCTGTTGCCAAAACTGCCTTTCGCAAATGGTTGATACCGTGTAAGTTGGTTTGTTTTTGCTATCAGATTCAAAACTGATAACTGAAAACTGATAACTCCAAACTGTCAACTTACTTCTCCGGGATGTTCTTCAGCGTTTCGACGAGGAAGTCCCAGAAGGGCTGCACGCTCTCGATGAGCAGGGCTTCATCGGGCGAATGCGGGTGTACCAAGGTGGG
>CALFIT010000286.1 GCA_937877465.1 uncultured Bacteroidales bacterium | reverse complement strand
CCATCATTGAGAGTTTAAAATATTATGTCACACTCTCAGCAGATGAAGAAGAAAGAACAACGAGATTATTGACCCTTGGCAATATATTATTTGAAGCTCAACAGTATGATTCATCAAGGGTTTATTTGGAAACTATCTTTGAACAACAAGAAGACATTACATCCAAAATTATGGCTGCGGAAAATTTGAGTAGCATATACCAAATGGAAGGGGATTCCGTAAAAGCCCAAAAGTACGCTTCGTTTCTCGTTGGCTTAACGATGTCGGAAATTGAAAAGAAAACAGAGGTCTCAAAGGTCAATGAAATGTTCAAAGAGCATTTGGCTAAAGAACAGGAGAGGCAGGCCGAAATGAAGCGAGAAAAAGCCGTGAAGAAAGCATTGTGGATGATTATTCCCATAGCTGTTGCGGTTGCTATGGTTGTCTTCATTGTTGCAAAACACAGAAACAAGAAGCAGCTGAAGGAGCAACAAGTGGAAGCAAACAGGGTGCTTAGAGAAACAGTACAACAGCACGCGGAGGAATTGAGACAGAGGGAGGCTGAAGCGAAAAAAGCACTGGAATACAAAGACATACATCACCAACAGGAGATGGAAGCGAAAGAGGCCGAGGCAAGAAAAGAGTTGGAAGAAAAAGATAAACAGTATTCCGAAGTCCTTGAAGCCGAGCGACAAACCCACCGGATGGAGCAAGCCGCCATAGCGGGCCGGCTGAAACGGAGCAACCAGGAACTGCGCGAACTTAAAGAGCAAATCAAACAATTGGATGATTTGGCTGCAAAAGCCGAAGTTGCAGCATCTTTCGATGAAGAACCTATATGTCGTCTCATTATGGATCGGGTGAACGAAGGGCAGTTTAAATCGAAAATTGATTATATCGTCTATAAGGATTATGCTTTGGACAAGCAACAACTGTTAGACTTACGCATGGCAGTCGATCGCCATTTCGGACAATTTACTATCCGTCTCAAAAAGGCCTATCCAGAACTTACCAATAGCGACCTTGACTATTGCTGCCTCTACCTGCTTGGTTTAAATGACGCAGATATCGCGGCATTGATGCAACGTACCTACAATACCGTTTTCGAGCGCAATGGTAAAATGCGTAAGATATTCGGTAGCGATAATCCACTTCCCATCACCTTGATGGGTATGGCCAAGGATTTCTTATTCATTTGATTAATAAGATGTTAGTCAAAAACCCTAACCAATCCTAACCAACATGTTCTTGCAGGGGTTTTAGAACCCCGGTACTTTTGCATCGTGATTTTAATTCTAATACACGATGAAAAAAGTAACAACATTGATTCTGATGCTCTGCTTCATTCTTTCGGGAGCATTATGCTATGCCCATGTCACAGCCAGAACGGAAAACAAAAAAGTAGAAGGATCCATTCTAATAAAACAGAAAGTTCACCATGGAGGTACAGACAAGAGCGGAAGCATAATACCATCAATTAATGGAAATGTGCTTACTGTGGTATTCAGTGAAAACCTCGGGCAAGTTGCTGTTGAAGTTTCAACGGCCTCAGGTACTCAGGTAGATTGCCTATCAGTGTTTACCCCAAATGGTCTGCAGGTCTACATCCCTAATGCAGGGAATTACATTGTCACATTTACACTCTCCGATGGGGATGAGTATTATGGTGAATTTACGGTAACGGATTGATAACCAATTTACTAACAATTAAATTTCAAAAATTATGAGAAAATCCAAGTTTTTCATTGCCATCCTCGCGATGGTAGTCGCGACCCTTGTTTCGGTCGCCATCGTGTCCTGCAAGAAAGAGGACACCGTAGCCCCGACTGGGCAGCATGCCGCAAAAGCGGCCTTCACCCCGCCACAGGTCGACGACATGAACGCCTACCTGAAGGACTTCAAGCAGAGGATGCAGTCGGCCGCCAAGGGCGACGACGAGGCGCTTTCGCTCGACGAAGCCGCCTGGCACCTCTCCAGCGTGGCCAACTACGACTTCGGACACGTCAATGTTGACTTTGACGCTGTGTGCTTCGACACAATCTTCATCCAAACCAAGGTCACAGATGGTAACATACTGTTATGCGACATTGAAAAAGCATACCAGGAAATCCATTCCGAAATTACCAAGATACAGTCAAATACCAAACTCGAGAACATGCATTTTCGCTTCATTGGCATTGACATCTCAGACAATGGGCAAACTGTGATCTCGATGATACAGACCTTTAATAATAGCAATAAAAACCTGTTTGACCACACATGGCACTTCTCAGACATTTTCGCAGCCTATTCTGCTTGCGAAACTTATTTTGATTACTACGGAAACTACGATTGGGGCACAACGGCTGTGGACACTTTGAAAGCCGCTTTGAGAGGGGTGTGGAACTATGAATTTCCTGTAGAGGAAAGAGTCTATTGCACTTATTCCAGGACCCTTAATCCTGATTTCTTGGATCATATTGACCCATATGGCTCACCTTTCGGTTATGACTCAAGGATATTCAATACGGCAAGTCAAGGAACATCTCTTTCTTTTGATGAAATGTGCTACGCTCTTGATTCGTACCTTGGTTTAGGGCAAGAGCTTGCCGTTGATGACGAAATAATTCTAGATTGGGGAATAGGAACGGATTCTAGAATACCCAATCACTCTCACCTAACCGTTTGGTATCACATCCCTTCTATCAAGTATGGGGTTCCAACAGCTATAGCACAGCCGCCAATCGATGACTAAAATCATCATATAATAGGCTTCCTCTGCAACTCAAGCAGAACCAATAATTGTCTGTTTGTCTGGCATCGAATCCGAAAAATTTGTTTATCTTTGCACTTGTAAAACAATCATGGAAGAATCCACCCCTAAAAAAGAACAGCTATGAAAACCACATTGAAATCCTCTTTCATCAAGAAGGCGTTGTTCCTCCTTCTTCTGACCCAGACGATGATTTTGGCCGACAAGGCTTGGGCGCAGGATAGCCTCATACCTTACCACCACATAGGCTACGGCCTCATCCAGCCCGAAAACCTCTGCTGCCAGCGCAATGGCGAGTTTGTCACCAAGACCTTGGTGGCCTCCCCAAATGCCGACACCATCTACGGAAGTGTTTTCCACAAGGTGTCGAGAAGCCCTATGGCCTTCATCGACTCGTTGCTCGTTTCCGACGGAATCGGCTACTTCTATCTCGTGGAACGGAACCCCTTGGGCGACGACAACCTGCGCATCCATGTGGAAAACAGGGAAGACAGCGTGGCCTACCTGGTCATCTCACATTTCACTGACGACAACCTCGCTGGCAACCCCGACGAGGACATCGTCGTGCCCCTGTACGACGGCTATGCGGTTGACTATATCGAAAACATGATTGACAGCCGCAACGACCTGATCCTCACCTACTACACAATCACTGACGAGGGGCTGTTGGGGCATCTTACCCGCTATGGGCTCGACGGGACGCTGAAGCACGAGGCGACATTCCCGCAATACCTGAACTACACTTCCGGCATTTACGAGTTTTCGTCATCTCCCTTGATGTATTACAAATATAAAAAAAACGAGGCCAACAACTTGATGCTCTATATCCTCGACGAGGACTTCCAGGTTGTCAACTCCCACGTTTTCCAAAACGAATACGTCCCCGTAGTGGAAAATTTCTTTTTCAGACCAGGTCCTTATGCTGGGTCTGACCATGTGCTTCCCGACGGCGACGACATCGTTGTAGCCACAACCTACCATAAATCGCCCCTGGCGCCAGTATACGACAGCTTGGGCAACATTTATGGGTATTATCAACTCCCTTACGATTCTACAGAAAATGGCGTTGCCATTGCAAGATTCGACCTGAGGACAAGCCAGTTGGAGAAGTGCGTGAAATTCAATGAAGTGCATGGGCCTTATAGCGCTCCCTTTTGCTTCGGCTTCGAAAGGGTGCCCGACGGAGGATTCCTCTACGTCTTCAAGGAAGGGGATCTGTATGTGGCCCTAAAGCTGGATGCCGACCTCAACCTCCTTTGGAAGCGCTATTGCAAGTTGTCAAACCTCGACCAAGGGGTGCCTAATTTTAGCGCAGCCACTACATTGTTCGACGACGGTGAGGGCGAGAAAGGGATGGCAATATATGGATATAGCAGGAGCACCAACCCAAACGCCAATGACATTGGTCTATTCTTCCTTTTCGTGTACGACGACGGTACGGTGAGCGTGCCAGAGGCCGAGTCCATCGTCCGCCCCTACGCATTCTACCCCAACCCCGCACAAGACCAGCTCCGCCTGCAATACTCGCCCGACGTGCAGCCCAAGCAAATCGAGCTTTACGACCTGCAAGGCCGCTTAGTGCGCTCGCAGTACGAAACCTTCGAAATCCTCAACCTGCAAGGCCTCACGCCAGGGCAATACGTGATGAAGGTCACGCTGACGGACGGACAGGTGTTCACCGATAAGGTGGTGAAGGAATAAGGAACCACATCATCACATCCTTAAAATCACAAAACAATGAAACACACAAAACTCATCCTTGCTCTTTTGGCGTTACTGCCTTTCACGAGAGCCTTTGCCCAAGAAGGCGAAATCATCTATATGGATTTCGAGCCAGATTCTATCGTATACTATCCTATCAGCAAGTTATACATTGATTTTGACCAGGACGGTAATTCCGATGCCTATCTGTATACTCATGCAACCAACGGAGGATGGTGGTTTGACATCTATTCTCTTTCAGGTTGGGAACTATGTTGGTGCGAGGACACCATTACCCCTATTAGTGAGCTTCACGGCGACTGGGGCATCGGCTTTAATTTATTGCCACCCACACAATATGAACGATTCGCCGTACGGCATCTCACCGACGATGGCTATTGCTATGGATGGATAAAGGTATCGTATGGAGTGCATTGGTGGCAGGATAAAGACGGAGAGCAAAAGTCAGGATGGCATTCAGAAGGCTATCTTATTTTGAACAAGCAGTGCTTCTGCACCGTCCCCAACTATCCCCTGCATTGGGGACAGACCAGCATGACTGGCGTTGATGAGAACGAATATGCTGCTTTCGCCACCCTCCACCCCAACCCCACCACGGGTCTCGTCACTATCACGGGCGAGAACCTGAGGCAAGCCGAAGTACTCAACACGCTTGGTCAGCGCGTGGCCAGCACCACAGGCAAGGGCGAGCGCATCACCATCGATATCAGCAATCTGCCCGCCGGCGTCTACTTCGTCAACGTCACCGACGAGGAAGGCCGCAAATGCGTGCGCAAAGTGGTGAAGGAATAAATAAGACCCTTTTATAGCCGCTTCATTAGGGAATATTTCACTTTTAGGCGATTTATGCCCATAAACTCACCAATAAAGCCGTAAATTTACGGCTTTCTTTATTTTCTGTCAAAACTACGCATGAAGAATCATACATTGCTCACCCTCGTATTGTGGCTCGCCATGCCCCTGGCTGTCTTTGGCCAGACCTTCAGCATCACCGAGGCCGACCACAACCACATCAGCCTGCGTTTCCGCTTCGACGACTTCAGCATCGACACCGTCGTGCGCGAAGGCGAAGTGATGCACACCATCGCCACGCAAGGCATCGTGGTGCCCAACGAGTATGGCCAGCCCGACCTGCCCACCTTCAACCGTTTCGTCGCCATCCCCCAAGGCGCAAGGGCCGTGGTGGAAGTGCGTGCCTCGCGTGACGAGCAGCTGAGCGGCATCAACATCGCGCCTTCCGACGGCAGCCAATGCGAGAACGAAGCCGAGCGTCCTTTCATGAAAGACCCCGGCGTTTACGGTCGCGACATGCTCTATCCCACCGAGGCGGTCAGGACGGCTGAGCCACAGTCGCTGCGCGGTGTCGACGTCATCCACTTGGGCATCTGTCCCGCCCAGTTCAACCCCGTGGCGCGGACGCTCTCCATCCATCGCCAGTTCGACATCGACATCCGCTTTGAAGGCGGCAATGGGCATTTCGGCGACGACCGCCTGCGCTCGCCCTACTGGGACCCCATCCTAAGGAACAACATCCTCAACTACGAGAGCCTTGAGCCTATCGACTACGACGCCCGTATGCAGCAATGGTCGACGACGCGCCCCACCGGCTGCGAGTACCTCATCATCACGCCCAACAACGAGGCCTATGTGGAAGCCGCGCAAGAATTGGCCGACTTCCGCCTGCGCCAAGGCATCCTGACCAAGGTGATGACTTTGGCCGAGACCGGTGCCACCACCGCAGGCTTGCTCAGGATGTGGTTTCGCGACATCTATGCCAACTGGGACATCCCGCCCGTGGCCGTGTGCCTCATCGGCGAGAGCGGCGACGACCTTGGGCAATACGTGCCCGGCTTCAGGACGCAACACCCCAAGGACGACTTCATCACCTCCGACAACCCCTACGCCGACATCAACGACGACAACCTGCCCGACATCTGCTTCACCCGCCTTATCGCACAGAACGAGTCGGAGCTGCCCATCTTCATCGGCAAGCAAATCGAATACGAATACACCAACCCCGTCAACAACCTCTATTACTATGCGCATCCCTTGACGGCGGCAGGATGGCAAGATGCCAAATGGTTCCAAATCGCCATCGCCACCGTGAGCGGCTTCTTGACGCAACACGGGAAAATACCCACCCGCATCAACGAGATCTACAGCGGCGAGCAAGGCCCCCAATGGTCGACGGCACCGGGCACGGCCTCGGTGGTCAACTACTTCGGACCCAACGGCGTGGGCTACATCCCCGCCACGCCCGACGAGTTGGGTGGCTGGACGGGCGGCACCGCCGAACAAGTCATCAACGCCATCAACACGGGTGCCTACATCATCCAGCACCGCGACCACGGATGGAACAACCGTTGGTACCAGCCCGAGATCTACATCACCGACTTCGGCGACATCAACAACCCCGGCAAGATGACCTACCTCGTCTCCGTCAACTGCCGCACGGGAATGTACGACTGGCCCAACGACTGCTTCGTGGAACGGCTCATCCGTATGCAACGCGACGGACAAAACGCCGGCATCGTGGGTGCCATCGCACCGGCGGGACAGACCTATTCCTATGCCAACGACATCTTCCTTTGGGGCGTGTGGGACCTGTTCGACTCCAGCTTCCTGCCCGATTACGGGCCTTTTGCCGACCATGCCGACGCTTGGCTGCCCTCCTTTGCCTGCGTGTCGGGCAAGTATTTCCTTGAGACCCACGTCTTTCCCAGCACCAACCAAGAGATGTGCGTCTGCACCTACAACACCTTCCACACCCACGGCGACGCCTTCCTGCGCATCTTCACCAACATGCCTGAGTCCATCGCCACCACGCACGACCTGACCGTCGCGCCCTATGAACCCTTCCACATCACCGCGCCCGAAGGCTCGCAAATCGCGCTGAGCATGAGGCAAGGCGGCGAGATCCACATTTTGGCCACGGCCACGGGCACCGGCGAGGAGCAGACCATCACCATCATGCAATCCGTCAACGCCAACGTCGTCCACCTGACCATTACGGGACTGAACCTCCTGCGCCATGAGGAAGACCTCATCGTTGCGCCTCACAATCAGGCCTTTGTCGTGGTCGACAGCATCGCGCTGAACGCAGGCGGGCTTGTGCTTGCCTACGACCAGACAGCCGTGGCCGACATCAAGGTGGCCAACATCGGCGACGTGGCAAGCGAGAGTGGCAGCGTCACCTTGAGTTCCATATCGAGCCATGTCGGCATCACACAAGACGAAGTGCAGTTTGAGCCGCTTGACCCGAGTGAGAGCGTCGTCATCGAAAACGCCTTCCAATTCGGCTTGGATGGTGCCCTTGCCGACGGCTCGTTGCTCCCCATCACCTGCACCACCCATTTCGGCGACGAGAGCTATGCCCGCAACTACGACATTGCCATAAAAGCCCCGCGTTTGGTCGGCGAGCTGATCAGCATCGACGACTCGGAAGGCAACGGCGACGGCCTGCTCGACCCGGGCGAAGTGGTCAGACTCTTCTTCCGCATCACCAACGAAGGGCATTATGTGGCCGAGAGTCCGCGTATCGCCTTGCGCAACAACGAAGGCTACGTCCGCGTCATCACGCCCGAGACCACGATTGACGACTTGGAGATGGGAGGCGTGGCCGTGGTTTCGTTCGACGTTTATGTGGAGTACATCGCGGGCGAGTCCACCCATGTCCATCTCCTGCTCATCCCGACCGTCGGCAACCTCAGCTCGGAGCAAGAGATTCCATGCGCCGTGGGCTTCATCATCGAAAGTTTCGAGAGCGGACAGCTCAGCCCCGAATATTGGACTAACGACAGCGAGCATCCGTGGGTTGTCGGCAACGCCTACGCCTACGACGGCTATTATTCCGCGAGGTCGGCCACGATAGAGCACAACGAGTCGTCGCAGCTGACCTTCACCCACGACACCCGCGACGGCGGCTTCTTCTCGTTCTACGCCATGGTGTCGTCGGAAAGCAACTACGACTTCCTCGTGTTCTCCATCGACGGCGAGGAGCGTGAACGCTGGTCGGGCGAACAATGGTGGGGCGAGCACAGCTACGCCGTCCACCCAGGCCACCACACCTACACTTGGACGTATCTCAAGGACTACTCGGTCAACGCCGGACTCGACGCCGCTTGGATTGATTACATCGTCTTGCCGACCAATCTCGACGACGTAGAGGAAGAAGGCGTCGCCACGCCTGGCATCCACCCCAACCCCACCACGGGGCGCGTCAGCGTCGACCTGAAAGCGGAAGACGGCTTCACCATCCAAGTCTTCGACAGCGACGGGAAGCACATCCTGACCGAGAGCAACAAGGCCGAGGTGTCGATAGAGCAACAGCCTGCCGGACTCTATCACATTATCGTGGAGCAAGACGGCCATCGTTGGCACCACAAAATCATCAAGTTGTAATGAATCAATAAATTATATCGTTCTATGAAAACTACATTACGCATCACCACTTTAGCCCTCATGATGGGCATGGTAATGACAAGTTTCGCGCAGACGCGCGACTTCATTTTCAACAATTCGGCGGCGGATGAAGGTCTCAGCGTCGAGCAAGACACCCGCTCGGGCCTACAGATGCGCCACGCCCTGAAAGCGCTACATATCGTCAGTGTAAGCGACAACGGCTACGCTGGCGAGGTGCTGGAAGGCGGCTCGGGCATCAGTCTTCCCGCCAACCCCGGCGAACCCGACCTGCCGAGCTTCAGCCGTTTCGTGGCCGTCCCCAACGGTGCCTCGGCCCACATCGAGATGGGCTACCGCAGCGTGACCACAATCCAAAACGTCGACCTGTTGGCCGCTGCGCCCATCAAGTTCGACACCGACGACACGCCCAACACCTACGAGCGCGACATGAGCATCTACGGCAAGAACGCCTTCTTCCCCGAAGAGCCCGTCAGCGTGTCGGCGCCATTCAACCTGAGAGGCGTGCAAACCGTGGCCGTCACGGTGGTGCCTTACCAGTACAACCCCGTCACGAAGGAGCTGCGCGTATACGACGACATGCAGTTCGACGTGCGTTTCGACGGCGGCAACGGCGAATTTGGCGACAGCCGCCTGCGGTCGCCCTATTGGGACCCCATCCTCATGCAGAACTTGGCCAACTACGACCAGCTGCCTGTGGTCGACTATGAAGCCCGTATGCAAGACTGGGTGACCCAACGTCCCCAAGGCTGCGAATACCTCATCGTCATCCCCAACAACGAGAGCTTCCGTCCCTACGCCAACCAATTGGCCGAATACCGCATCAAGCAAGGCATCCTCACCGAGGTGAAGAGCCTCAGCGACATGGGCTGCACCACCACCGACCAGATGAAGGCCTACTTCCACAACGCCTACAACAGCTGGACCATCCCGCCCGTCGCGGTGCTGCTTTTGGGCGACCACAACACCAACATGGCTCTCGGCATCCCTGCCGAATACACCTATCACTCATCGAGTTACGGCAACTGCATCACCGACAACGGCTACGCCGACGTCGACGGCGACCTCTTGCCCGACATGGCCTTCTGCCGCCTCGTGGCCGCCAACGCCAACGAAGCCCAGATGATGGTGAGCAAGCAACTTGAATACGAGTACACCAACCCCAACATGAATGCCTCCACCTACGACCAGCCCATCACCGCCTTGGGATGGCAAACCCAACGCTGGTTCCAGATCTGTTCGGAAGTGGTGGGCGGCTATTGGCGCAACCAAGGCAAGCACCCCGTGCGCATCAACGCCATCTACTCGGGCACGCCCGGCTCGCAGTGGTCGTCGAACCAAAACACCTACATGGTCGTCAACTACTTCGGCCCTAACGGGCGCGGCTACATCCCCGCCACGCCTAACGAGTTGGGCGGCTGGACAGGTGGCACGGCGGCACAGGTCGTGGATGCCGTCAACAGCGGCTGCATGTTGCTGCAACACCGCGACCACGGCTATTACCAAGGCTGGGGCGAGCCTTCGTTCAGCACGAGCCACGTCAGCCAGATGAACAACGTGGGCAAGATGACCTTCGTGAACACCATCAACTGCCAAACCGGCACCTTCGACTACAGCTCCGACTGCCTCATCGAGACCTTCATGCGCCGCACCTACAACAACCAAAACGCCGGCGCCGTGGGCTGCATCGGTCCCACGCAGACTTCCTATTCCTTCGTCAACGACACCTACGCTTGGGGACTCTACGACCAATACGACCCGCAGTTCCTCCCCGACTTCGGCCCTTACGCCAACTATGAGGGCAACTGGAGGCCCGCCTTCGGCAACGTGGCCGGCAAATACTTCCTGCAACAAAGCTCGTGGCCCTACAACCCGGAGAGCAAAGCCATCACCCACAAGATGTTCACCGCCCACTGCGACGCCTTCCTGACCCTTTTCACGCAGGTGCCCACCGCAATGAACGTGAGCCATCCCGCTGAAATCACGACCTCCACGACGACCATCAACGTGAGTGCCCCGCAAGGTGCCGTCATCGCCCTGACACGCGACAACAACATCCTCGCCGTGGCCACCGCCACGGGCAGCACCCAAAGCGTCAACTTTGCGGCACAACCCACCGGCACCATCACCATCGTGGCCACCAAGCAAGACCGCCTGCGTTATGTAGGCAGCATCAACGTCATCAGCGAGCCCGAACTCGTCATGACCGAAGTGACCCTCAGCGACGCCAACGGCAACGGCCAGCTTGAATACGGCGAACAAGCCCGCTTCAACCTCACCGTCAAGAATACCGGCGACTTGGCTTCAACCGCTGCCACCGCCACCCTCTCCACCGTCATGCAAGACTTGGTCAGCATCACCGACGCCACCACTACCATCCCCGCCTTGAGTCCCAACCAAAGCATCACCCTCGACGAGGTGTTTGGCATCCGCGTGGCCGACAACGTGCCCGACGGCACCCTCATTCGCTTCAGCTTGCTGATGACCGACGGCACACACACATGGAACGCAGGCTTCAACTTCACCGCCTACGCGCCCAACTTCAAGATTGAAGAAGAGATGATAATCGACGACAACATCAGCAACCGAGGCCACGGCAACGGTCGCCTCGACCCGGGCGAGACTGCCGAAATCAGTTTCATCTACCAAAACATCGGCGGGGCCGAAGCCAACAACGTCGTCGCCACCTTAGGCACCATGATTCCTTACCTCAGCATCAGCAACCCGAGCGTAAGCACCGCCACCGTGTCGCCGGCGCAAACCGTCACCGTGACCTACACCGTAAGCGTCGCCCCCGACATGCCGCGTGGCGAAGACGCCGTGATGAACCTGCAAGTCGTGGCAGGCGCCTACAACACCCTCCAGACCTTCCACCATCGCGTCGGACTCGAACTCGCCAACTTCGAAAACGGCATGGACGACTTTGAATGGGAGAACGACCCCGACCATCCTTGGGTCGTCAGCAGCATCGAACCCTACGCCGGAGCCTATTGCCTGCAATCGGGCACCATCGGGCACAACGAAAGCTCGACGCTATCCCTCCATTTCAACGTGGAGAACCCCATGGACGAGATCCGCTTCTACAGGAAAACCGACTGCGAGGCCAACGACCACCTGAAATTCTGCATCGACGGTCAAGTGCAACAAACATGGAGCGAAACGCTCAACTGGCGCGAAATGACCTTCGCCGTCAGCCAAGGCGAGCACACCTTCTCATGGATTTACGAGAAAGACGCATCAGGCAGCAGCGGCGCCGACCACGTCTGGATCGACGAGATCCTCTTCCCCGTGCGCCACATCACCTTCGCCTGCGATGCCGGACTCAACCAAGAGACCTGCGTCTTCGGGAACTTTGAATTGGAAGGCACTGCCTTAGGTTATGAGACCGTGGAATGGACTAGCGACGGTGACGGCGTTTTCAGCGACGCCAACGCCTTGGTCACCACCTACGAGCCAGGCCCGCAAGACCGTGAGCGCAAGACGGTGACCTTAACCCTCACCGTCACCAATGCCGCCGGCGAGACCCTCAGCGACAGCATGGTGGGCATCCTGCACGACCCGGCAAGCATCGAAATGGACGAATCGGCAGACATCTGCGAAGGCGAGACCTACGAGCTTCATGCCACCGTCAACGAAGCCGAGGACCTCTATTGGGAGTTCGTCGGCGACGGACAGATGGGCGACGAAGCATCCCCCGTCACCACCTACACGCCTGGCCCACAAGACATTGAAAACGGGTTCGTCACCTTCTATCTCAATGCATTCTCGAGTTGCGGCGACGACACAGCCATGTTCACGCTCTTCATCCACAGGAAGCACAATGTTGAGTTTGAGGTAGCCTCGTGCGGCTCCTACACATGGAACGGCATCGAATACAGCGAGGAAGGCGACTACGAACAGCAGTTCCAAAGCGTTTATGGCTGCGACAGCATCGTCACCATGCACCTTGTATTAATAGAGTCCTACAACATCGAGACCGAAGCGACGGCTTGCGACGCCTTTGAATGGAACGGTACAACCTATTACGAATCAGGAGTTTACGAAAATATCTTCACTTCCATCCACGGTTGCGACTCGACCGTTGTCATGCACCTCACCGTCAACACATCCAACCAAGTGGCATTCCAAGTCGACGCTTGCGAAAGCTACGAATGGGACGGCACCGTCTATACCGAGAGTGGCGACTTCGAGCAGGTCTACGCCAACGCTGCGGGCTGCGACAGCATCGTGACCCTGCACCTGAGCATCAACAGGCCGCCCGTCGTTGAAGCCATCGTGGGTGACGATGCCGTCGACGTACTCTACTTCCCCTCAAGCGAATATTCCATTGAGGGCGAAGGCTTTGGGGCCGAATACCGTTGGAGCATCGAGCCTGAAGGCGCGGGCGACATCGTTGCCGAAGGCAGCCATGCCACAGTGTATTGGAGCGACACCTTCAAGGGCCAAGCCACGCTGAAGGCTGAAGCCGAAAACGAGTGCGGCGAAAGCGGCAGCACCCTGTCCGTCGCGGTGAAGAACTCGACCGACGTCGACGAGTTAGGTGCCAAGGCCAAGCTCTATCCCAACCCGACCCAAGGCATGGTCACCATCGAAGCCGAAAACATGCAACGCCTCACGGTGAGCAATGTGCTCGGACAGGTGGTCGACGATGTGGAGACGGGCAACGACACCTACATCTTGAACCTGAAGCCCTTCGGAGCGGGCATGTACACGATCCGCATCCGCACGGCAGAAGGCGTGGCCGTCAAGCGCGTCATGGTCACGCAATAAGACGACACACCTTGTTTTGAACAGAAAAAAGCGGCCTTAAGCCGCTTTTTTCGCTTTTTTTTCCATAGTTGCATTCTATTTTGAGGATTATTTGTATATTTGTCGGTTGATAATTAGTGCTTTTTGGAAGCATCAACAAACAGACAAAATCTGAAGTTAAACGATAAACAATCTACACATGAAAAGCTTTACGAGAATCATTTGTGCAACCCTGTTGCTGTTGGCCATGCCTTTGAGACAGTTCGCTCAGCCAGTCCAAACCGTCCACGGCCAGCCAACCATCGAGTTCAACATCACTGACATCGCCAACTTCGACGAGCGCGTCTTCACGCTCTACAACTTGGCCAACGACAGCCGCTTCGACGTCATCACCAGCGAGCGCGACGGCATCTTCATCGTCAGTGCCAACGAGGCTTTTGAAGGGCTCAACTTGGAAGAGGCCTACAACGAATTTCGCACGCAAAACGCCGCTGCGTTTTCGATGATGGACAAGGAGCAAGCCGCAGAAGCCGCGGCTGCCCTCAAGGCCGCGCTGCCCAACGACTTCACCATGTCGTTGATGATGGACATCTACGCGAGGTCGCGTGACAACAATCTCTGCGTCCTTGCCGACCCTTTCTGCACCGACAACGGAATGTATGAGTTTCCGGCGGGCGTGAATGCCGGCTCGGGCGAATCGGGACCTTACTACAGCTGCCTTTACACGCAGCCCAACCCCGCTTGGTATTACATGAGAATCGGCAGTCCCGCAGGCAGCATCGACATCTACATGTACAGCACACCGAGCCACGACATCGACTTCTGCTGCTGGGGGCCTTACAGCGTCGACCCCACCATTCCCGAAACGACGCCTTGCCCCAACGGACTGACCTCCGACAAGGTGGTGAGTTGCAGCTACTCTGCCGCCGCCACCGAACACTGCATGATTCCAGCCACTTCGCAGACAGGCGAGTATTACATCTTGGTCATCACCAACTATTCGAACCAAGCTTGCAACATCAACTTCAGTAAGGTGGGCGGCACGGGCGTCACCGACTGCGGCATCCTGCCTCCCTTGGTCGACAACGGCGGCCCCTATTGCGTGGGCGAGACCATCAGCCTGACCGCCAACGGCCAGTCGGGCGCAAGCTACAGCTGGACAGGCCCTGCCGGCTTCAGTTCGAACCAGCAGAACCCGACCCGTCCGAACTGCACGATGAACATGGCCGGCACCTACACCTGCACCATCGCTGTGGGTAGCCAGACCAACAGCGCCACGACGGAAGTCGTCATTTATCCCCAACCCACCGCCGACTTCACCTACACCGCCGCCTGCGCGGGCAACGCCGTGCAATTCAACAGCACCTCGACCACCAACCCGACGGGGCAGCCCATCCAGAGCTACCAATGGAACTTCGGCGACGGACAGACCGGCTCGGGCGCCAGCGTTTCGCACACCTATACCAACGCAGGCACCTACCAAGTGACGCTCACCGTTTCGTGCGGAGGGCATTGCACCAGCGAGAAGACCCTTCCGGTGACCATCGTTGCCCAGCCGACCGCCAACTTCAACTTCACCACCGTTTGTCAAGGCACCGCCACTCAGTTCACCAGCACTTCGACAGGCCAAATCTCGAGTTATCAGTGGAACTTCGGCGACGGACAGACCGGCACGGGCCAGACCGTAAGCCACACCTATGCGCAAGCGGGTAGCTATCAAGTGACCCTCACCGTGCAGACGGCCAACAACATGTGCTCCGACGTGACAACCCGCACGGTACCTGTCAACGCGCTGCCGACACCCACCGTGTCGGCCAACCCCAGCACGGTCATCTATGGTGGCACCACCACCCTCACCGCCACTGCGGGCACGCAAGGCACCTTCAACTTCCGTTGGGAGCCCGCCAACAAGGTCGTCAATCCCAACAGCCAGACCACTCAAACCGTCCCGCTTTATGAGAACGTGCAATTCACTTGCACCGTCACCAACCCCCAAGGCGGCTGTTCGGGTTCGGGTCGTGTCACCGTAGTCATCGAAGGCTCCAACATGATGGCCACGGCCTCTGCCGATAACAGCGAGCTTTGCGAAGGCGAATCCACGATGCTCCATGCCGAGCCTTCGGGCGGCACGGGCAACTACACCTTTGCCTGGACACCAGCCAACACCCTCAACAACGCCAACATCCAAGACCCGGTGGCTACGCCGCCCCTTGGGCTCACCACCTACACCTGCCATGTCAGCGACGGCCTCTCGGCGCAAGACGTCAGCGTCAGCGTCTACGTCTATCCCCACGTCGAGTCCGACATCAACGTGAGCATCTGCCCCGACGACACCTATAACTTCTTCGGCGAGATCCTCTCCGAGGAAGGCGACTACGACCATATCGTTGTTTCGCAACACGGTTGCGACAGCACCATCCATCTGCACCTCACCCATCACGAGACCTACGAGACCTCCATCTCAGACCACTTCTGCCAAGGCGACACCTACAGCTTCTTCGGAGAGCCTATCACGAGTTCGGGTGTCTATTACCACACCCTCGAAACCGTCAACGGCTGCGACAGCATCATCAGGCTGAACCTCATCCAAGATCCAAGCTATGAAGTGTATCTGACCGAATCGACTTGCGAAGGAGGCCCAGGCTACTACTTTGCTCCGTTGGACACCTACTTCCAACCCAGCCCCATCCCCAACGAGCTTGTGTTCCAAACGCAAGCCGGCTGCGACAGCATCGTTTACCTGACCGTTGAAGAGGCGGAATACAACTCCAAGACCTATGTTGTGTCGCTTTGCGCCACCGAATACACATGGCCCTCGAACGGACACACCTATTATGAGACCGGCATCTACTTCGACACGCTGCAATATGCCAACTCATGCGACAGTACGCTGATTCTCAATCTCGAACTCAGACCGAGTTTCGACGACGAGGTGGTTGTCACAAGTTGCGATGCCTACCGTTGGAAAAACGACACCTACAACGTCGACATGACCTTCACGGAAAGCACCGTCTACACGCATCATTACATCAACGCCTACGGCTGCGACAGCGAAGCCACACTGCATCTCACCATCAACGACCACGACGAATATACTTTCACCGTCAGCGACGAAGAGAACTGCAACGAATACTTCTGGGACCCCCAAGGGCACGAGATTATCTCGACCGACCACGAAGGCTTGGTTTACGATATGTCGGGCGTCTACCACAGGACCTACAAGAACAACTCGGACTGTGACAGCATCGTGACAATGAACGTGCAGTTTGAATACACGCCCAACCCCACGCCCATTTACCCGATGGATTACACGACTTCACACTGGGTCGTCACAGCCACCGAGTTCCAAATCAACACCTATGACTTCAATCTTTGGGACCAGAACCCGAACTGCCATTGGGACTCCATCTCGTGGTCGTTCGACAATCCCAACTTGGACTGGGTGCTTGAACCTTTTGGAACGAATGGCGCTTGCTGCAGGTTGTATGTGCTCAGTTGGGTTAACGACACCGTTTGGCTTAATGCCCGTGCCTTCAACCGCTGCTCACCCAGCGATGGCATCGAGCGGAAGTATTGGCTCATCAGTTCGTTCATCGGCGTCGAGGAGCATCAAGCCGAGCCCAAAGACTTCGACGTGATCCCCAATCCCAACAACGGACAGATGACGCTCAACTTCGAGCAACTCTCTGGCAAGATTGACATCAGGGTATACGACATGCGCGGTACGCTGATTGACAAATTCCAGACTTACAATAACGCCGGTCCTGGCACCTATCAATATGACATGAGGAGCCGGACGGATGGCATCTATTTCTTCATTGCGACAAGCAAGGAAGGCACCGTAGCCAAGAAAGTTGTTATACAGCATTAATTACGTTTTATGTATTTTGGGAGGCGCGAGCCATCGCGTCTCCCACTTTTAGAAACCTCAACCAATGAATCTCATCAAAAAAACAATATCATTGCTTCTTCTTTTCAGCCTTGCCATGCCGGCGGCGTTGGCCCAAAACACATCGACACAAGGCAAGGAGTTTTGGCTCTCGTTCATGCACAACGGTTTCCGCGACCACACCTCAGGCGGCGGCTGGGTCATCAACCAAGTGCTCATCAGTGCCAAGCGCGACTGCTCGGGCACCATCTCGAACCCACTGACGGGTTGGACACGGGAATTCAACGTGACCGCCAACAACACCACCATCCTCGACATCCCCGAAGCACAAGGCTATCACGACGCTTACACTTATGAAACCATCACGCAGAAAGCCATCAAGGTGGAGGCGAACGACACCATCTCGGTGTATTGCACCAACATCGCCTACGTTTCGTTTGACGCCTCATTCGTCTTGCCCGTTGAGAGCTTGGGCGACGAATACATCATCCAGTCGCACGACCAGTCGGTGGCAGGCAGCATGAACGCCTACGTCTACAACAACGAGACCAGCGCCTTCGTCATCGTGGCCACGGAAGACGACACCCATATCGACATCACGCCGAGCTGCGCCACCTTGCTCGGACATGTCGCCGGCGAGACCTACAGCATCACCTTGAACGCCGGCGAGACCTACCACGTCAGGTCGGTGCGCTCGGGTTCGCAACGCGACTTGAGCGGCACCCACATCCTCGCCAGCGACTGCAAGCGCATCGCCGTCTTCAACGGCAACACCCTCACCTGCGTCCCCATCAACATGGGCAACGGCTACGACCATGTGTTTGAGCAAGCCATGCCGCTGCGCTCGTGGGGCAAGAACTTCGTGGTCACCAGTTCGCTCAACCGCAACCGCGACTTCATCAAGATCACGTCGAGCGCCAACAACAACGTCATCACCATGAACGGCGACAGCCTGACCACCTTGCGGGCCTACCAGTCCTACACCTTCTCGATGAACGAAAGCGTAGGCTCGTGCTTCCTTGAGGCCACGCAACCCAGCGCCGTCTACCTTTTCAACAACTCCAGTTACGACCAGAACCCCGGAGGCGGCTTGGGCGACCCCTCGATGGTGTGGATAGCCCCCGTCGAGCAGCGCATCGACGAAGTCACCTTCTCCACCTTCGACCATGCCAACATCGGCATCACCAACCACTCCGTCAACATCATCGTCAAGACCGAAGACATCGCCAATGTTTACTTCGACGGCCAGCTCATCTCGCCCTTGAGTTTCAACCGCGTCAACGGCAACAGCAACTACAGCTACACGAGGATGAACATCAGCCACGGCGTACACCACATCGCCTGCGAGAACGGCTTCAACGCCCATGTGTACGGCTTCGGCAATGCCAAAGGCTATGCCTATCTCGTCGGCTCCAACGCCATCGACTTGAGTTCGACGATGACCATCAACGACATAGAAGTGAAGCCCAACGAGAGCTTCCCATACTGCATCGACAACACCATGACTTTTGCCGCCGAGGTCAACTACGAGCAATACGACCTGCTTTGGGACTTTGGCGACGGCGCCACCAGCACCGCCAACCCCGCCACGCACACCTACCACGACAAGCAAGTGTATCGCGTGGCCTTGGCCATCACCACCGATGCCAGCGGATGCACCGCCTCGTCGAGCGACACCACCTATTTCTTTGTGGACCTCAGCCAGCAATACGTCACCGAAAGCGACGAGGCTTGCGCCGGCCAACTCTACAGCGGCCACGGCTTCAACAACATTCTCATCAACAACGACACCATATTGAGTCGTCTGCAAGACAACCCCGTCTATCCCGAATGCAAGGACAGCCTGTTGCTATACATCACGGCGCGTCCGCAATACCATATCCCCATCAACGACAGCCGCTGCTGGCACGGGGAGCCTGGCATCTACGACGGCAACGGGTTCAGCTTCGAATACGACCACCCGGGCGAATACGACCGACAGCTCAGCTTGGAAAGCGTCGACGGCTGCGACAGCATCGTCAGCCTGCACCTCACCGTGGCCGACCGCGTCACCTACGAATTTGACCACCACGAATGCAGCAGCACCTACGTTTGGGACGGCCAGACCTACAACAGTCCAGGCACTTATGAGCGGCTCTATGCCTCCGTGGGCGGTTGCGACAGCATCGTCACCATGCACCTCACCTTAGGCATGCCCCAACACACCTCCTTCGACACCATCACCTGCGGTGTGTTTGAATGGAACGGAGAGAACTATTCGGCCACCGGCACCTATAGCCAGCTGTTCACGACCTACGACGGCTGCGACAGCATCGTCGACTGCCACCTGCTCATCTCGGGCGCAGTGGAAGGCGCGACCTTAGACATCGACGAATGCGACGCCTATTTCTGGATCGACTCCCTTTACACCGCCTCGGGCAGCTACGAGAAGGTGCTTGCGACCGCCTTGGGCTGCGACAGCATCCTCCGTCTCAACCTCGACTTGGAATACACCCCCAACCCCACCCCGATTTTCCCCACCGACCCCACCAACACCGCGCCGCACTGGGTCATCACGGCCACCGAGTTCCAGATCATGTCCTACGAATTCTACCTTTGGGACTACAACACCTCATGCCATTGGGACTCCATCGCCTGGTCGTTCGACAATCCCGACTTGGATTGGGTGCTTGAGCCAGACCTTACTACCTATCCGAAAGGCAAGACCTGCAGGATGTATGTCCTTGAACACGTCGACGACACCATCTGGCTCCGCGCCAAAGCCTTCAATGAATGCGCGCCACAAGGCATCGACCGCCGCTATTGGTTCGTCTGCTCCTTCTATGATGTTGACGAGCACACCATGGCCGACTTCAGTGTGACGCCCAACCCCAACAACGGACTGATGACACTCAACTTCGAGCGTCTGACGGGCAAAATCGACATCAAAGTGTACGACATGAGAGGCACGCTCATCGACAACATACAGACTTTCAGCGACATGAGCTCAAGTTCGTTGCTCTACGACATGTCGTCGAGAGCCGACGGCATCTATTTCTTGGTAGCGACGAGCAAAGAAGGCACCATCGCCAAGAAAGTCATCCTCCAGAGATAACCATATTTTTCATTTTAACAAGCGACATATTTAAAAGTCAACAATGAAACCAACAAGCAAAAATAGTGTTTTCTTTATGGCTGTCCTGCTTCTCTGCGCCATCCCGACGAAGCAGTTTGCCCAGCAGCCGCGTCAAATCAAGGTGTCGGAATTCAGCGTTTCCCACATCCCGACCATCGAGGAACGGGTCTTTGTGGTACACGCCATCCTTGACCACGGCTATTTCTGCTACAAGAACCCCGACAAGGCCAACACCATCGACGTGTATGTGGGCAACGACGCCCCCGACGAGCTGTCGGATTTTGATTTCTTTTTCGACAACCTCCTGTTTGAGCAACGCAACGAGTTCAGCTATTTGGACAAGAACCAGCGCGGCGAGCTTTTCGTGCAATGGCGCTACGGCATCGACGACGAGGTTTTCAAGACCCTTTACGAGGACTTCACGAGAGGCGTCGCCTCCGACAACGCCACATGCGAAACGGCTTCACCCTTCTGCACCGATGTGGGGCTTTATTCCTTCCCGGCAGGCACCAATTCAGGTTCGCCCTGCGGCGACACCTACAACGCGCATTGCAGCGACCCTTACGCCTGTTCAGGCACGCCCGGACAATCCTCGAACTGCCTCTCGACGGCCCCCAATCCCGCTTTCTATTTCCTGAGAATCGACGAACCCGGCAACCTCAACATCTACATGTACAGCACCCCGCTCGTCGACATCGACTTTGACTGCTGGGGCCCGTTTACCGACATGTCCACGGCCTGCGACATGTTAGCATGCAGCAACATCGTTGATTGCAGCTACAGCACCAGCGCAACCGAGAATTGCCACATCAACAACGCGCAAAGCGGAGAATACTACATCTTGCTGATTACCAACTTCTCTAACAGCCCTTGCAACATCTCGTTCGAGAACACGGGGACGGGCACCACGGACTGTAGCATCCTGCCGCCTTTGGTCAACGGCGGCGGCCCTTATTGCGTGGGCGAGACCATCAACCTGACGGCACAAAACCAGATTGGCGCCACCTTCAGCTGGAGCGGTCCCAACGGCTTCAACTCAACGGAGCAAAACCCCGTCATCCCGAACTGCACGATGGAGATGGCCGGCGTCTACACCTGCACCATCACCGTGGGCAACGAGACGAGCAGCGCCGAGACCGATTTTGTTGAAGTGGTGGCGCAACCCACCGCCGACTTCAGCTTCGTCGCGGTTTGCGAAGGCAGCCCCATGCAGTTCACCAACACCTCGACTACCAACCCTTCAGGGCAAGCCATCGAGCACATCGAATGGGACTTTGGCGACGGCCATACGAGCGACGAAACGAACCCCTCGCACACCTACGCCCAAGCCGGCGAATATGAGGTGACGCTCAGCGTGGGCACCACCTACAACATGTGTACCGACCAAAAGACGCAAACCGTTTCGGTGTACACGATTCCCGCCATCGCCACGTCGGCTGAGCCTGCCTCCGTCTTCTTTGGAGGCATCGCCACCATCGGCGCGGAGGCGACAAACGCAAGCCATTGCACTTACCATTGGGAGCCGGCCAACATGGTCGTCGACCCCAACAGTCCCACCACCCAGACCGTGAACTTGGAGGAGACGCAGGTCTACACCGTCACCGTCACCAACCTTGAAGGCGGCTGCACCAACACGGCGCAGGTCACCGTCGTCATGGCCGGTTCCAACCTGACTGCCACAGCCTCCGCCGACCAATACATCCTTTGCGACGGCGAGACGACAACCCTTCATGCCCTGCCTTTGGGCGGCACGGGCAGCTACACCTACAGCTGGTCGCCCGCCAACCTGCTGAACAACGCCAACATACAAGACCCCGTGGCCACGCCGCCCGTAGGCACGACCGTCTTCACCTGCACCGTCAACGACGGATACACCACACAGATTGTCGACGTGAACATCCGCGTGTATGGCCATGTCGACACCGAGCCGCTCGTTGTGTCAACTTGCGACAGCTACGATTGGCAAGGCATGACCTACACAACGCCGGGCGTTTACACCGAGAACCTCTACACCCCAATGGGTTGCGACAGCATCGTCCACCTCGACCTCAGTCTGCAATACACCCCCACTCCCACCCCGATTTTCCCCAAAGACCCCGACAACACCGCTCCGCACTGGGTGGTCACCGCGACCGAGTTCCAGATCAACTCCTACGAATTCTATTTGTGGGACGACAACACGGCCTGTCATTGGGATTCCGTCACATGGGCGTTTGCCAACCCCGACATCCAGTGGATCCTTGAACCCGACGAAAGCTCTATCCCAAAAGGACTGAGTTGCACGATGTATGTCCTTGAGCGTGTCGACGACACCGTATGGCTCAGTGCCAAGGCCTACAATGACTGTGCCCCACAAGGCATCGAGCGCAGGTATTGGTTTGTTTGCTCCTTCTATGACGTGGACGAACACAACATGGCCGACTTCGGCGTGGCACCCAACCCCAACAACGGGCAGATGACGCTCAACTTCGAGAACTTCTTCGGTCCCGTTGAAGTCAAAGTATACGACATGAGAGGCACGCTGCTCGACCGATTCGTGACCCACAACGAAACCGATAACCATTCCCTCACCTACCATATGAGCACCGATGCCTCAGGCATCTATTTCTTCGTGGTCACAGGACGCAACGGCACCGTGGCACGGAAAGTCGTCGTGGCACCATAGGCCACAACAACCCCATGCTTGCGCGTTAGTATTTCGACCCAAGCTGCACCTATTAATTATTAAACGGCATTGTCGCACAAAAAAACTCGAATATGAAGCACTTCAAGATATTGGCACTCATGGCTTTGGCTCTATTCGGAGGCATCAATGCCGCAAACGCGCAGGAAATCTCGACGCAAGGCAAGGAGTTTTGGCTTTCCTTCATCGGGAACGGGTTCAAATACCATCCCAACAACCCCAACGGCTGGGTGCGCGTGCAACTGATGGTCAGTGCCCAACGGAGCTGCACGGGCGTCATCACCAACCCCAACACCGGCTGGTCGCAAAGCTTCAGCGTGGAAGCCAACAACATCTTCTCTGTCGACCTTGAGGAAACGCAAGTGTATGTTGAAAGCTCGGAATACGAGCAAGTGGTCAACAAAGGGCTGCAAATCAGCACCACCGACACCGTTTCGGTGTATTGCGCCAACATCGCCACCTACTCGTTTGACGCCTCCTATGTGTTGCCCACTGAGGGCTTGGCCGACGACTACATCATCCAGACCTTCGACCAGTCGAACTACACCAGCACCTACGACCCCACCAGCGCCTTCGTCATCGTGGCCACGGAAGACAACACCACCATCGACATCACGCCATCGGTGAAGACCTTTGGCGGCAAGCCAGCCCATCAGAAGTTCAGCATCGTGCTCAACAAGGGGCAAGCCTACCAGCTGCGCTCAAGCGACAGCAACAGCAACCGCGACCTGAGCGGGACGCGCGTCACCGCCCACGACTGCAAGAAGATCGCCATCTTCAACGGCAACAACCTCACCCTGATTCCCGTCAGCGCGTCGAGCGACTGCGACTGCGTGTTTGAGCAGGCCATGCCCTTGCGCTCGTGGGGCAGGAAGTTTGTCGTCACCACCTCGTTGGGACGAAGCCAAGACTACTACAAAATCACCTCGTCGGCTGACGGCAACGTGATCCGCAAGAACGGCGAAGTGCTTTTCACCCTCAATGCCAACGAGTCGCGAAGCATCAGCATCTCGAGTTCGGAGAAATCGTGCTATCTCGAAGCCACCCACAGCTGCGCCGTCTACCTCTACAACACCAGCTCAAACGGTTCGGGCAACGGCGCCCCGTCGATGGTGTGGATTGCCCCCATCGAGCAACGCATCGACGAAATCACCTTCTCGACCTTCAACTACGACCACAGCAACGTCAACATCAGCAACCATTACATGAACATCATCGTTGAGAGTCAAGACGTTGACAAGGTCTATATGGACAATGCGCTCTTGCCGTCAGGACAATTCGATGCCGTGGCGGGCAACAGCGACTACAGCTATTACAGGGCGCAAATCACGCACGGCGTACACCACTTGAGCTGTCCCAACGGCTTCAACGCCCACATCTACGGCTTCGGCGACGCAAGGGGCTATGCCTACATGGTTGGCTCGAAAACCGCCGACCTCTCCACCACCCTCATCGTCAACGGCGAAACGGTCGCGCCCAACGACACCATCATGAACTGCTTCTTGGAGCCTCTCACCTTTGCCGCCGAAATCAACCTGAGCAACTACGAGCTGCTTTGGGACTTTGGCGACGGCACCACCAGCACCGACAATCCCGCCACGCACACCTACGAGAGCTATGCCTTCTACGAAGCCACCCTTACGGTGCGAACACAAGAGAACCCCTGCGGCGGCGGTTCCACCTCGGGCATCACCTCAAAGCTTTACATCACCTCCAATCTCGAAGACATCGAACCCGTTTCGGCCACGGACTGCGATGCTTACACTTGGGACTTTAACGGCCAGACCTATTTCGTCGCCGGTGCATACGCCGACACCCTTCCCGACCCCACTACGGGATGCTACCAAATCGGGCATCTCGACCTCGACTTGGAATACACCCCCGACCCCACCCCGATCTATCCCAAGGATACCATGAACACCGCGCCCCATTGGGTCATCACCGCCACCGAGTTCCAAATCATGTCGTACGACTTCTACCTCTGGGACTACAACACCGCGTGCCATTGGGACTCCGTCACTTGGGCCTTCGAGAACACCGGCATCGGTTGGCTCCTTGTGCCCGACGAAAACGCCCATCCGAAAGGCATCGTCTGTAAGATGTACGTCCTTGAACACGTCAACGACACCATTTGGCTCGATGCCAAGGTCTACAACAAGTGCCATCCCGAAGGCATCGTGCGCCGCTATTGGTTCGTCAGTTCCTTCTTCGGCACCGAGGAAAATAACGAAGAGCCGGCCTTGTTCAGCGTCGCGCCCAACCCCAACAACGGCCAGATGACCCTCCACTTCGAGCACCTGACCGGCACCATCGACATGAAGGTGTACGACATGCGCGGCACCATCATCGACCATTTCCAGATTTACAACAGCCAAGGCTCCCTGACCTGTCCCTACGAGATGAAAAACCTTTCCGACGGCATCTACCTCTTCGTGGCCACGGGCAAGGAAGGCACCTTGTGCAAGAAAACAATAACAATTCATTAAATTCAACCGACATGAAGATTTTCAAACCTTTTGCCATCCTTTCAGCATTGCTGCTCGCCGCAATTACCGCCAAGGCACAAGACGCTTCGACGCAAGGCACGGAGTTTTGGGTTTCGTTTATGACCAACGGACACAAATACCACTCCAGCGCCCCCAACAACGGCAACTGGCTCCTCACCCAAGTGCTCATCAGCTCGAAGACCGACTGCACTGGCACCATCACCAACCCACAAACCGGCTGGAGCACCGACTTCACCGTGCAAGCCGACAACATCACCACCGTCGACATCCCCGAAGACGTGGCCTACATCGACGGCAACTCCGAACAGGTACAGAACAAAGGCATCTTGGTCAGTTGCTCCGACACCGTTTCGGTCTTCTGCACCAACATCGCCTACCTCTCGTTCGATGCCTCGTATGTGCTGCCCATCCAAAGCCTTGCCGACGACTACATCATACAGACCTACGACCAGTCGCACATCTCCTCGAACCAGCCTTTCCAAACCCAAAACCAAACCAGCGCCTTTCTCATCGTGGCCACCGAAAACAACACCACCGTCGACATCACGCCGGCCACCCAAACCCTCAACGGACATGCGGCGGGCCAGACCTTCAGCGTGCAGCTGAACCAAGGACAGACCTACCAAGTGCGTTCCAACAGCAACAGCGACATGCGCGACCTGAGCGGCTCACGGGTGACGGCACGCGACGGTAAGCCCATCGCCGTCTACAACGGCAACAACCTGACCGCCATTCCCAACAACGGCAGCAGCTTCGACCACATCTTCGAGCAAGCCATGCCTCTGCAATCGTGGGGCAAGAAATTCGTGGTCACCAACTCGCTCGAACGCGAGAAAGACATGGTGAAGGTGACCTCCTCGTCAAACGACAACACCATCCTCAAAAACGGGCAGTTCTTGGTCAGCCTGCAGGCCAACGAATCCTACATCTTCGAGCTGACGAGCACCGAGAAATCGTGCCTCATCGAGTCGTCGGGGGCCGCAGCCGTCTACCTCTACAACACCACGAGAGGCAACAACAGCATCGGTGACCCTTCGGTGGTTTGGATTGCCCCCGTCGAGCAACGCATCGACGAAATCACCTTCTCCACCTTCAACGACGAGAACATCGACATCAGCACGCACCATGTGAACATCATCGTCAACAACAACGCCGTCGACGAGGTGTATTTGGACGGCAACCTCTTGCCTGCCAGCGCGTTTGAGCGCGTCGAAGGCTCCGACGAGTTCTCGTTCACCCGTCAAAACATCGAGCACGGCGTGCATCACCTGCTGTGCGAGCGAGGCTTCAACGCCCATGTCTACGGCTTCGGCTTCGCCAAAGGCTATGCCTATTTGGTGGGCTCGAAGACCATCGACCTGAGCACGCGCGTCACCCTCAACGAGACCTTGGTCCCGAAACAAGGCACCTACGAATACTGCCCCGACGAGAGCATCACCTTTGAGGCTGACGTCAACCAAGACAACTACACTGTCGACTGGGACTTTGGCGACGGTGCCACCAGCACACAAAACCCCGCCACCCACACCTACGCCGAGAAGCGCATTTATGAAGTCGTCCTCACCGTCAACTCGTTTGGGAAGGCCATCGACGTGTCGAGATATTATGTCGACACGAGGACGCACACCCTCACCGAAGGCGCCGAGGTGTGTAGCGGCGGCACCTACACCGGTCACGGCTTCGACGTGACCATCATCAACGACACCATCTTGGGTCTCGAAGTCGCCAACGCCGTCCACCCCGAATGCAGCGACAGCCTGCTCATCTACGTCGATGCCCTGCCCGGTTTCTACGCTGCCTTCAACGACCTGCGCTGCTGGTTTGGCGAGCCTGAGACCTACGAAGGACATGGCTTCAGCTTCGTCTACGACCACCCTGGAACCTACGACCGACACATCGTCAAGCCTAACCCCGAAGGTTGCGACAGCATCATCGACCTGCACCTCGTCGTGGCCGACCGCATCATCAACCCCGACACCATCGTCCACAGCGAGTGCAGTGCTTCCTACACATGGAACGGCACGACCTACACAGAGGACGGCATCTACGACCAAGTCTTCACCTCGACTTTCGGCTGCGACAGCATCGTCAGCCTGCGGCTCTCGCTCACGGCCACCGTCGAAGGCGGCACCGACAGCGTCAGCGGCGGCTGCACGGCCTACGAATGGCACGGCCAACTCTACAGCCAGCCCGGATTTTACACCGACACCATCCCCAATTCGTTGGGGTGCGACAGCATCGTCCACTTGGAACTGAGCTTGTCGGTGCCACCCAACCCGTCAGAAATCCATTCCACCGATCCTTATAATGTGGCACCCCACTGGGTCATTACGCCAACCGAATTCGAGATGAATAGCTTCGACTTCACTCTATGGGACCAAAATGAAGGCAACGTATGGGACTCGGTGGTTTGGAGCCTTGAGAACAACACCGGCTGGCTGCTGCGCTCCTACGGCGACGTCGGCGAATTCTGTTCCGTCACCGTCACTGGCCGCGTCGAAGACACCGTTTGGCTGCGTGCGACCGTCTACAATGCCTGCGACCCTAACAACGGCATCGTCCGTCGTTTCTGGCTCATCAGCAGCTTCATCGGCACCGACGAGCAAGAAGGCCATCCGAATATTGCCATCATGCCCAACCCCAATCACGGCAAGATGACCCTCATGTTAGGCAATATGCAAGGAATAGTGGCCATCAAGGTCTATGACATGATAGGCCGACTCATCGACGACTTCGAACTGAGTGTGATCGCCGAACGCCCATTCCCATACACCATAAGCACCTATAATGACGGCATTTATCTCTTTGTGTTCAACTACAAAGGCATAACCGTCACCCAAAAAGTCATCATAACGAACTAATATATAATCGCTTACAATAATAATAACAAAAAAATTGCGTTTAATATGTCGAATGTAAAATAGAAATCCTTACATTTGCGGATTAAAATCGCAGTTGATACCTAGAACCTCTTCAAGCACATAACAAAAGATGAAGAAGCACTTATTCAAAACCATTCTCCTCCTCTCGGGTCTTTTGCTTTTAAACTCATGTTTGAAAGACGATCTGGAGGATAATGCCACTATCTATTATGGATACCAACAGATTCCGAACATCAACGATTACATGCCCCAGCGTCTGTTGATGGCATTTGGCCAGGAGCATCTTTACTATGGTGACGAGCCACCAAAAATCGATGGCAAATACCTCGTCGACTCTTACATCTACGAAGCTTTTGTGAAGATTGACTCATTGTGGCAACCGCGCACAGGGGTACTGCCCGTCAAGGACTACTTCGAAATCTACGAGCAACACAAAGGCATTGCCAAATATATCCAAAACAGACCCTATAACGCCCAAAACGGCTCGCTGATCTTTTTGGAAAACTCAAGCAACGACAGCACGATGCTGTTGATTGAACAAAACCAGCGATTCGACAACTTCATCAACGACACCATCGCCCCCTCCTATTTCAAGTCAGGCAACCCATCGAGCAAAGACTTCCAGTATATGTACATCATGGGACACGACCCCTACTTCACTGCCTACTACTATGAAGTCCGCAACATCAGTTCGAAGACCCAACCCCTCATCGCCGTCATCATGTCGGGCAAAGTTGATACGGAAACCATCGTTACCACCGACACCATCAACAACACCTCTGACACCCTCACAACACGCATCATCAAAGACTTCAGAATCGGTTCCCAGTCCATGTATTACTACAACAAGGAAACCATTCTGTATCAACCTCTTATCAACAACGGATCATTGCCTCTACCTGGCAATGTGTGGATTCTGAAGAGCATGGGGGATCTTCAACACGGCGAATACACTGAATAATCGACTCAAGAAACACTAACTCTTATGAAAAAAGCGCATATCCTTTTTCTCCTTGTCTTGACCTTGATAGGCAACACGGCAATGGCACAATTCAACAAGCCATTGAAACCTGCCTACAGCAGAGTGAGTTCGTCGGAAGCCAGATACAACATCGGCCTCACTGGTGGCCTTACCATGACCTATTGGCTCCACTTTGGCGGGACGGAGACGAAATACAACCAGCCTTTCAATTTCGGCCCCACTGGCGGCTTGGTCGTTGAGCGGATGCTGAATGCCAACAACTCCATCTCCCTTGAAGGCCTCTACGCCATGCGTAACACGCAACTCAATTACGAGGTGCTTAACTTCCCCGTGGCCATCAACGAGAACAAGGATTTCTACAGGCAATATGATGTTGACTATCAAGAAGTCGACATACAGGTTCCCTTCACCCACTACTTCTCGTTAGGCAACATCAGGCCCTATGTCTTTGTCGCGCCACGTTTTAGCCTTCCTATCGCTGGCCGTATGATTTGGCAGAAGATGGAAATCTTGAACTACGGCACGGAAGAGCAACAATACAACGAGGCCTCTGCCACTATCGACACGGTGACGATGAGTGCCCATAACCTGCGCCAATGGAATGTGGGCGTGGTGTTGGGTGCCGGTGTACTCTTCAAAATCAATTTCAGCAACTACTACCTCCTCTTGAAGGTGGATGCCTCGGCCCATGGTGCCGTCATCAATTCGTTCACGAAGGAGGAAATCAACGGCGAGTCGACCAACGTGATTGGTGCCGGCTACATCGACCCCTATCTCTTGGGCAAGCGCTTCAACACCGATGCCACCGTGAAAGTGACGCTGATGTTCCCGCTGAAAAAACAGCTGAAAGGCGCCTGCATGAATTGGGGTGAATACGACTAAGTTTTCATACGAATTATTTTAAGGGTTGAGAAGAGGCGCGAGATTCGCGTCTCTTTTTTTGTTTTCGGGCCTAAAAAAAGCGGCACACCTATATAACATATGTCGGATTTTATCTTATTTTTGCGGCACGAAACCAATTTGTCAGAGCAATCATAAGTTTAACTCAATATTAATACGATGAAAAAATCATTGACCTTAATCCTGTCCATGGCCTTGGCCGTCCTCACGGGCATCCACGGCATGGCGCAAACCTTCGACTATCCCCTGAAGGGAAAGCAAGGTTTCAACCTGACGGAGAAGACACGCGACGGGTTGCGCATCAGCTACAACCTCGGCCAGATGTCTTTGAACCCCATCACCTACCGTGGCGAGGAAATGTCGGAGATCAGCATCTCCGCCATCGCCATCCCCAACGACGCAGGGCTACCCAACCTGCCTACCGACAGCCGCATGATGGCTGTCCCGCAAGGGGCCAAAGCCACCCTCAATGTGGTCAGCTTCGAGACCGAGACCATCCATAACGTCAACATCGCCCCTGCCCTCCGCATCCAAGCCGAGAGCGAGGAACCCGACATGAACTATGTGAAAGACATGGCCGTCTACGGCAAGGACGCCTTCTTTCCCGCCGAGCCTTTCGTGATGGGCGAGTCGTACATCCGTGGCGTTGAGGCCGTCACCGTGGCCATCACGCCTTTCCAGTACAACCCCGTCACCAAAGAGCTGAAGGTCTACACCAACATCGAGCTTTCGGTCAGCTTTGAAGGCGGCAACGGCCACTTCGGCGACGACCGCCTGCGCTCGCCCTATTGGGACCCCATCTTGGCCGCAGAGCTGATGAACTACGACCAACTGCCCGTCATCGACTACGAGAAGCGTATGCAGGAATGGCTGCGCGACGACAAGGAAGGAGCCGAATACCTCATCATCACGCCCAACAACGACGCTTGGGCCGAATACGCCAACCAGCTGAAGGAATACCGCACCCGCCAAGGCATCATCACCGAGGTCTTCCGCCTCGACGAGATGCCTGCCACCACCACAGAGATGATGAAGAGCTGGTTCCACAATGCCTACCACACATGGGAGATTGCCCCTGTGGCCGTCTGCCTGTTGGGTGACCACGGCACCAACATGGGCCAATACATCCCTGCCGAGACCGTCAGCCACCCCTACAACGGCAGCTGCATCACCGACAACCGCTATGCCGATGCCGAGGGCAACGACAACCTGCCCGACATGGTGTTTTCGCGCCTGATTGCCGAAACGCCCGCACAGCTTCCTGTCTTCGTCGGCAAACAACTCGAATATGAGTACACCAACCCCAACATGGACGCCGACTTCTACGCCCGTCCCATCACCGCATTGGGCTGGCAAACAGAACGTTGGTTCCAACTCTGCTCCGAGGTGTTTGGTGGCTACATGCGCTTGAAAGGCTACGACACCAACCGCATCAACTGCATCTACAGCGGCTCGCCCGGCAACACATGGTCGAGCAACCAGAACACCTCGATGGTGACCAGCTATTTCGGGCCTTCGGGTACGGGTTACATCCCTGCCACGCCGAGCGAACTTGGCGATTGGAACAACGGCTCGCCCGAATTGGTCGTGCAAGCCATCAACCAAGGCTCATTCTGGTTGCAGCACCGCGACCACGGCTTGGAGACTGGCTGGGGCGAACCCGCAGTGCGCAACACCCATGTCGCACAGATGAACAACGTGGGCAAGCTGCCTTTCGTGATGTCCATCAACTGCCTCACGGGTAAGTTCAACTACAGCTCCGACTGCTTCTGCGAGGCTTGGATGCGTCGCACCTACAACGGCGAGAACGCCGGTGCCGTCGGTCTTCTCTGCCCCACCGAGACCTCCTACTCCTTCGTCAACGACGCCTACGTTTGGGGTGTCTACGACCTCTTCGATGGCGACTTCATGCCCACCTATGGCCCATACGCTGACAACACCGGCAACTGGATGCCTGCCTTTGGCAACGTGGCCGGCAAGTATTTCCTCGCCCAAAGCAACTGGCCTTACAACACTGAAAGCAAGGACATCACCTACACCATGTTCACTGCCCACTGCGACGCCTTCCTGCGCGTCTATACGCAAGTGCCACAGACGATGGAAGTCGTGCATCCTGACGTCGTCATCGCCGGCTTGGGCGAAGTCAGCATCACCGCGCCCGAAGGCTGCATGATTAGCCTCGTCAGGGAGAACACGGAAGGCGGCTGGAACATCCTCGCCGTGGCCGAAGCCACAGGCGACGCGCAAACCATCGAGTTTGCGCCCCAAGTGCCTCCCACCGAGATCCACCTCGTCGTTACGGGCCAGAACTACCTCCGCTACGAGGCCGTGATGAGCGTCATCCCCGCCGACGGCCCTTACATCGTCTTCGACAGCAAGGTCATCAACGACCAGAACGGCAACGCCCAACTCGATTTCGGCGAAGCCATCAACCTCGACGTCACCCTGAAGAACGTCGGCTCCGAGCAAATGGATGCCTTTGAAGCCGTCCTTGAGACCACTTCGGACTACATCACCATCACCAACGGCACGGCCCAATACGACGGCATCGGACCCAACGAGATGCAAACCGTTGAGAACGCCTTCGCCTTCACCGTGGCCGACAACGTGCCCGACAACACAAGCAATGCGTTCACCATCACCGTGACCAACGGCGAAGACACCTACGTCAGCAACCTCGCCATCAAGGCCTACGCCCCCGTGCTCACCATCGGCGGCATGACCATCACCGAGGTGAACGGCAACGGCAACGGACGCTTGGATGCCGGTGAGACCGCCACCCTCAGCTTCGCCATCGAGAACCGTGGCCACAGCGACGCGGCGGCCACCTCTGTCAACATCCAGATGCTTTCGCCCTACATCACCGTGGCCGAAAGCACGGTCGGCTTCGACAACCTGAATGCCGGCGACAGCCAGACGGCAGTCTACGACATCACCATCAGCGAAGACACCCCGATAGGCTACAGCTGCCCCATCGTCCTCACTATCGTTTCCGGCCAATACACCGAGCAGAAGGACTTCTCCGTCAAGGTAGGACTCATCCTTGAAGACTTTGAATCAGGCGAGTTTGGCGAAGGCTGGTCCAACGATGCCTCCCACCCCTGGACTTTCGTCACCGAAAACCCCTACGAAGGCCAATACTGCGTGAAAAGCGGCGGTGCCGGCATTGCCAATGTCACCTCCAACCTGACCCTCCGCCACGAGGCCGGCTCAAACGACACCATCTCGTTCTATTACAAGGTGTCGTCGGAAAGCGGCTACGACAAGCTGCACTTCTACATCGACAACAACGAGATGGGCACTTGGTCGGGCACCGTGGCTTGGACCAAGGCCGCCTACGCCGTCAGCGAAGGCACCCACAACTACAAATGGTCGTACACCAAGGACGGTAGCGTCAACAACGGCAGCGACTGCGCATGGATCGACTATGTCAGCCTGCCCGCAGCCCGCATCATGGCCGGTACCGCCGGCAACGACGTGACCATTTGCGAAGGCAACGACGCACAAATCATCGGCTACGCCATCCATTACGACAACCTGCTGTGGACGACCTCGGGCGACGGCACCTTCGACGATGCCACCATCGCCATGCCAATGTATACCCCCGGCCCACAAGACATCGCCAACCACCAAGCCACGCTGACGCTCACCATCACGGGCAACGGCGAGACGATGACCGACGAGATGACGGTGTTCATCATGGACGGAGTGGAAATCACCCCCGCTCTTGTCGGACAAAACTACTGCGCCGTCAGCGAGCCGCAACCCATAGCGGTCGAAATCACCGGCGACTACATTTCCTTCTCTTGGCTGACCGATGGCGACGGAGAGTTTGAAGACGCCTCGGCGTTGGAAACCACCTATACGCCCGGACTCAACGACATCAACAATGGCGTCACCCTGACCGCTTTTGCCGTTTCGCCTGGCTGTGGTTCAGTCACCTACGACTATCCCTTCGAGATGACCCCGATGCCTGAGATGACTTTGGAAGCTGACGTCGTCCAACTCTGCGAAGGTGAAAACGCCTACATGAATTTCAGCCTGTATGGTATTGAAGGCCAAGGCTATGTCATCATCAACGGTGCAGAGTATGGCCTTGACGAAAACAGCACTTCCATCGACCTCGGACACCTTCCTGTAGGTGAAAACGTCTTCAACATCACCGAAATCACCAGCGGGTGCAGCACCACCTTCGAGGAAGGCGAACTCACCTTCACCGTCAATGTGAACGCAAATCCGACTTACACCGTCAGTGAAACAAATGCAAGCTTCTGCGAAGGCGAAAGCGTTGACATTGCGTTCAACTTTATCGGAACGGCTCCTTTCATGGTGGAGGTTGACGGCACAGACGGGTTTGTTTCTGAAGGCGACAGCTACACCATGACATTTGATGCCCCCGCTGCCTTTATCGTTACCAATGTGACCGATGCGACTGGTTGCAGCACCATTACTCCTGCACATTCTGTAACCATAGAAATGCTGTCTTCCGTTGCCCAACCCGAAATCAGCGGCGACACTGAATTGGACGTGCGCCTCACGCCCACCACAACCTACACCATCGCCAACGATGTGATGGTGGGCTTCAGCATCGCGCCTGAAGAGGCCGGTACGCTCACGCCCGCCAACGACGGCAAGTCGGTGGTGGTCGCATGGAGCGACACCTACAAAGGCGAGGCCGTCCTGACCGCCACACCTACTACGGAGTGCAACAACGGCAACGGCACACTGAACATCACCGTGAAGAACTCGACCGACGTGGACGAGTTCAGCGCGAATGTGAAGCTCTTCCCCAACCCGACCAACGGCAACGTCACCATTGAGGCTGAGGGAATGCAACGCCTCACGGTGGTCAACGAACTCGGCCAGGTGGTTTACGACACCGAGCTGAACGCCGACGCCACCACGCTCGACATGAGCCAATTCGGCGTAGGCATGTACATGATTCGCATCTACACCAACGACGGCGTGGGCATGAAGCGCGTGAGCGTTGTCCGTTGATGGACACACATTCACCGACAACAGGAAACGGCTGGCCAATTTGCTTGGTCAGCCGTTTCTCATTACAAGGTATGAAAAAGAGATTTACTTTCCGGTAAGACGGGCAAAGCCCGAAAAAGTTACAGCCCGTAGGCGTTTTTCATCTCGTCGGGGCTGATGCCCAAGAGCTTCATCTTCCTGACCACTTCGGGCAGTTCTTTCGTGAGGAACTCGTCGCGCATCTGGCGGAGGACGATGTCCTTGGCCTCGGGCGCGATGAAGTAGCCGATGCCGCGCTTGTTGTAGATGACGCCCGCGTTGGTCATGTGCTCGTAGGAGCGCATGATGGTGTTGGGGTTCACGCCGAGCTGGATGCCGTAGTCGCGCACCGAGGGGATGCGGTCGTCGGCTTTCAGGTCGCCGCGCAGGATTTGTTCATAGAGCTGCGAACAAATCTGCAAGTATATGGGTTTGTGTGCGTTAAATTCCATGGTTTAGTATTTTTGGGTCTTGATTTTACGATAGGTGAAGTAGAGCAGCACGCCCGTAATGATGATTCCGATGACCATGCCGCAAATCGTTGCGTTATGACACAGGCGAACCATTTGCTCTGTTGGAAAGTCCGAAAATCTTTCCATCCATTGCTCCATACGGTCTGTATTTGCGAAGACGACACCACCAATGATTGTTGAAAGCACATAACCGATACCCAAAAAGCAGGCGAAGGTCTTGCCGGTCTTGCGCTTCTTGAAAAGCATGTTGCCGAGCATGAAGATGGCCGCCCACTGGATGATGGACATGTAGAACGAGGTGCGCATCATGCCTACGGACATAATCTTATCGAAAGGATAAGCCATATCACCTGCCTGAACCGCACCTTCGTGGTCATTGATTATGCGGTAAATATCGTTGAAGGTGTTAATGTGTATCGGTTTCTCGAAACCGCCAAAGGGGAAGAGCGACAGCAGCGTGTCAACCAAATAACCGCCGAAAAAGACGATGATTGGGGTGACGATGGCGCAGTAGATGAACATGCTGACGAACTTTTCCAAAGAGGAGGCGGGCAGCATGGCGAAGCCCACACCCTCGCGCGAGAGATTGGCATTGCCGTAAACCTTCTCTGGCACCATCATCATGGCCAAAGCCGTCCAAACGCAAAGCATTCCGAAACGGACCGGAGGCGTGGTTGACGAGCCAAACAGCAGGTTGAAAATCCAAAAGATGGCGTTCAGGCTGCACCACACGATGAGCGAGACGCCGTATTTGCGGAAATACATCTTGCCGTCTTTCAGCAAGAGGTTCTTGAAACGATTGAAAGTGAATGTGTTGTTCATGACTTGTCTTCCTATTAGCTAAAGATTTGTTTGATGGTTTCCTTGTTTTTCATCACGGTGTTGAACAGCACGTCGATGCTCACCTTGCTGTCCAAGCCTTCAGTGTTGCGCGTCACGTTGACGTAGCCGCCGGGGATCATTTCGCTGTAGAGCGCGGCATCGACCTTCTCCATGCCATAGTCGAAATAGAGCTTGTCCGTAATCTCGCGGAACGAGGCTTTCAGAAGCACCTCGTCGTGGTCGAGGATGATGATGGGGTCGATGAGGTTTTCCACGTCCTTCACCTGATGGGTGGAGATGATGACGGTGCGGTCGTCGTTGGCGTGCTTGGCGATGACCTGACGGAAGAGGGTCTTGGAGGGGATGTCCAAGCCGTTGGTAGGCTCGTCTAAGAGCAGATAGTCCGTGTTGAGCGACAAAGCCGTGGCAATCAGACATTTTTTTTGCTGGCCAAACGACATCTCAGCGTACTTGCGCGTGGGAACGACTTCCATTTCCTTGCAAAGCTCGTGGAAAAGGCTCTCGTCGAAGTTGGGGTAGAACACGCCCAACTCGCGCACATTATTAATAGGTGTACCCTCGGGGATGGCGAAATCCTCGGAGATGAAGAAGATCTTCTGCAAGGTTTCGGGCCAGCGGTTGAAGGCCGCCACGCCATCGACGGTGCAGGTGCCGGCGGTGGGTTTCTGCAAGCCGCTGATGAGTTTCAGCAGCGAGGTCTTCCCCACCCCGTTCTCGCCCAAAAGGCCGTAGATGTTGCCTTTCTCGAAAGCAAGGCTGATGTTCTTGAAGACGGGTTGCGTTTTGTAACCGAAGTCTAAGTTGTTGATTTCAATCATGTTGTTGTATTTTGTTTTAGTGTATTAGTTAATTAGTACGCTGCAAAAGTACAACAAATTTCTTTACTGTCAAGAGAAAAAGTGAGATTTTTTTGATTTTTTTTCGTTAGGATCAATATCACGCCCAAAGCCATGCCGAACAACGCCGTCTTTATTCAATTACAATCCTTTGCGTCGCGGCGCCAACCTTGACAACATAGAGTCCGGCAGGGAGCGAAACATCCATATCTATCTGGTTTTCGCCGTCTTGCAACGCGACGGTCTTGGCGTAGACCCTGCGGCCCATCATGTCGACGACTTCAACGGCGTAGTCACCACTCGTCGCGGCCATTGCGCCCATGCGGAACTTGCCCGCCGAGGGGTTGGGATAGCACGCCGACAAGACCTCTTGCTGATGCTGGGGAAGGACATTCCACTCCCACTCCGTTTCGTAATACCAATGACGGCGCTGCAAGAACCTGTCGGCACTGTCCATGTCGGTGAGCCATCGGTCGCGGTTGGTCGGGAAATGGAAACGTGCCGCCTGACCATCCACCTCGCCGTCGACGATGTCGCGATAATGGTCCAAAACGGCCTTCATGCTCTCGTAGCTGAGATGGGTCGACTTCAACTCCAAATAGCGTCGGTAGACATCCTCCTTGAAATAGGGATTCTCAAGGAAACGATTGATAATCAAGCTACAAAGGTCTTGCTGCGTGGCGTTTTCCATGGCGTTGTACCAATACCAACTGAAGCAGCCGTCGCCATCGTAGAAAAACATGCGGAAAGGCTCGCCCGCGACGGGTTGCCAGATCCTGACGTTGTTGCACGGCCAGTCGAGGTTGGCGCTGAAGGTCTCGAAAAGCAGGTAGTCGATGAAACACGGCACGTCGATACGCGTATAGGCAAAGGTCGAGTCCTCAGGTTGGGTGAGGTCGGCCTCGCGCATCCACGAGAAAAGTGCCCGCCATTCGGTGAGGTCGCCATATTCGGGCACGCCCCAATACTTCATCAGGACGACCTCGTTGAGGCTCACGTCGTAATGGTCTTCAAGATAACGCTCGTCAGCCGACTCCTCCAAGGTGTAGATGCCCCAATACTCGCCGTTGATGAAGACGACAGTCTGCCGCACGGCCAACGACTCGAAGTTGAGGTTGGCGGCGATGCTCTGCGAGAGGAAGTCCTGACCGCCCGTCTGGAGCCAGTTGCTGCAACGGAACGGATGCAGGTTGAGGCGCTTGAACTTGTAGATCGGCGTCATCTCGAAAAAGCGGTGTGAGAAGCGTTTCTTGCCATACTCCTCGCGGGCGTAGAGCCGAAGGCCTTTTTGCTGGAAACCTCGCGAGGCGCCACCATGCACACGCAGGCCACATTGCTGGTTAATACCTTGGTTGTCAGGCTCATAAAACTCCATATTAATCAAACGTTCCCAGTCGCGCCCGCGATTGTAGTAGTTGCCCGAAAAGACGGAATCCTCCGGATTGAAGCTGGCGCCCGGAACGAGGATGCCGGTCTCGTAGTCGAAGAGGCTCAACGAATCGGTCACGATGGAAAGCACGGGCAGGCCATGCAAATCACAGCCCAAGGCACGGATGAAATAGCTCTGGGTCGCCACGGGACTCACCCGATTGCCGTCGTCATCGAAAGCCGCCGCCCTGATGACGATGGCACGCTCCACATCGTCGGGGAGATAAAAAACCGAGCTGAGGCAGTCCCTGATGGTGTAGATATTGGACGGCGAATAGAGCGTTGTGTCGAGATAAAGCGGTGACTGATAGCGCATTGAGCTGTCCGTCGGAGTGTCGCCATTCACGGTGAAGCAGATGTGACAGGCCTCGCCACACGACAATTCGAGGGCGAAGCTGTCCTCATAAAAGCCTCCTGGACGAGAGAAAGCGACCAATGGACTCTGCGCCATCGCCAACTGCGACAGCAGAAGCAAAGCCAACATCGATGCCCATTTCCATCCCAAAGGCCTTAGTTTGGTTCGGCATCCTTGTGACCTCCAAATATCTAACTCCGATTTTTTCATATCTAACAACTCATTGAATTACAAAACGTTTCGTTTGGTTCCCAAATCTCAGAAGATAAACGCCCTGAGCATAAGGACACTGCAACTTCACTGTATTGGCACCCGTAAACAGCTTCACCTGCATGACATCCACACACCTACCCATCATGTCGTACACTTCGATTTCGCGAATGGCAAAACCCTCGCTCACAAGGGTCAACTGTAATTCGTAGTGAGCAGGATTAGGATACAAGTCACTGAATACCAAACTCCTATCATCAATATAGAAGAGGTCGCCGAGTCGACCACGAATGTTGTTCACGCGGTGTTTCAAGAAATCGTCATTCTTGGCAATGGCTGATTCCCAATCGCGCAAGCGACGGGGACGGTTGAACCGTTCGCCCTGTTGCGGCACCTCGGCCCTCACCCTTTCGGCAGCGGCATCAAACAAAGGCTTGGTGGAGGCATAGCTAAACTGAGAGGACAGCAACTGCTTGAAGCAGTCAACAAAACGGCTCTCAAACTGCTCGTTATCAAGTAGTTTCCTAAACATCAGCGTCGAGCGCGAATCGGTGGGCCAGCCTAAGTCGTCGGTCGTCGTTGCGTAATAGATGACATCCTCGTCCATCTTCGCCAATGCATCGTCGCCGTCGTAGAAAATCCAACGCCACTTGCCGTCGCGCCATTGGTAGCACCGCATGTTGTTGGCAGGCCAGTCGTTGTTGGCGATGAACAGCTCAAGGCAATAGTAATCGATGAAGCAATCCACGTCAATCAAGGTACACAAGGTTTGGTAGTTTTCGTCCACCGTCAGGTCGGCGGTTTGCAGCCAATCCATCATCGTGACGAAGTTGGAGCCGTCGCCATCCACGCAATAGCCATGCCAATTGCCCATTACGTTGAACTCCTCGTCGGAATGGCCGAAATGGTCCTCAAGATAATGAGCGTCAGGCTTTTCGTGAAGATAATAGATGCCCCAATACTCACCGTTGATGAACAACACGGCCGGACGCGAAGCCATCGACTCGACATTGAGCCGTTGGGCCATCCGATTGGTGATGTCGTCCTGAATGCCTGTCAAAAACCATTGGTCGGTGAAAGGCTTGAGCACCAAATGCTTGAAGCTGTCGTTGGGGATGGCGTCGAAAAACCTGTGCTTGAAGCGTTTGGTGCCATATTCCTCGCGGGCATACAGTTTCATTCCCTTTTGCAAGCCACGACGGGAGGTGCCGCCATGCGTCCGCAGACCCGCTTGTTGGTTGATGCCGCTGTTGTCGGCAAGCTCATAAAACTCCACATTGACCAAACGCTCCCATTCCCTGCCGCTTTGGTAGTAATTGCCAGTCCAATAGGCATTTGCAGGATCATAGTTCGCGCCTGGCACCATGATGCCGCGCTCGTAATCAAACAAATCCAACGAATCGGCGCACAACGACACGACTGGCAGTCCGTGTGTATCGCAGCCCAACGCCTTGATGAAATAGCTCTGTGTGACGACAGGCCCTACCCGACGACAAGCCTCATCGAAAGCCGCCGCCCGAATGGTGATGCAATGTTGCACCGTTTCGGGAACATAAAACAACTCATCGATCGTGTTTTGAATCGTGTAAATATTTGATTTTGAATACAATCCTTCATTCAATAGCAAAGGATTTTCGTACAAAAAGGATTGGGCGGTTGGCGTGGCCCCATTCGTCGTGTAACGAATCTCATAGCCGCCATCGCATTGCAACGACAGGGCGAAAGGCGCATCATAGAACCCTCCGCCGGCAGAAAAAACGACACGGTCGCCTTGTGCAAGCAACATCTGTGGCAACACAGCGGCCAACACGACGACGACCCAACGTTTCATCCCTTCCTCCTTTTTTTGTCGGCTTCCTTGTTTTGCCAATAGCGTCCCAAGAGGCACAACAGGCACACGCCGAAGAGGATGCCGCCTAGAACGAAGCCGGTCTGGTCCTCGCCCTTGGCTTTGTAAAGGTAGATGCCGTAGCCGAAGATGGCCAAATCGACGATGACGCTGAGAACATAGCCGATGGTGCGACTCGTCTTGTCCGTTTTCTTCAGCAACAAGTTGTCAATCAAGAAACTGACAAGCACCAAGGCGGCATAGACGAGGTAATAGGTTGCTTTTTCGGTAATCATTTCATTCAGTTTGCAGTTTGCAGTTGGCAGTTGTTCAGTTATGGGTAATCGCCTAACTGAACAACTGAACAACTGAAAACTATTAACTATTTCTCTATGCGGATTCGAGCGTCAACGGCGACGACGTTCTTCGGGTTGCCGAGCAAGGGGTTGAGGTCCATTTCGGCAATCTCGGGAGCGGCCATCACCAAGGCACTCACGCGGGCGATTTGCTCGGCGTAGACGTCAATGTTTACGGGTTGCTGGCCACGCACGCCCTGCAAAATCTTGTAGCCACGGAGCTTGGTCAGCAGTTCCTTGGCTTCGTTCACGTTGACGGGAGCCAAGGCGCTCTGCACGTCCTTCAGCACCTCGATGAAGATGCCGCCCAGACCGAAGAACACCTGATGGCCGAACTTCGCATCGCGGATGGCACCGATGTAGACCTCAGTACCGTCGAGCATGGGATACATCTCAACGGCGTAGGTGTCCTTGATGGCCATCAAGCGGTCGAATTCCTTCTGCACGGTCTCGATGTCGCGCACGTTCAAGGTCACGCCACCCACGTCGCTCTTGTGGACAGGACCCACCACCTTCATCACGAGCGGATAACCCACCTCGTTGGCGAAGTCGACGGCCTGCTGCTTCTTGTCGACCACGCGGATCTGCTTTTGCGCAATGCCCGCAGCGTCAAGGAGTTGATAGATCTTATCGGGGTCGATGTAGCCATTCTCGCAGCTATCGACGACCTCACGGATGCGCTTCACGTCAATTTCGGGCATCTCAGGGTTCTCGGGCTGCGGCTTGGGCGTGTTATACACCTTGCACAAGGCATTGCCGAACACACATTCTTCTGGGAAGTTGATGCGGTGCTTGTTGCGGATGAAGTCGTCGATTTCGTCCTTCACGTTGATGATGGAAGGCAAAATCGGGAAAATGGGCTTCTTGCAGGTCTTCATCTTCTCGTCCAGCACCTTGTAGACCTCGTAGTTCTGGAACAGGCCGGGCGAGCCAAAGATGACGCACATGCAGTCGATGTCGTCGAAGTCGTTTTCGCAGGCGTCGATGATGTAGCCGAGTTGTTCGGCGGTACCCGTGGCCAAGAAGTCGATCGGGTTGCCAACGGAAGAGCCGTTGAAGAGCTTGCCCAAAAGTTCCTGAGCCTTAGGGCCTTCGATGTGCGGCACGTCCATGCCGTTGTTGGAAAGCACGTCGGTGAGCATCACGGCTGGACCGCCGGCGTGGGTGATGACGGCCATGTTCTTGCCTTTCACCTCGGGGTGCATGAAGATGGCGCACACCGTGGTCAGCTCCTGACGGTTTTGGCAGCGCACGATGCCCGCCTTGCGGAACAGCGCGTCGACGGCCACATCGGAGGTGGCCAAGGCACCCGTGTGCGAGCTGGCGGCACGGCTTCCGGCAGCCGACCCACCGCTCTTGATGGCGGCAATCTTGCAGCCCTTGTTGATGAGCGAGCGCGAGTGCTTCAGCATCTTCTGCGGGTCGCCGATCTTCTCCATGTAGAGCATGATGACACGGCTGCTCTTTTCGGGGTCGAAGGTCTCGTCAAGGTGTTCGAGCACGTCCTCGATACCGAGTTGGGCCGAGTTACCCACCGCCCATACACTGTTGAAAGTCAATCCATTGCTAATACCATACTCCTTGATGAACACCGCCGTGGCGCCCGAGCCGGTGATGAAGTCGACGCCATGAGGGTCTAAGGTCGGGATGGGCGCGTCGAAGGCACCGCAGTAGTTGGTGTTGAGGAAGCCCGTGCAGTTGGGGCCAATCAATGAGCCACCCACGCTGTTGATGGTATCGGCGATGTGTCTCTCGTAGGCCGCGCCTTCCGCGTTCTCCTCGCCGAAGCCGGCGGAGATGATGATGAAGCCCTTGGTGCCTTTCTGCAAGGCAAGGACATCAACCGTCGATGGGCAATACTTGGCGGCGATGGCCAAAATGGCGCAGTCCACCTGAGGCAGGTCTTCCACTTTGGCGACACATTTAACACCTTGAACCTCAGTCTCTTTCGGATTCACCGCATACACCGTACCCTTGAAAGGGCTGGCCAAAAGGTTCGACAATACTTTTCCGCCCGGTTTATGGATGTCGGCGGAGGCTCCAACGACCACGATGCTTTTCGGGTCGAGTAATTCTCTTGCTATCATATTAATAGGTGTTTATGACTTGATTATTTTGCCGCAAATATAGCCAAAATAACGAAACCGACAAACAATCAGCGCAGGTTTTGCAATCTTTCTTCGCAATCGAGGAGCAACTGGTAATGGTAGCGGTTGAAAAGCCCCTGTTTGCACAAGGCCTCAATGTCGTCGTGGCTCATCCAACTCACCGATTCCACTTCTTCTTTTTGCAGCCTGAGCATCGAGGCAGGAACATTGCTCTTCAGCATATAAAGCAGTGTAAACTTATGCTCGTAACGCCTGATTTTCACCAACTTGAGTTCGCTTTTGGTCACGGAGAGGCCGATTTCCTCCTTCAGTTCGCGCAACATCGAAAGGGCGAAGTCGCGCTCGCCGCTCTTCACATGGCCTGCCGTGGTCGAATAATAGTTGCCTTTCGAGGGCGCCACCTTCTGGATCAGATACAGGCCTTGGTTGTTGTGGACAAACACCGCCACGATGGGGATCATCAGGCCGACAGGGATTGGCTGGCCTCGCTCAACGGTCAACCCCGTGGGCTTCAAGTCCTTGTCATACAAATCCAGCATTTCCATAGTGTGCGACTTTGATTTCCGTGCCGCAAAGATACGCCAATTATCACAAACGGCAAAACAAAAAAAGCCACAATCTCCTTGGGGTGGAAAATTGCGGCTCAAAAAAAAAATAATTTATTAACCAATTCTGAAGAATCATTCCAATTCTTCATAGCAATCTTTGAGGAAGTTATGGTCGAGCACTGAAGAAATCACCATCAACTGGTCGAGGTCGATGCTTTTGCGCCTGAACATCTTATACACATTGGACTTCTCGCAATAGATCTGTTTGGCGAACCAAACCACCGTCCTGCCTTGACGATCAAGCTCTTCCTTAATCATCTTGCCGACGTGGACATCCTTCATGACAAATTTCATAGTGTCTCGATTTTGTTTCGCCCGCAAAAGTACAAACGCACAAAATAACGAGTAACAAAACGAAACAACAAAGCGATAAAGGAAAATAAAGTAAATTTTTATAGTAAATTGTATACCAATATATTACAGAAATAATAAAGGTAATTAAATACTATGGAAACGAAAATACAAGAAGTTAATTGTCAGTTATTTGCAATCATTCCATCGATATGCATCTTTTTAAGAATATCGAACAAAACGACTTGCAAATCCGACTTGCTGTCGAAGATTTCGTGGAGTTTCCCCGACCGCATCCACACCGCTTGGTAGGTCTTCCCGGTCAATGCGGCGGCTTGCACCTCGCTGATGCCGAGGATATACATGCAGCAATACACCACATCGGAGTATTTCAGTCGCGGATACATATCGATGAGCCTCGACGAGAACTTTGGGAACACGGTATCGACGGCGTTGACCAACTGCGTCAACTGGCTGCGCGACAGCACCAATTCGGGATAGGCCACACCCGCCTTGACGTTGGCTTCTGTCACCAAACGCACGCGCTTGCCAATGGGTGTCTCTTCCAGCACCTTGACACGCTCCATGAAGGTCATCGACGACACATCGCGTCGCGCTATCACCTTAATCAACTCAGACTCAAGGTTTTTGATTCTCTCTTCCTGCTTCATCGATTCAGCTTGCGCCTTCTCAATCTCACGCTCCAACTGGATCCGTTGCCGCTCGTAGGCTTCTGAACTGCTCTTATGAATTCTTTTCCGCTTCCGATAACGGTGATAGTCGAAAATGAGCAGCAGCACGACTACCAGCAATATCACACTGATAATCAGCCAAAAGCGACCGCCACGCTTGGAATCCTCCCTTTCGTTCAGGTAGTTGTCGAAGAGCGAACTCAGTTGCGAACCCACGCGCATTTGCTCAATCCGTTCCATGGAAACATGTGCCAATACTTCATTATAATAAGCCGCTTTCTCGCTGTAGCCCAACTCGTTACACATCTTAATAATCATATCGAGCGAGGCGATGGTCTGATAGGAGAAATCCTGCATACCATTGCCGAGATAAGCCAAGGCCGAGTCGTATTCATGGTCTTCATAATAGAAACGACCTAAATGGAAACGCAACTGCTTGATGGCCGAGGAGTCGTTGTCTTGTTCCAAAACACTGTAAATAAGCTGGTAAGCCGCTGGTTTCTCATCGTTCTCATACATCCTCAATACCTCGTTGAGCTGGCAATCCCAGTCCATGCAAGGAGGAATGGAGTCGGTCGCCCAGTTGAGGCTGTCGACGATGCGATAATAGTGCATGGCCGCCTGACGGTCGCCCTTGGTCATCATGATTTCGCCAAGCACGGAATAGTTGGGCAACTCACCCAGTACGTTGCCCTCGGCATGAAAGCAATCGATGGCCCGCTCCAAGGCCGTCTGGGTTTCGTCCCACAGGTCGTTGACATAAAAAACCCAACCTATCCGATTGTAAATCAATCCAGTAAAATGCAGATAATCCTTGTTGTTGGTCCGATGCGGAACCAAACACAGCTCCCCGTTCAGCGTGTCCATGATGCGCAAAGCGGAGAGATAATGCTGGAGTGCCTCCACCGAGCGATGCTCCTGCAACTCGACGACGCCGGCATAATAGAAAGCCCGCGCACGCATGAACTCGGTCTCGGATGGTCCCAACGCGACACGGCGATAAGGTACTACGGTATCATAATAGGCGGCAGCCTCAAGCACCAAATCCCCATTCTCGACAAGAAAATTGTTCTTATAGTTCAACTCGGCTTCAAGTATCTGATAATCATAGTACTTTCGTAGACTAACACGATACATTTCCACCAAGTCGACCGTATCCTTAAAACTGTCGAAAAGCGTCAACGCACTGTCAGGATAGGTGTCTTTCAAGGCATAAACTTCATCAAAGCCCACCGAATCGCACAAAAACACCTGCTTCATGGATGGATCCTTACAAGAAGTGGCCAAAAACAACAAGGCCAAAGGGAAGATTTGCCATCTGTTCATCAAACTGCCAGTTTCAGAAAAACAGGGGCAAAAGTAAGGGAAAAGCGAAACAAAAAGAAAAAATAGGAAAAAAAATCTAATATTTTTAGATTTTTATTCTACTATTTTTGAATTTTCACGCCTCATTTTCGTAAAGGTCCCTCAAGAAATCATGTCCCATGACCGTTGAGATGCGCATCAGCAAGTCGACGCCAATGCTTTCGCGTGCAAACAACTTGTAGATGTTCGACCGCTCGCAATAGATGGACTTGGCCAACCACGAGGCACTTCTCCCCTGCCGTTCCAGTTCCTCTTGGATCATCTTGCCGATGTGGAATTCTTTCTTATAGGAAAACATAGACCATATTTTTGCGCAAAAGTAATCAAATTTTTGAATACAGGGATAATATAAATTGATTTTTTGTCAAAAAATGTCAAAAAAAACGCCCAGATGCTGACATCTGGGCGCAATGGCTTTCGCGGTTTATTTCGCGAACATATCCTTGATGCCACCCAACGAGCCAAGCATGTTGGAGGCTTCGTAGGGCAGATAGACGGTCTTATTGTTCTGTCCGCCAGCCACTTCCTTCAGCGTCTCGATGTATTTGACAGCGAGCAGGTAGTTGACGGGATCGGCGCCACGGTCCGACACGGCCTCGGCGATGTTGCGTATGGCGGTGGCTTCGGCTTCGGCTTGCAGCACCTTGGCCTTGGCTTCACCTTCGGCCTTCAGGATGTTGGCCTGCTTCTCAGCCTCTGCCGCATTGATCTCGGCCTGCTTCTCACCTTCCGAATTAAGGATTTGGGCTTGTTTCTCACCCTCGGCCTTCAGGATTTCAGCACGGCGGTTACGCTCGGCTTGCATCTGGAGTTCCATGGTACGACGGATGCTCTCAGGCGGCGTAATATCTTGCAACTCAACGCGATTCACTTTCACGCCCCATTTGTTGGTGGCATCGTCGAGCACGTTGCGCAACTTCGAGTTGATGGTGTCGCGCGAAGTGAGGGTTTCGTCGAGTTCCATCTCACCGACCACGTTACGGAGGGTGGTCTGGGTCAGTTTCTCGATGGCGACAGGCAGGTTTTGGATTTCGTAGACGGCCTTCATCGGGTCGACAATCTGGAAATAGAGCAAGGCGTTGATTTCGGTCATCACGTTATCCTTGGTGATAACGCTCTGTTTGTCAAAATCATACACCTGTTCACGCATATCGATGCGCGAGGTGCGTGTCATGGCACCGGTTTGCCGACGCACGATGGTTTCCTTGGCCTGCTCAATGATGGGCAGAATGACATTGATGCCCGCGTTCAGCGTACGGTTGTACTTGCCGAGGCGTTCGACAATCATCGTTTCCGACTGGGACACGATCTTGATTCCCTTGAGGATGTAGATCACCACAAGGGCCACTATTACAATCAGTACAATGTTGGGAATACTCATAATGTGTTGATTTTAAAGGTTATTGATTGGTAAATTATTGTCGATTACTTCATTATACCACGACGACGGTGACGATGATGCTGTCCAATTTGACGATTTCCACTTCCGTGCCTTTCTCGATGACGGAGCCGTCGGAGGTCACGGCCTTCCAATCGTCGCCATCAATGGCTACTCGGCCCGTATGTTGGGCTGCGTCGATACGCTCCGAGACCATGCCTCTACGCCCCACAAGGGCATCGGCATTGGTCTTCACGTCCTTTGATCTTTTGTCTAAGAAACGCATCACGACGGGACGCAAGAAGATGAAAGTCAGCATGGAAACGACGGCAAAGACGATGATTTGCCAGGTGATGTTGCCACCCAAAGCGGCTACGAGGGCGGCAAAGCCCGCGCCGATGGCGAAACAGATGGAGCCGAAGCCAGCAGTGACGATTTCGACGATCACGAGCACGATGGCGGCGATAAGCCAAAGATAGATTGCCATAACATACGATTTTGATTCTGCAAATTTACAGATTATTTCGTATTGTGGTATATCTTCACGAAATTTTTTATCCCGAAAGGCAAAACCAAAAAAGGCAGCCCCGAAGGGTTGCCTTTCTTGGTCTTTGGTGGTTCCGGTAGGG